>DUDM01000001.1:0-21729 GCA_012959275.1 Candidatus Poseidoniales archaeon
GGTCTTCAGTGGGCCGATACGGAGGCCACTCCCGGACTTGGCCCATGATTGGAATCTAATTGCTCTTGCAACCCTTTTGCTTATGGACGGAAACGATTTCTCGATTATCGGGAAAAAATACATGCTTTTTTCCACGATTGTGCCCGTTACATGTAGGAATAATGTACCACTTGTTGTCTTTTGTACCAATTTTCTTTACATGAGCGCCCGTAGTGGCAGGTTTGTTGCAGTTGAGGTCAGCACATTTTTTTGGCATCTTTCCTTTTTTGTTATTTTTGTAGTGTTTTATCCAACTATTACAATTACACCTTAGCGCACTTCCACCCGGATTATCAATATGCTTCATCTGTTTTGATGACTTCAAGCCTTTACTACTACGTTGTTTGTATTTTTGTGACTTTTTTGTGACTTTTGACGATGGCAATTTTCTGCAGTTACTACAAATTCGCGCATAATTTTTCCTTAGTTGGGTATTACAGCCCCTTCTACTACAAATTCTTGCCACGGAAGTGCTACATGCTACTAGCACATAAAGATTCGCAACGGGTATCGTAGCATAGTCACACAAGCGCCCAACTCCCGGACTTGGCCCAGTGATGCATATCGTGGTGAGACAGTCCGAGGCTTGAAGACGAGCACTGGACTGAAACCCACTCACCATCAAACATTGAAGGAAGTGTGAGTCAAAGCACGGCTTTTTCACTATATTCAGTGATGCATATTGTGGTGGGACAGGCCGGGCTTGAACCGGCGACTTCCAGATCTTCAGTCTGGCACTCTCCCAACTGAGTTACTGTCCCTTGGGATTGCTTCCACCGCGCATTACCTTTCAACAATTGCGGCATGGAATACTGTAATCAGAAGAGGTCATCATCATCATCTGGCGATGTTTCAAAGAAACTGTCTTCTTTCTTTGCTCCCTTCTTCGCATCTTTCTTTTCAGGCTTCTTTTCCTCGGCCTTCTTCTCTTCTTTCTTTGCCTCAGGCTTCTTTTCAGCCGGTGCATCTTGAGCAGCGATTCTCTTTTCGGTTTCAGCCTTTTCACGGGCTTCCATCTCTTCAGGAGACATGCCGGCTTGGGCTGCCAATGCACGGCGTCGGTCTTCTCTTGCTTTACGCTCTAACTGCTTGTGGCGGCTACGCTCGATATTCTGCATCATATACATTGCATCGTGCTCTAATAGTGGTGAATCCGAGATAATGGTGACATCTAACCAATCTCCTTCTTCGATTAAGAATTCCCCGAGTGGCTCGAAGTTCAAGTCGCTCTTCTTGATTTGAGTGTAGTGCTGGGCATTACCCATGCGATGCTCAACACCTGAGAAGTGACAATAGAATGTCTTTGTTCCAATGGTTGTCCTAACTTGGTCGAATAATTCCCCATAATCTTCACTGGTCTTCAAGCGACCGTGGCCTCGAGCGTGGATATGTGCCATATTGAGAACGGGCACCGTTCCTTCGACGTGGTTAACAACTTCGAGAACTTCTTCCAATGTTCCCCATAATTCTTGACGGCCGCTAGTTTCTACTCCAACCTTCATTGGAGTTCCATCTTCGAGCCATGGGAAGGCGGGATGTTCAGTTTCATCTTCCCAAAGTTGTTTGGAGCGCTCGACGATTCCTGCCATAACGTTGGCAACTTGTTCATTGGCTGCTGGTCCACTCCCCATCTCGCCATAAGGCCCGACGTGAGTTGTTATATGGCGTGCATTGAGGACTTTGCCGGCTTGCATGCTTGCTTCTAACTTGGCAAGAGCACGATTCCTTTGCACTCTATTTCCGAGTAATTCAGCGTAATAAGGACCGTGAATATTCATTTCGAATTCAGCCTTATGGGATAGGATTCCGGCCTGCCAATACTGATCAAAATGGTGTGGTTGTACCATTCTTACAGTTTGGATTTCCATGGTATCCAAGCCCAAAGATATGACATCGTCCATACCCTCAACAATCGTTCTTCCTTTACACGAGAGTGGCACTCCCGCCGGCCCCATTCTTATTGGCATAACGACATTGCCCCCACAGTGGCAGCCGGCCGAACCCGTCCCCCTTCAAAACCATATGCAGTTAACAGCGTCCTTTGGACTAAGCAAGTTAGTAGTGAGGTTCATGTCAGTATTGCTTCTCGGCATCCTCGATGAGTGGTCTTGATGCGGCTGTTCAGGCTTTTCGTGAAGGCCGACCAATCTGTGTTTTTGATGCAGAATGGAGAGAAGGGGAGACTGATTTGTTGTTTCCAGCCGCCGCAGCAACGCCTGCTGCGATGCGCCAATTGCGAAGTGACTGCGGCGGCTTGCTATTCCTTGCAATAGGTCATGAAGTCGGCGAGTTGTTCCATCTACCATTTTTACAAGATTTGCACACAGATTCTAATTTAGTAGGCAAGTATCCTGTGCTTTCAGAATTGGTCACTAACGATTTGCAATATGATTCACGCTCCGCCTTCACACTATCATTGAATCACCGCGATACTTTCACAGGAATTACCGACCGCGACCGTTCTCTTACAACTCGCCGTTTTGCAGAATTGTATACAGAATGCATCGGCAGCGATGATGCCCTTGGGCGATTAGGTTCTGAGTTCCGCACTCCGGGGCATATTCCAGTTTGCCGAGAAACTGAAGGCGGCTTGGCTCAACGCCAAGGGCATACCGAATTAGCAACAGCAATGGCTAGAGCTGCCGGACTTGCGCCAGTTGTCATAGGAGCCGAAATGTTACAGCCGGATGGCGATGCTGCTTTGTCCGTAGAGGCTGCAAAACAATGGGCAACAGCAAGAAATATCCCCTTCGTTTCTGGTGCTGAAATACTCGCAGAGGTGAAAAAGTGAAGCGGGTTATGGCAGTGGGGGTTTTCGACCTACTTCATACCGGACACCTACATTATTTGGAACAGGCAAAGGCCCTTGGCGACTACTTGTGCGTAGTTGTAGCCCACGATGATACAGTAAGGAAGCGCAAGCATGAACCAGTGACAGGTCAAGAGATGAGACAACGTATGGTACAAGGACTGAAACCAGTAGATGAAGCCATCATTGGGAACCCACCAGATGTTCCAATCTTCGATATTTTGCCAAAAATTCAGCCAAATATAATCGCCTTAGGATACGATCAAGAGCATGCAGAAAATTCAATCCGCAAAGCCTTAGATGAGCGTGGATTCCAAGAGATTCAAGTCGTTAGGGTTGAAGGCTTAAGCGATGACCTTGATGGTACACGCAAGATAATTTCCAAAATAATCGACCTTTGGAGCGTCAACAAGAGACTTGAAGAAGTCGAGGACTGAGGTGAATTATTTGTTCACAGGAATTGTTGCGGGAATGGGGGAAGTAGTTTCATTCAACAATAATACTTTGAGCATATCAATCCCAGAAATGAGCGCAGTTGAACAAGGAGCATCAATCGCCCTCGATGGAGTTTGTTTAACCGTAGTTGGATTTTCTGAAGAACAGGTTTGGTTTGACATTGTTGATGAAACACTCAATGTTACTACCCTTGGAGCATTACAAATTGGAGATAAGGTCAACTATGAACGAGCCGCCAAAGTCGGAGATGAAATCGGTGGCCATGATGTCTCCGGACATATTTCGTGTAAGGCAAGAATCAACTCATTTGAAGATGGAATGATGAGTTTCAAGATTGATGAGCAATGGATGAAGTATATTCCAGCAAAAGGCTTCATCGCTTTGGATGGCTGCTCATTGACAATTGTCAATCCTCATAGTGATGAATTCAGCGTCGCCCTAATCCCTGAAACATTGACGCGCACAAGATTTGGCAACAAAACTGTGGGAGATGAAGTCAATGTCGAAATCGACCCCAGAACACAGGCTGTCGTCGATACTGTTGAACGTATGATGCACCGGAGTGAATGATATGGCACGAATAGGACTAGTCTGCGCCCGCTTCCATCGTGAGAATGTTGAAGAGATGTTAGGAGTAGCAAAAGCTCGTGCAGAGGACTTTGGAATCGAAGTTGTCGAGGTTATTTGGGTTCCGGGTTCACTTGAGATTCCGTTGGCATTGAAAGGGTTAATTTTACGTGACGATATTGATGGTGCTGCTTGCCTTGGAATAATCGAAAAGGGCGAGACGCAACACGGTTTGGTATTAGGTCAAGCAGTTGTCAAGACAATTCTTGAATTACAATTAGAGTATGACAAACCGATTGGATTGGGAATTATTGGCCCAGGTGCTGACCCTGAACATGTAGAGCCACGGTTAGTAACTCATGCTCGAGGAGCAATTGACGCGATTGCTGCGGTTCTGTGATTCAATATTCGCCAAACCACAATAATTGCAATGACGTTAAGCCCCCATACCCACCATGTTGACCACATGATTCCATCGATCATGTAATCCGAGAATGGCATCAAGAATGGGGTCGGGAAGAAACGATGAGTATGGGTCGGCATATCGATGATGATATGAGAAATCCAAGGAATAATCAGTAGGGTTGCAGCAGTTCGTGGTTTCATTTCACGTTGTAGAATTTTTCCTGTTTTCAGCAAATCACCCTTTTGCTTTTTCAGGGTGTATTCTAGAGCACCCCAGATGCAAAGGAATAGTACAAAGGTCCAAACTAAGGAATGGCTGATTTGATACATCTGCCAAGCGATTGAAGGGAGGTCTGAAGTTACTGAATCTTCATTGATTTGGGCTCGCGGTTTGCCGTTTAGCAGTTGGACGATTGTTGAAGGAACGAATGCTAAGAGGTCAGGTAGGACAGCCATGGCTGCGGCTATTTTCCAGTTGAGTCGGCCGTAAGTTAAGTGTCGACCCCAGATGGCGTGGGATACTACGTCCATGCCGTTGCGTAGCGGTTTTCCTTGAAATGTATGAGGTGAGAGTGATTGTACCATTTAAGCCAATGTTGAAGGCGTGGGCTTGTTGCCACAGGCTCATGACTGATGGCATACGGGACCTGATTATTATCGGCAGTGGTCCTGCAGGGTACACCGCAGGACTTTATTCTGCCAGAGCGATGCTAAAACCCTTAATGTTTGCAGGCTATATGTCGGGTGGGCAATTGATGTTGACCAGCGATGTTGAGAATTTCCCTGGTTATCCAAGCGGCGTAACTGGCCCTGAAATGATGATGCATTTACGAGAGCAAGCAGAGCGCTTTGGTTTGGAAGTAGAGGATAAGAACGTTGAGAGCGTGGATTTTTCTGAACGCCCCTTCAAGGTTGTAGTTGAGGGAGAGACATTCCTTTCCCATTCAATCGTCATCTGTACTGGTGCTGAAGCAATTTGGCTGGGAGTTGAGGGAGAAGATGCTCAAAAAGGCCGTGGAATTTCGACTTGTGCAACTTGTGATGGGGCTTTCTTCAAGGATGAAGAGGTTCTTGTCATCGGTGGTGGTGATTCTGCCATGGAAGAGGCGACATTCCTGACACGTTTTGCTTCCAAGGTAACCATTCTGCACAGGCGTGATACCTGGAGGGCTTCCAAGGTCATGCTTGACAGGGCTAGAACTCATGAGAAAATTGAGATACGCCCATTCCGCCAAGTTGTCGAGTGGTTATCAGATGATAGTGGATTGACTGGTGCAGTTCTTGAGGACCCGCGTGATGGTTCTCGAGAGGAGATTTCATCAACTGGTGCTTTTATCGCCATCGGCCATAAGCCGATAACCGCCTTTTTGGAAGGTCAAGTTGAGACCGATGAAGAAGGATATATCCTACATAAGCAGCATTCCATGACCAGTGTTGCTGGAGTTTTTGCAGCCGGCGATGTTGTCGATACTCGCTACCGCCAAGCCATAACTGCTGCCGGAATGGGTTGTCAGGCTGCAATGGATGCAGAGCGTTGGCTTGAAGACAACCAGCATTGAGGCATACTACATGGGCGAGCAGTTGTCTGCAGCAGACTTGCAGCGTTTTTCTCGTCACATCATCCTACCACAAGTCGGTATGGAAGGCCAAGTTAGGCTTCGTAATGCTAGAGTTGCAGTGGTTGGGGCTGGTGGCCTTGGCTCTCCAGTCATTCTCTATCTGGCTGCGGCTGGAATTGGTCATTTGACCATCATCGATGATGACGCTGTTGACTTATCCAATCTGCAGCGCCAAATATTGCATGATGCTGCAAATGTAGGGGTCAATAAGGCCGTTAGTGCAAGGTCGCGGATTCATGCTCTTGATGATTCTATTTCGGTTACTGTTGTCGAGGAGCGACTGACTTCTGTCAATGCGCTTTCGGTTCTTGAAGGACATGATGTTGTAGTTGATGGCACAGATAATTTCCCTACTCGTTATTTGGTAAACGATGCTTGTGAGATGCTTGGAATCACTTGGGTCTATGGCTCGATTCATCGTTTTGAAGGGCAGGTTAGCGTTTTCAATTTGAATGGCGGGGTTAATTATCGTGATATTTTCCCTAAGCCTCCACCTCCAGGGATGGTTCCTTCTTGTGCTGAAGGTGGCGTTTTAGGAGTCCTGCCTGGAGTTATTGGTACTCTGCAAGCCAATGAAGTTCTGAAGTTAGTTCTTGGAATAGGTCAACCTCTATCTGGAATATTGATGTTATATGATTCTCTTGAGATGAGATTTCGTGGTGTTCGTGCCTCGAAGGATCCTACGCGTTCTGTGGTTACTGAATTGATGGACTTAGAGGGGTATTGTGCAAATACACAAGTTGAAGTGCAATCCTCTGGCCACGTTGAGGGCATGGTTCAGGAGATTTCACCGGTTGCAGTTGTTGAAAAGATGGGTGCTGGTTGGGCTCCTTATGTTCTTGATGTTCGAAGTATTGGAGAGGGAAGTATCGCTTCGATTTCTTTTGTTGATGATTTAATTCCACATGTCGATGTTCTCCAGCATCTTGATTCGATTCCTTCAGACCGAGATATATTGCTTCATTGCCATCATGGTGGCCGTTCAATGATGGCTGGAATGATGTTGGCGAACAATGGTTGGGATGCTTCGCGCCTGTGGAATATGACTGGTGGAATTGACCTCTGGTCTAGAGAAGTAGACTCTACTATCCCCCGCTATTGATGTTTATCTTGGGACATCTTGATGAATCCAATGGCAGCCAAAGGCTGCTGGGGTGCCTCCATGGCTAAGGTAATTGTCGCTGATGAGAACGAAGGCCGCCGTAATTTGTTGGCCAATACTCTTGAGCGCGAAGGCTTCGATGTCACTCGTGGCTCCACAATGCGTCAAACTGAAGCAACAGCCTTGGCAACCATGCCAGAAGTCGTAATAATGGATGCGGAATGGAAGACAGGTGACCCGATTGATGCGGCTTCGCGCATGATGTCTGACCCAGAATTTTCCTTCAAATGCAGAATTGTTTTGCTTTCACGAGTAACTTCCACGGATTTCATGTCCGCTGCAGCTAAAGCAGGCATCTCGGAAGTATTGGCCAAGCCTCTCAATATGAGGAAACTAATCGATCAATTGCACAAGCATGTGCGCAAGGAATTCGTGCCACCACCGGCCGATGTCGGAATGATTGGTAATCGCGAAGGGACCTTCGATGTGGGGGTAGGCATGAGTGACCCAAATTGGGCCTTACCGATGCTTTCAAACATGCTTGGCTCGGATATCATCAATGATGATTTCGTTGCTGCTATCGCAGCAAAACTAGAAGAATCCAAGGTAACAGATAAACTCGATATCGAGCCAGCAGTATTGACCGAAGTTCTGAAGGCAGCACTTGGTAAATTGGTGGAAGACGGAGTCAGCACTGACTCCGGAGATGTAGAGGAAGTCTCCTACGAGAGCATGAAAAGCAGCGAAAAATTAGGCGAAAAAGGTCAGAAGAAGAAGCCTCGAAGTTCTTCACAGAAAATTGGGTTGACCATGGACGAGATGCTACAAGTCCAAGCCGATGGTATCGCCGAAGAGGTAGAACAGGCTATGGATGAAGTATTGGATGATTTACCCGACTTAATCACCTTACTTCCCAAAGAAGAATTGATGAATGTCGACCCAGAAGTTGTCCGTTTCACTCACCTTTCTATCCGTTATGTGTTGGATTTGATGTTTGACATCGCTCGTCCAGAATCTCTGAATGATTTGACTTTGATGACTCGAATCGAAGATGGAGCGCAGATGTTGGCCGATATCATGTTACATTTGCCAGCAGCACCTGAACAGGAGGAGGAATAAGATGTCTGGAACTGCAAAGATGAAGCCAGTTATTGATGGTAATGATTTGGCATTTTGGGCAATTCTTTCCGCTTTCGTGGTTGATTTCCTTGGTTATGCTTACATCGTTCCAATTCTTCCTGAATGGAAGCAGCAATTTTCTCTTTCCAGTTTTGAGGCTACTGCTCTGGTTTCAATTTGGGCTTTGCCATTGTTATTATTCGGACCATTTTCTGGGAAGTTGGTCGATAAATTTGGTTCTGGTCGCGTAATAAGTGCTTCAATTGTCATGTTGATAGGTTCGTCTTTGCTGTACTTGGTGGCAACTGAGGAATTATTGGAGTCGTATTTCCCCAATTCAGGATTTTGGGTATTGGTAGCAGCCCGTTTCATTCATGGCGTTTCAGGGGCTGCTGTTTTGACCGCTGGTTTGGCTGCAGCAAGTCGTTTATGGCCCAATAGTTTTGGTGCAACTGCTGGTTCTTTGATTGGTATGGCTACTGTTGGTGCCTTGCTTGGGCCAGTGATTGGTGGTTGGGCATTCGAGATTGGAGCCTCGAATGCATTCTTACTATTGGCTGGAATAACTGCTGCTGCATTGCCTTTGGTTCTCTATGCATCCAAGGCAATTGGACATGGCTCTTCATCAAGCGCTCTTCAGCAAGTTCCAATTCGGGAGTTCATGTCTAATCCAATGCTTTTCCGCATCGGCATGCTAATCGTTTTCTCGGCTTTGGCAACCGGTGCTTTGGAGGCGGGGGTGCCTCTATTATTGTCAGAACCTCCACTTGGTATGGGACCGGGTGGAATCAGCCTAGTGCTCTTAGTTCTGGTCTTAATCCAAGGATTTGGAGGTTGGTGGTGGGGTCGACAGGTTGACCGAACTGAGCCAACTCGGTGGATGATTATGGGATGGATTGGGGTAATGATTGGTCTGACTTCAGCCGGAGTCATGTCTGCTGCTGCTGATGATAAACAGGGGGTACTTGTGGTAGTTGCGATGTTGGCGATATTCCAATTTTCGGTTGCAGCAGCCCAAATTCCTCTATTGCCGATGGTCGATGCTGCAACTACTCGAACATACGGAAAAGGCAGTGCCGGTTTGGCCTTCGGAGCATTTGGTACTGCATGGGCTACTGGCACATTAATCGGTCCAATTTTCATTGGCCTAATGCATGACTTGACTCATGCTTGGTCGCTATCCTTGGGATTATTGGCAATTCCTGGAGCCTTGGGATTGTGGCTAACCCTAGCAAACCGAGAAGAATTACGCTCCTGCTACAATGAAGAGATGGAAAGGCGCAAAGAATCGAGTTCGGAATCTGAATGACAGCCTTCAAGTCCACCTCCATCACGCCTTTGTTTGGAGGGAGAGGATGAGTCAAGCAGGAATGCCGTTAATTCACGGTGCCAGTTGGAGCCCGGATAAGGCTCTAAAATTCGTTAATCCTCTGTCTGCAGATGAGGCCCGTAGCGAATTATTACGCTTCACTGCAGAGCGCCATGATGGCTATTTAGAGAGAGTGGCAACCACTTGGGAACAGTTACAATCTCAAACTTCTCACAATCAATTTAATGGCCGAACTTGGCATTTATTTTCTCAAGAAGTAGTCGATGCATTAGGGCGTGGTCTTGCTGTTCGCAATCATCAACATGACCTCGAGAGAGAGGTTGTTCCACGCCGCGATTTCATGCTACACTTAGATCGCCGTTGCCAGCGTTTCCTCATCGATATTGCACTTTGTCTGCGTAGAATATCGCATTATATGGCAATTTCAATTGAACAGAGATTGGAATGGCAGCGCTTGATGCTTCGGACACGGGCCCTAGATATCCACCTCAAAGATGTCTTCATGAAAGGCATGAAAACTCCCGATGGCGGAAAATTTGGAGGCAAGGGTTTCCGTTCTACTTGGCAAGAAGGAGTAGTTGCAGTAGCAGGTGCTCTGAACCGAGATTTGGATTCATCAATCGGTAGTAGGCCAGATGAAGGATATGATGGTGACTTGGTAGCACCAATGATTCGCGATGTTGGTCTTGGAATGGCGATGGGCGACACACCTCGTGATGTCATGACAGCCCAGATGGGAAAGGCAGAATCTAATCAGAATGGAGGTTGGATTGGCATTAATGCGGGCGGTCGAGACCTGCATACCGGTTGCTGGCATCGTGGAGTCCTACCGCCAACTGCTCCTCTTCCAATTGCTACCGCCACGATGACAGGATTGGCTTTAGCAGCCAAGTTGACCAATACTGAGCGTTTCCATGTAGCCTGCATTGGTGAAGGAGCCAGCAGTAGTGGTGAATGGTGGGAGGCCCTCAATCTTGCAGGAGTTAGAGCATTACCGATGACCTTCATTCTTCAAAACAATCAAATCGCCCTTGATACGGTTTCAACAAATCAATCGGTTGTTGAATTGTGGGCGGATAAGGCGGTGGCAATGGGAATGCCTTCGTGGACAATAGATGGTTCAGACCCAGCAGCATGGTATGCATCGGCAGCCACAGCGCGAGAATTCAGTCTTTCAGGAGGAGGTGCAACTCTAATTCATGTCGAAACCATGCGAGGTTGTGGCCATGCTCACCATCATGATGACCTCTACCTCGGCGCAGAAAGTGGTAATCCTCCGGGCTACGTCAACCGTGAACTATTGGAATATTGGGCAGAAAAAGATCCAATTCCAACTCATCGTAAATTACTTCTCGACCTTGGAATTGAAGAAGCAACCCTATCAGATATGGAAGATGAAGAACAAGACTTGGCCGACCAAGCAAGAGCAGAAGTCGAGGCTATGGATTGGCCATCACCAGAGACATTAGTGCTAGGAGTTACCAGCCTTCATGATTCGGATAGTCATGCAGATAGATTAGAGCGAAATGGCAATGTTGAAGCAGGAGAAGCCATATTGGAAGATGGTCAACTCGACGTATTATTCAGTGAAAAAAGTGGTTCTTGGACTTATTCAAGAGCCATTCAACAAGCCATGGTAGCCATCGCAGACAAATATGGAGATGATGTCGTATTCATGGGCGAAGATATGGAAGTTGCAGGCGCATTTGGAATGAATTTGCCCTTGAAAAATGCCGGCCATTCAGATAAGTTGCTTGATATGCCTTTGTCCGAGGCAATAATCATCCACGCTGCAACAGGGGCGGCGTTACACGGAATGAGGCCGATGGCTGAAATCCAATTTGGGGGATTCACCGCATTAGCATTCAATGCCTTAGTCAATAATGCAGCAATGTTGCGTTGGCGCTGGGGGGCTGAAGTTCCTTTGACGGTTCGAATACCACTTGGAGGAAAAACTCGTAGCGGGCCTTTCCATGCAAATATGATTGAATCTTGGTTTGCAAATGACCCGGGGTTAATCGTTTTGGCTCCAGCGACTCCCCAAGATGCCTTTGACTTGTTATGCGAGGCTGCTGACTTGGATGACCCAGTAGTATTCCTCGAACATATTGGACTCTATGGATTACGCGGAGGCAAAACTGGTTGGGGCGACAATATCAACCAAATCGTAGATACTACTCCAGACAAAGGAATTATCGGTAAGGCGAAAATCGTAAGAGGTGGCAGCGATTTGACTTTAGTTTGCTGGGGCTCAATGCTACATGTGGCTTTGAAAGCGGCTGCAGAAGTTGCCAATCAAGGAATCGAAGTAGAAATCATCGACCTGAGGACAATCATCCCATTCGACCATGAAACTTGTATCTCTTCAGTCGCCCGAACCGGTAAATTACTCATCCTCCAAGAAAGCCAGTGGCATGGCGGCTTAGGGCATAGCATTCAGAATAGAATTATCGAAGAAGCATTTTGGGCATTGGAAGCCCAACCACGAATTATCGGCGCCTTGGATACTCCTGTGCCCTTCTCTCCGCCATTGGAAGACTATTTTATCCCCGACGTGGCAAATGTTGTAGAAGGGATAAACAATATCTGTTCATAGAACATGTCCTATTAGTGGCAAATCATATGTGCTCGACACCTCGTGCGTAAAGCAGTATGTCCAAGACTATCGCCGAGAAGGCAACCCAATCTGGTAAGGATGCCGGTATTGTGGAGTTGTTACATTGGAACGGGATGTTGCTAACCGGTGGTCTTTTCGTTAGCCTAGTTGTACTTTCTACATTTGGAACAAGAGCCGGTGAAACGGCAGTTTGGGTCAGTCTACTATTGCTGGCATTCGCCATTGCCTTACTGATTACTTCAGCGGATTTCTTCATCGAGGGAGCCAAAGGATTGGCACGCAGAGCTGGAATTGCAGAAGTCGTCATCGGCTTAACAATCGTCTCAATTGGCACTTCACTCCCCGAAATACTTGTAACTTCAACCGCCGCTTATGGAGGGGCTAGCGACCCCGCCCTAATCGACTTGGCAATTGGAAATATCTTTGGTTCAGTACTGGTTCAAATTACTCTTATCCTTGGAATTGTAGTCATGGTTCGGCCATTAGATATCAGACCAGACTGGATAAAGAGAGATGGTATGTTAATGCTAGGAGCAATCCTATTACTTTCAGTTCTGCTAGTTTGGGGTAGGAGCCTATCAAGGTGGGAAGGTGCCTTATTGGTAGGTCTGTATTGTTACTACATCTATTGGTTGTTGACGAATCAAGAAAAAATAAGAAGCGATGAATTAGAAATCGTTCCCGATGTTAAGACTCAGGGTAGAGGATGGACTTCTGGTGCATATATTCTGATGGTATTTATTGGACTTGCCTTTGCTGTTTATGCAGCATCAAAATTGGTTGTTATTGCCAGTGAAATTGCTCTTGAATTGGATGTTCCCCCTGCGGTGGTTGGAATGACAATGTCTGGGCTTGGTACCTCTCTTCCTGAATTGACCGTTGCACTGATGGCTTCTAAGAGGTCTCAGGGTGTAGCAATTGGTACTCTCATCGGCTCAAATATCACTGACCCAATGCTCTCTATTGGTATCGCAGCGATGATTAGGCCTCTCACACTCTCAACGGAATCTGCGCCTCTAATCATGTATCTTGTTATCCCAGCCACAATAATTGGGGTTGTTGTCTGTTTATTCTTCATGTGGACAGGCTTCCAATTCAATCGCTGGGAAGGTGGAATATTGGTTGGACTTTATCTTCTATTCTTATTCATTCTTGAAATGCAACGACGTGGTTATCTCGGCATTTGAGTTGAATTATTTCCTCTGTTGAAACGGTTGGGCTTATGTCTAAACCACCTCTCGACGTATCATGGTCGCACTCGACTTGGATGAAATGCAGCAGATGTTGCAAGAATTAGCTCACCAATTTGCGCTTGATGAAATCCGCCCAAATGCCGAACATTGGGATAATGAGTCAGAATATCCACTGCAAGCCATCAAAGCAGCCGATGAACTTGGCCTACTCAATCTGCACATCCCAGAGGCATATGGTGGAGCAGGACTAGGTAGTATGGAAGAAGTTGTAGTAACTGAAGAATTAGCATGGGGAGACCCTGGATTTGCCACTGCTGCCTATGCAACCAGCCTTGCGATCGCCCCGATCATTACTGGCGGTACCGAAGAGCAGAAGCAAAAATGGCTTCGCAAAGTCGCCGAAGAAGGAGCATTGGCCTCATATTGTGTTACCGAACCTGAAGCCGGCTCAGATGTTGCAAGCATTGCAACCACTGCAATCAAAGATGGTGACGATTACATCATCAACGGAGAAAAGATGTTCATCACCGGTGCAGGATATGCGGACTTTTTCTTCGTACTGACTAAGACCGACCCCACTGCCGGCTACAAAGGGATGTCAGGTTTCGTTGTCGAATCAAATGCCGAAGGTGTTAGTCTAGGAAAGAAAGAGAGTAACATGGGACAAAGATGCTCCGATACTCGTTCCGTCATCTTCAACAATGTTAGAGTTCCAGCCTCGCAACTAATCGGGGGCTCAGAATCTGGAGGCTGGATGAACGCCATGAATGCCTTTGACATGAGCAGACCAAATATCGCCGCTCAAGCAACTGGTTTGGCAAGGGCAGCATTTGAACACGCCTTGCAGTATTCCGACGAGCGTGAAACTTTCGGCCAAAAATTACACCAACACCAAGCCATTCAATTCATGCTCGCAGACATGAAGACCAAGGTCGAGGCATCAAGGCTTCTAACTTGGAAATCAGCAGCCTTAGCCGATGCAGGTCAGAAAAATACCGAAGCCGCTGCCCATGCCAAGAGATTTGCAGCAGATGCAGCAATGGAAGTCAGTACCGATGCAGTTCAGGTCTTCGGAGGCTATGGATACTCCGAAGAATACCCAGTTGCAAGGCTAATGCGAGGCGCCAAGGTACTGCAAATTTACGAAGGCTCATCTCAAGTTCAACGCATGATAATTGGGCGTGAGATGCTGCGAGGACTTTGAATGGCAGTTGCCATCGTATTGGCCGCAGGGGCTAGTTCAAGACTTGGTCGAGAAAAGGCATTAATTCCACTTGGTGACTCAACATTGATTGGGGTGATTGTGGATTCATTATTGAAAGTCTGTAAGGAAGTAGTCGTTGTGACTCGCCAAGAATTACAGGTTGACATAATGTTGGCAACAGCAGGGGCAAGAGTGGTAGTCAACCCAACTCCTGAAACAGGAAGAACGGGTTCTATTCAAGTCGGAATTTTAGCCCTTGAAAAACCCCCACGAGTATTAATCGCTCCAGTCGATAGACCAGGCTTCAACCTCTCAACTCTTCAAGCATTAGTTAGAGAAAAGAGGAGCGTGCGTCCCATATGCAACGGAAAAGGCGGCCACCCAGTTAATATTCAACCTCGAGATATTGACAAAATCCTTGCCGCTTCCCCTTCAGACTCTTTGCGAGAAATAATTAGATTTCAAGATGTCAAAGTCGAAGGCGCAGACTTCTCTCTGAACATCGATATCCCCGAAGATATCGAAAAACTTCAGCAATGGTATGAGTCGCAAAACACATGAAAGAAGAGCCTGAGCAGACTGCATGACCCACCGCATTATCGAATGGGTTAACCACCAATTATCTCAAGGAGAGCCTATTGCAACAGCCTCTGTGCTCCATGTATCAGGTTCCGTTCCAGGCAAAGTCGGCGCTCGAATAGCCTTGACCTCAACGAAGATTGAAGGCACTGTCGGAGGGGCTGGACTTGAGTACAAAGTTATCAAGCGATTGAAGCAGATGTTATCCTCGGGAATTGGAGGAGAAGTGATCACTTATGGCCTCAATAAAGGAGCCAAAGGACACGAGGTCGTTGCACTCGATTCTTTATGTGGAGGAAGAGTCACGCTTTCATTGGAAGTCATTATGCCGATGCCACATATTCTGTTGCTGGGGGGTGGCCATGTTGGTCAAGCAATCGCAGTTCAATGCGATGCTCTTGGTTGGGATTATTCAGTTCAAGATACGCGGGCAGAATTTGTTTCGAAAGATATTTTTCCTTCAGCAAAAGGCTTAGATTTCTGTAGTGTTTCAGAATTTTTCAGTTCGCTTAATTTGAAAAAATATTCCGATGTTCTGTTATTAGGACATGATTGGAAAGAGGATGAAGAGCGCTTAATCAGGCTGTTAAAAATGGATGATTATTCTGTTAGAATTGGAGTCATTGGCTCCAAGTCAAAGTGGCAGGCATTTTCTCAAATGGCTCTTGATGCTGGTATTTCTCAATTGAAATTGGATGAGGTTGATTGCCCAATTGGTTTGGATATTGGGGCTGAATCGCCGTCTGAAATCGCGGTTGCTGTAGTGGCTGCAATAGTCGAGCAAATGAAAAAATAAGTTAACTCTATTTGAAGATGAATTCTCTATAATGCTTCAATTCCCCAATAGATTCGAGAATATCATCACGAGCAAGATGCGCCTCTTTCTTCTCAAATCTTGCCACCTCTGGATACCATTGCCCTGCAATGATTTTGAAGGAAGATACATCTAACATTCGATAATGCAGATATGCTTCTAATTCAGGCATCTCCTTGATGAGGAATTTGCGGTCATTCCAAATCGAGTTCCCACAAAGCGGAGTACTTCCCTCAGTGCAATATTGTTTGATAAAACCGAGTGTCAAAGCCTGCGCATCTTGCAATGAGTATTCTGATTCCCTAACTCGTTGAACCAAGCCGCTGTCATTATGGTGGGTGGTATTCCATTCATCCATCACTTGGATTTTTTCTTCACTGCACTGAATGGCCAGATTAGGCCCCTCAGCGATGATGTTAAGGTCAGTATCAGTGATTACTGTTGCAATTTCAATAATTGAGCAAGTCTTGATGTCAAGCCCCGTCATCTCAAGGTCTATCCAAACTAGCAGGTCATCCCTCATGTCAGGTGCCTGTGGCTTTGCCTCCTTTGTTGCATCGGTGTCGCCGACATACTGATGAGTGGTTGCGCCTTCTCATGCTCATGGCCGAGCCCCTTTCTTATGCAACCCTGAGTGATGATGAACAAGCCTATGTCGAACAATATGATGAGTTGGCTGATGATGGTTCAGTAACTGAGAATGAGAGAAAACTACTGACTTTTGCAAGTACAGGCTTGGATATTAGCGATGAAAGGGCTACTGAACTGGAATCCGCAGTTGATTCTGGACAAATTCTCATTCCCTCGGAAGAGGAATGATATTGAAGGCGACTTGGGGCGCAGATAATCATGAATCGAGTTCTTACTATACTGATGGTGCTATTGGTTGTACTTTCAGGATGCTTTGGGCAATCCGCTTCTAATCCACAAAGCGAAGAAGTAGAAGTGGAATCTTTCGGCTCATATTCAGTTGTTGCACCTATTGATACTGGCATCAATGTCTACCACAACCATTTTCGCAGTAATGAGACATATCCTCAATGGT
Source organism: Candidatus Poseidoniales archaeon (assembly GCA_012959275.1). Lineage (GTDB taxonomy): Archaea > Thermoplasmatota > Poseidoniia > Poseidoniales > Poseidoniaceae > UBA226. The sequence goes on from DUDM01000001.1 coordinate 16,899, forward strand.
TGTTGGATGGACTAGGCGTCAACAAAGTTTGTAATTTAACATTCAACGGCAGTTATGAAGAACGTGTTGCTGCTGACCGTGCGTCTTGTTGGGATAACTTGACCGCCACTGATGTAGTTTATTTTCCCGGAACGAGAATCATCGGCACCAGCCCCGATGGTGATTCTCCAACCCTGATTCTTGATGACCCACAAGATGGTCATGGTTCTGCGGTAACCGGAGCAGTACTGAATGCAAACCCCGATGCTGTCATCTTCTTCGTTGAAGGGTTCAGTGATACGGCCGTACTTGCTGCTGGCGAAAACCCATTTGTGGATATTATCACGACTTCCTTTGGTCCAATCTTATCCCTTCCAGTTCCTGGTATTGAAGATGCAACCAAGGTAGCGGTTGTTGATAACAAGAAGATTCACACCGGCGCTGCCGATAATTCTCCATCCCCCGCAGTTCAGGATGCAACCGCTGGACCTCCATGGTCGATTGGTGTCTCAGGATATGCTGAAGAAGGCGATGACCAGAAGGAAACAATGTCAGGCTCTTATCCGGATGTTGCGGCTGATTGGACTCAGAATCTACCAAATCATGATGACATAGATGGCTATCATCAGACCAGTGGAACATCCTTTGCAACTCCTCGTACAGCAGGATTACTGTCGAAGGTAATCATGACATTGAGAGCAGAATATGATGATAATTTATCAGGTGCTCGTGATGGTTTCTTGATTAATGGCACCTCTCAAATAACAAATGATGAAATTCGAGATGCGCTCAACCTTTCCGCTTGGTACCCATCATTCACAACATGGGATCCCACTTCTGGTACTACTCCTGTTTCTCCAGTTGCTCCTTGTACTCAATTGGGATGGGGAGTTGTTAACGAGAGCAATGTGCTACCAATAATCGAGCACCTAAATGGTACAGCAAGCATGCCTGCTCGGGCCAGTGATGTTGAGTTATGCATGGAAGCCAATCAAGAGATTCGTCGCGCATATTGGTCATGATAGGCTTAGGTCCTTCTCGAATGATAATACTGCTCTGCCTAATTGGTCGAATCCGACCATTGGGATATAGCCACCAAATTCTGTATTAAGCAAGGCTTGGCGAATTTTCTCCGCCATGGTTTCATTGAGTTTTATTTTCACTCCTTTACCGGTATCGACTACTCCGTTGACGATGTCGATGACTCTGGCGGTGCAAGCATCGGACATCTCGCTCATATCCAAAACTTTGTCTTCTTGATTACTTGTTTCTGCTATCGGCTCTGGGATTTCTTCTTTGTCCTCTTCAACTTCATCAATTAATTCCGCTTCTTTAATCTCTTCATCCTCTTCAGCATTATCATCTGCGGAAAGTACAGGCTTTGGAATTGGTATGACGGCTTTGATGGTGATTTCTTCTTCAATTTCCTCTGTTTCAACGATTTCACTGAAACCAACTCCCCAACGCTGGAAGTACATTGCAGCCTGAACAAATGCAGCAAGGCCAGCCATTATCATGACTACGCCACTTAGTGTCTGGTCTTGACCATCAACTAAAGCAATGAAACCACCCACTGTGGATGATCCAATCCCCATCGCCCTTCTCCAACTTGCTTCTGGGTCAACTGCAACCATCGCTCCTCCATAAGCGATGATAATGACTGCAACCAGCAAACCACTAGCATCGAACATTGCCCACCAAATTCCAATAGCGAAGTAAATCACTCCAAAGATACCAAGACGGTCATTAAATTGCCAATAATCAGCACCATCTTCACTCCACTCCCATTCGGGATACCATTTGTTCCAAGATAGGTAAGAGAATAGTATGCCATCGATTAACAGCATCCATCCACCAAGATAGTCAATCGGCAAATCTGTGAAGAACCGTTCAGCATTTGCCAATGCAAAGGCATGGAGAATTGGTGTTGAAAGGAAAATATTCTTCTCACCACGGCGGAATGAATCGTATGTCACCCATAGAGCAGCGATGATGGTTGAAATACCATAGAAAATATCGAATGCGAGGAAGAGGAATAACAAACCAGTCCAGTAAAGATACCTCTGTAGGCCTTCTCTCTCTTTCAATGTTTCAGCCTTGATGATACTCATAGCCCCATCAATAGGCGGTTTTATTTCGCCTGCATATCTGAAAAGAATACCTTCTCTGGCAAGGAATGAGAGCCCCATTGTTATGATTCCTGATAGTAAGAATGACCAACTGAATAATTCACCTTCACTTAATCCATCAAATGTTGCATCTAATGCTGGCATGAAGGCAATGATGTAGACCCAAGGCGCGAAGCTGAACACTTCCATTCTACCTGCCATCCAACCCAATAGAAGGACCACAGTTGTCAATACCAATAGCAAATATTCATCATGAATCATGATTGATTGCAGTGAGACTAGGAGCAATAACGCAGACCAGATGAATGGCAGGCGTTCATCGTCTTCGGGAGGATCTCTTCTGTCTTGGATAATTCTGCCCAACATCAGCAGTGCAAGTCCTGCGCCTAACCAACCGATAATTCGGGAAACTGGGAATATCCACATCCACCCAGTACTGAGCAGGCTTTCTTCCAAGGATGTATCCCTGAATAACTGCATTAGAATTCCTGATTCCATCGCAGGCCTTGTTGACATCAGGAATAATGAGATGCTTGTCAGATATGCCATCGCACTCAACCTATGGGCGACGGTTCTATATGCGACGATAATGAATAAGGTGAAGAAAGCCAGTCCGCCAGTCGTATCTAATAATCCTAAGGCGAGTAAACCGATCAGTGTGGCAAGGTCTGCTTTCTTTGAATGTAATTCCTCCCCAAATATTCCCTTTTTCATCATCTGATGGATGACCACCGGCCCGAGTAGGAGAATAAAGTCAAACATTAATTGAGAGGCTTTCAGAGTTGTTTCTGATTGATGGCTAAAGATATAATCATTCAATTGAATTGATATTGGAAGTGAAATCAAGAACATTGTCCAAACTGCCATAGCCCGTGACTCCGCTTTGATATCCTCCATCTTCAGCAGTTCATAGACTAGGACAGCCGCAGGTATTGCCAGTGCAAGAACCCAATATCCATTTACTAGGCCATCGGCATCAACGCTTGCCAAAGAAATTGCGAATAAGAGAAGAGGTCCAACAATGGTGATTCGTGCAACACTGCCCCAACCCTTGTCCAACCAAGCAGGATTTTCAGGGTCTTCTTCTTCCTTTTCTTTTTGGATTGTTAATATCCCAGTTTTAGGGTCAAATACGGTTTCGTTTGCTCCACTTGATACAGCCATTGCACTGAAATGCCCAAGGTCTAATTCCTCGACTTTACTCTTCATTCCAACCATATAATAGGCAGCAGCAATAATCAGCAGCACTAGATTAAAGCCTTGTAATCCAGGTATTTCCGACAATTTTATTTCCAATCTGCCTGTTGCAGCCAAGAGTGTTGTCAAAACAAGACTGGTCAGAATTGTCAGGGATGCTTCCTTGCGCTGAGCGAGAGTATCTGCTTTTTTGCTCATCGATTCATATGCTACGGCTAATAGATAGGCTGCAAAGGCCCACGGGATCAGACTGTTTGCATTAATCAGCATCGAAGGTGAAAGAACAACCAATATCATTCCAGACCTGAATGCGTTGCCAGAAATCCGATTTATTCTCCTTGCCCATTCTCCAATTCCGAGTAAGGCCAATGGGATGATTTGAATTAGCGGGTCTTCTATAGTTCCCCAAAATTGCCCCTCTCCAATACTTTCGGCATGACTCATCCAGTCAGCAACCAAGAAGGCGAAGGCAGCACAAATGAAGGTTGCATGTCTAACCCAGGCTCTGCTATCGGGTTTCCAAAGTAGATAAGGAATCATTCCTAAGGTTACCAACCAAGTCAACTGGTTGGAAGGAGAAGGAATCAGGAAGAGTGCAAAAGCCAGCCCCACTGGCATCCATGGAACTCTCTTCATATGAACTGCTTTCATGTAACCAATCAGTAGAGACATCCAAAGAATCGCAGCACCGGATAACCAATGTTCAGGACCAAACTTCTTTGGTCCAAGGTGTAATGTTAAGTCGCCACCAGTCATCCACGCCATTGCGATTAAGGCGGCAAGAACCAATCCAAGAGAGGCCCTCTCTACCAAGTGCTGTGCTTTAGCCAATTGTGGTGTTATGGCAAGTAATCCCTGTGCAAAGATAATGAATACCATCAGCGAAAGAGCACTACCGCTACCATCGTTGACTAACTCATAGATTATCGGCATAAAGGAGGCAAGTACTACCACTACTGAGAACACCAAGGCCCGATTACTTTGGACACCAATCCACATTCCAAGAATACTCAAACCGACGATTGTCACTCCCAATTCATAGGAGACTCCCCCATTTGACCAGTCTATCCATGTTCCTAAGCCAACTATCATTAGAGCAAATGGGGTTACTGCTGCCACAAACCAAGAAAGCATTCCTGTTCCGGTTTCTTTTACTTTCAGATACCACCAACTTGCCATTCCAAGTACTAACGCAGCAACACCATGAACTGCAACTCCTCCAGCCCCTGGCGACCATTCTGTTTCTGCAAATGGGCGAGCATCATCAGCCAACCATTCCCAATTTAGAGGTCCTGCAGCAATTGCCATCAAATAGCGCAATCCCCAAAATAGGCCTGCTGCAGCAAAGAATAATCCCATTCCAAGGATGTAATCATGCATCAGGGCTAATTCACCATGCTTTCGACGTTGTTGCTCGACTACCCAAATGAAGGCTGCTGCCGTTGCCAATCCACCGATTCCAAGCAACAGGAAGCGCCCATTTGTTTCACCTTGGGTGAAGGCGATGTAGAATAATCCACCCCAAA
>DUDM01000001.1:21805-46879 GCA_012959275.1 Candidatus Poseidoniales archaeon
CCAGATACCTGCAATTGCACTAATTCATCCCCATCAGATGCCGAATCAGGATTGATTACAGAGGCAGGGTTTGTCAGTCTACCAGAAGCGGCTGAAACCGTCTTTCTTGCAGTTGGGCGTCGAGGGGGTGCTGCAGGTGCCGGCATTACAATCAGTTGTAATAGACCTGCTCACTCCTTCAAGGTTAGGCCGGATGGAAAGTTCATTGTGGGCTTTCGATATCATCTTGGCGAGTGCGGCCGAAGAGCATACCGACAAGGAATAACAGTCCACCCATTCCAATAATAATTCCAACCCAAGTGATATTTGAGAAGGAAGAAGATTGAGTATCTGGTAATGTAGCCTCTTCCATTTCTCCCATCAAGTGAATATTGATGGTTGTTATTGGCGAAGATGCAGTACCATTCAAGGCGCGGATTGAGATTGAATGGTTCCCTTGCAGGTCGATATTTGGCAGGTGTTCCAATTGGTGCATGATGTCATTGTGGCTAATAGTTGCAGAATATTTCCCATCATAATTATGTAAAATCGCCCAATTATCTCTCAAATGATTGCTTCTCCATTGAATAGTTTCCACTTGCTTGTTGAGGGAAATATCGATTTCATCGCCAGTATCGATGTGAATTTTGTTGTCTGAACCCATTTCTGTAGTCACATTTACTGCAATATTCATATCCAATTCATAGACTCTCTGAGCCGCTTCCATTACTGCAGGTTGAGCATTTACATGGCCATGTCCATAGACGTTATTTTGGCGATTTTTTGGGATTAAATCTTCGGCACAAGGTTCGTTTGCCAGCATGTAATGGCACTCACGATAGGTTGCAGTCTCTTGCATGATATTTCGCATATCGAATGGAGATAATTCGGGGTTTGCTTGAGACATCAATGCCCCAAGTCCTGCTGCTCCGGGGGTTGCCATACTTGTTCCACTCATTCCAGTGTAGCCATTGCCACTATTTGCTTCTACAGACATGACATTTGAACCTACAAAGGCGATATTTGGTTTGATTCGTCCTTCTTCGGTTGGTCCTTGACTGGAATAAACGGCAATTTTGGTATCTTTGTCCAAGGCTCCCACGGTGATCACATCCTCAGCACTTCCTGGAGTTCCGATTTGTGCTGAGACTGCGCTATTTCCAGCCGCGATAAAGAGGGCAACTCCAGAGCGTACCATTTCATTTGCCATGCGATTAACGCTGTCTTCTTCACTGCTTGTCCATTCGATGGCTCCTGGTCCACCAAGACTCATACTTGCAGAACGAATATTGTATTTGTAACGAACATCGATAGTCCACTGCATTCCGCCCATTACGCCAGCAAAGGAACCGCTGCCACCACCATCGAGTACCTTGACACCGACTAAATTAGCTTGAGGTGCAACACCGATGTTGACATAATCAGGCGCTCCTGTACCTGCTGTTATCCCACCACAATGGCTTCCATGCCCATGGTCATCATATGGAGTGGTTGTGCCATTCACGTCATTTGGAGCGCCGACAACATCGTAGAATGCGATGACCTTAGGGTCGTCAGTTGAATTAACATCATCGAGGTCATCTAAACCAACGTGAGATGCATCGATTCCGGTATCGATAATAGCAACTGAAACTCCTGCTCCATCATAACCAGTTTCGTCCCAGACAATGTCGACTCCGTGAACAGGAACTACATCCGCCATCTCAACTTCAAGAATTCCATCCAATTCAATCATAATAACGCCGGGTAAGTCACGCAGAGTGAGAAGGTCCTGAGTATGGACCCTGCCACTAACTGCGTCAATCATGTAGAGATTCCATTCTACTTCAAGGCCGACTTCTCGAAATAGCATCTCGATATCTGCATCTGTAGGGGTGTGGTCGAAGTCTACAATTACAGGAAGGGTATTTGCTCCATCGAGGAATATATTATCATCCAAATGCAATTCAACCATATCTCCAATACCATTTTTATTGCGGTCTACGGTTGTATCCACCCACCACCCAACACGTTCTGTGGATTCCTCCGCAACTGCTGAAGGGATGGTACTCAGTGCTGCGAATGTAGGTAATAGGAAAGTGAGAATTAAGACAAGGCTTGCAAGTTGGTTAAGGGTGCGCATAACTTCTTCCTCGATTTAATCCCATCAGGGAACTGCTTTGAAGATGTCTGTTCTATGTAAATTCATAATTCTTGGTTGTAGAATTCTAAAATTTCAGAATGAATGGTCAGGTCCCCTTCGTGTTTGTCAATAATATTGCCTTTCGCACTGATGAGGAAAATTGTTGGCATTGCATCTATTTCGAGGGTAGATGCCAAATCAGGTAGAACTGCGAATGGTGCCTCGAGGTCATTGCTATAATTGGATTCATTTACCTTATTATGCCATAATTGAATATTACCCTCATCACCCTCATCGCTGCTGATAATTAGGTAAATTTCTCCATCGAGTGCAGCACTGATATTATGCATTGTCTTGAAACATCGAGGGCACCAACTTGCAGATATGTGGATGATATATTTTTCACCTTCAAGGCTATCTTTGGAGTATTCTTTACCGTCATCCCCAGTCAAACTGAAATCTGGGAAAGATTCTCCATCTTCTCCATCATCACCGCCAAGACAGCCGGGTAAGATAAGCATCAGGCAAAGAGCGATTGGAGTAAATATGCTACGCATTAAAATTAATTAGAACGAAGTATGATATCAATTTAACCTACTCTTGGATTAAGAAGTTTAAACTGGTTAAGGTTGAAGAAGAATGAAGAGTAGAGCACCTCTCCTCGCCTTTGGCGACGAAGAGATGGTGGATGGAAATTACGTCAGCATGCTACCAACTTCTGCCTCAAAAAGTTGGTTAGCAAAAATCAATGGCCAACAGCAGGAGTTGTTAGTTCAATCCAATGCCATTCTTCTCGATGTGCTACGTGACCAAGCAGGAACACTGGGTGTTAAGCGCGGTTGTGATATGGGTACTTGTGGTTGTTGTGCCGTATTAGTCGATGGCCAGCCTCGCCTTTCTTGCTTGATGTTGGCTGAGGAGGCGCGAGGTGCTTCGATAACTACTGTTGAAGGCTTGGCTGACACTCATCACCTGCATCCTGTTCAGACCTGTTTTGCCAAGGCGGGGGGCTCTCAGTGTGGCTTTTGCACACCGGGTTTCCTAGTGGTTTCAGCCGCCCTTCTTGAACAGAATCCAAATCCTACCGATGAAGAAATAAAGTGTGCGATTGAAGGAAATCTATGCCGTTGTACTGGCTACCAGCCAATCGTCGATTCAATTAGGTTGGCTGCTGAGATGAAACAAAATGGAGATCAGGCAGCCAACTTGACAAACCCGTCTTCTGACCCACATCCAATCGGCCCAGACGAACCAACTTTGCCTCCGGGTGATGCACGCTGAGGTGTTTTTTATGACTAAGAAAGTAGACTTCAGCAAGACTCGTTCAGATGGTAAACGGGTTGCTGGACAACAGGATTTCGGAGTTCCGGGAAGTGGCGGCTCGGATCCAATGAGTGGTCTACAAGATATCGAACATATCCCAAAAAGCATAGGGGGTCAGAAGAGTCAACCACGAGGCCCTCACGTTCACGACCGCCACATAACAGGGACATCAATAGGAAAACCAACTCCACTGATTGATGCCAATTGGAAAATAACCGGCCAAGCAAAATATGGTGATGACATCAGATTACCTGGGGAATTGATTGCCAAGATTCTGCGTTCACCCCACCATCATGCTTTGGTCAAGAATATCGATACATCAGCAGCCGAGGCATTGACTGGAGTAGTTTCAGTCGCTACAGGGGCTGACTCAGTAAATCGCTTTGGTGTACTTCCGGTGACTAAGGATGAACATGCAATGGCCCAAGACAAGGTTCGTCATATCGGTGATTTGGTAGCCTGTGTAGCAGCAGTAAATGAGGAGACTGCTATTGAAGCCCTTTCACTGATAAAGGTGGAATATGAAGTTCTGGATTCAATTCATGACATGGAAGAAGGTTTGGAGGATTCTGAACACCCAATCCATGACCGAGGCAAGTACCATATCGGTGAATCTAATGTACAAAAGCGAGTTTTTCAGCAATTTGGAAACCTTTCTGGGATGGAGAATGCTGCTGCTTCGAGTGAGGCTGATTGGACCTTTGCTGGCGTTCACCACGGTTTTACCGAGCCCCATGCAGTCGTCGCTCACTGGGATCCTTCTGGACGTTTGACCGTCTATTCACCTCAACAAGTACCACATTATCTGCATCGTGCACTATCTTCGGTCTTAGATATTCCAATGCATCAGATAAACGTCCACCGAACCTTTGTTGGTGGTGGCTTCGGTGGCAAATCCGATCCTTTCCCTCACGAAATGTGTGCCGCTATCTTGGCTCGTAAATCTGGTCATCCTGTTCGTATCTGCTTTGACAGAGAGGAAGTCTACTGGATTAACCGAGGTCGCCATCCTTCTCGTATTCAGATGGGTGTTTTCGCTGATGATGAAGGGCGAATCTCTGGAATTGAGACTGATGCGCTAATCGACGGAGGCGCCTTTGCTTCATTTGGCCATGTTACCACTTACTACAACGGTGTCCTCCACACCTCACCATATGAGATTGGAGGATTCCACTATACCGGCGCTAGAGTCTGGACAAATAAGCCTGCAAGTGGAGCCATGCGTGGCCATGGTGCTGTTAACAGTCGCTGTGCAGTTGAGGTTGGAATCGATGCTGTTTCAGAGCAATTAGGTGTTGACCCGATGACCTTCCGGCTTGCAAATCTTTTACCTCCACATTCACGAACAATTACGGGATTCAGAATAACCTCCACTGGAATGAGGGAATGCCTTGCCAAGGTTAGAGAACAATCCGGTTGGGATGAGAAATTCCGCAAGATGCCATTTGGCAGAGGAATCGGAGTCGGCTGTGGTTTCTTCATTTCAGGTTCAGGTCTGCCAATCCATTGGGACCCTGAGAATTTCCCACATGCGACCGTCCATTTACAATGTGACATGGATGGCGGAGTTACTGTTCACACCGGTGCCGCTGAAATCGGTCAAGGTTCCGATACTGCAGTTGCCCAAGCCGTTAGTGAAGTTCTAGCCTTGCCATTGGATATGATTAGAGTTCGCTCAAAAGAAAGCGATACCTCACCAGTTGACCTAGGCTCATATTCCTCACGGGTTACTTTCATGAATGCCAATGCAGCCATTCGTGCAGCCATTGATTTACGCGATAAAATACTCAAGGCCACATGGGAATTGACGGGCTACCACCCTGACCAATTGGTATTGGGAGACCGTCGTGTTTACTACAAACACGACCCTGCAATCGGCGTTTCTTGGCTACAAGCCTGCCATAAGGCGCAGGCAGATTCAGGTTCGCTAATTGCCACCGGCTCTTACCGCACCCCTCCAATGGGTGGGGTTCACAAAGGTGCTGCCGCAGGTTTGGCCCCAGCATATTCATTCTCTGCTTATGTTGCAGAGGTCGAGGTTGATGCTGAAACAGGATTCGTCAAAGTGGTCAAAGCTTGGGCTGCTCATGATTGTGGAAAGGCCCTCAATCCGCTCGCTGTAGAAGGTCAAATTATCGGCTCTTGCCATATGGGAATGGGTCAGGTTTTATCCGAAGAAATGAAGTATGGACGGGGTGGAAACCTACTGAATCCTGATTTATTAGATTACAAGATATTGAGCGTTCACGAAATGCCTGAAGTTATTCCAATAATTGTTGAGAGCAACGACCCAGAAGGCCCCTTCGGAGCCAAAGAAGCAGGTGAAGGGCCACTTCTACCAATTCTTCCTGCAGTTTGTAATGCCGTCTACGATGCAATCGGAATACGCCCCAATGAATTACCACTAACACCCGATAGAGTTCACAAGTTAATTGAAAAGAAATGTAAGGTGATGGGAATTGATGAGCCGATGGACTTACCAAATCCAAGTTTTACTCCTTCTCCTCTTCAGGATATTATCGCTCAACGAGCCGATGACCACGCCCAGCGCGACCTTGAGAGAGACTTACTCAAGGACCGTTCCTCCTATGTTAATGGAGTATTGTTCGGCTTTGACCCTGACCGCCCCCTTTCTGAACAGGATGAAGGTTGGAGAGAAGCAATAACCCCTACTCAAGAGGATTTGGTCGATGATAACAAGCGTGCTGCTAAGGCATGGAAGCATGTTGAACGGCGCTACCGAGGTGATGCTTAGTGCGCGTACCTCCATTCACTTTACACACCCCAACCAGTATTGAGGAAGCAATGGATACTGCGGGAACTTTGCAAGCAGATGGCAAGGAATTCGATTGGATTGCCGGCGGCACAGATTTACTGCCAAATTACAAATGGCACCTAAACACTCAGAAGGATGTCATTTCATTGGCCTCAATCAAGGAAATGAAGACCCTTTCTCCCACTCATATCGGGGCCATGGTCAAGTTGCATGACCTGGTTGAGGATGCGAACTCACACCCCCTCTTGCGGCAAACTGCGGGAAATATCGCCTCTGTGCTAATTCGTAGACAAGGCACAGTTGGAGGAAATATTTGCCTTGATACTCGTTGTTTCTGGTTTAACCAAAGTGAAGAATGGCGCCGCTCTATCGAATGGTGCCACAAGTGTGATTGTGATACAGGTGCAGATTGCCGAGTTATTCCAAATCAAAATACTCTCTGTGTTGCAACTTATCAGGCCGACTTAGCACCCGCTTTGATGTGTCTTAATGCAAGCATACACCTGATTTCACCATCTGGACAAAGAACGATGCTATTGAATGAATTCTTTGAGTTGGATGGAATGAAACGCAATGTCCTAGAAGATGGGGAAATAGTTAGCCACTTGACGCTTCCAGATGATGCAGCAGATTGGCATGGCAAATATGAGAAATTATGTTTGAGAGAATCTTGGGATTTTCCCGAAGCAGGTGTCGCCGTTTCATGGAAGGGAGCCGGTAACGAATTACAAGGCTTGAGAGTAGCAACAACAGGTTGTGAATCCATTCCCGTGTTCCATCAAGAACAAGCCGAGGATGCCTTGAAAAACTGGCAAGGAAAGGACAGCATCAAGGCACTAGGCCAAGCCATCAAAAAAGAGGTAAAGCCAGTCAATAACACTTATTTCCCACCGGCATACCGCCGCAAAATGTTACCAGTACTTGTAAAGAGAGCAATAGCCCCGTTATTCGAGGAGTGATTTAAATGAAAAGTAAAATAATTGTAATATTTTTGATGCTAATGGGAGTTTTTATTCCGGTATCCAGTGCCCAAGATATCGAAGTACCAAATTGGACTATTGACTGGGTAGAGGATTTGTCATCTGCCACTTTACTTGAAGCCATAGACGACAAAAGCTCCTCTGATTGGTGGGATAAAGGAGGCATAATAACCTTTGAATTCTACATCGAAAATACTAGACCAACTGAACTAAACGTAGCCCTTGAGTTTGAGACTGACCACGAAGGAGAATTCAATTGGGTTGAAGTTGATTTAGATGAATCAGTCGCAGTGGGGGGCAATAGCAACAAGACTTTCGAAGTCACCATAGAAGTGGGTTCATTGAATGATATCGCCGAAGGCTCAATTCATGGCCTCAGAATCATCGCCCAAGAAGATTTGCAATTACCATCCAATCCCCAAACCATAGAAGCAGACACAAAAGTTCCACGCGTTGCAATAATGATGGCAGATATTATCGATGAAGATGTACCATTATTGGCAGGCACAGAAACTGAAATCAAAGTTGAATTGACAAACTTTGGAAATAAGAATGACAAATTGAAGTTGACAGAAACAGAAAGCCCCTTTACAATAGGTGGATGCCCACAATTATCAATCCAGATTGATGATAGCCTCACCCAAGCAGTATCACCCGGCTCTTCTGAATTAGGGACATTTGTAGCCAAAGCATCTTCCAGCCATCCTACAACTGAATGTGTTATTACTTTGAAAGCAATAAGCGATGGGGGGGCAAGTGTGAGTGATAGTCTATCTTTAGAAGTACGTTCATCATCAAGTTCGAATGATGATTCTTCATCCGGTTCTGGGAATGATAATACTACGCCTGCAGATGGTGATGATAGTTCAACTGAGGCTGGAACGAAAGGCAATTTCCTTCCTTCAATTTCTGCATGGTTAACTATCTTCATTATTAGTTGGGTAGCAATAATTAGGCGTTATGATATCCTCACTTGATGTTTGATACATTATTTTCCACGCGACCATTGATGGGCAACCTATTTGAGTGCTATTTCACTCGGCGGAGCAGCAAGGTGTAGTTTGCTGTTGTAGAAGGAGGTGAAATAAACATGTCAGAAGAAAAGCAAGGTATTCGTTTGGAGACTTGGTTGGCTGTTGGATTAGTTGTTTCAATCTTAGTTTCTACATCTCTAATTTTGTTTGCTAGCAGTGATAAGCAGACTGTTTACAGTGCCTATGTTGTTGAGGCTGATGGTGATTACCAATATCAACAACTTGGGGCTATGCGCGATTCCTTAGGTAAATACACAATTGCCAATACAATGTCCACTCCAATGTTAGTCAATGATTGGAGAGAGCCTCACCGAACTACTTTGGTCATCGTTGCTCCTGAGAAGCCATTTGATCAAGCAGAAGCAGAAGCGATTCACGATTTCGTAGCCTACAAGGGAGGCAAAGTCATCTTAGCAGCCGATTCCAGTAATGCCCAGCAAGTCGCGGACCAGTTCGGAGTACAATTCTTCCAATTTCCAGTAATGGACATGGAGCAATTCTACGAAGTCAAGCACTACCAAGGAGAAAAGGCCGGCTCACAGGCCCCTCAAAATCAAAAGAATATCTGGACAGTTGCCAGTATTAATCAAGATGTGGCAGAAATGAATGCCTTAGAATTGACTACGGGTTGCTCATCTGAAAATCTAGTTGAGCATAAAACCGATAACTGCCGAATGCCTGTTTTGATGCGCAGCCCAACTGCGATACAGGTATTAGGTCCTGGAATTGGAGAGGATGAAGATATAAACAGAGATGTAAAGGTCTTAGCAAAGGCTTCAGATTCTGCTTACCAAGATAGAACAGGCACAGGTGATTTAACCAGCAATCTCAACATTAAACTTGGAGCAGGCCAAACTGGGTTAATTATCAGAATTGATTACCCAGGCATTGAGGTCATGGATGCAATCCCTGGTAGTGGAGGAGACCGGCTTGATGAGATTTCAGTCACTGGCAGTATTGTCTTTGTCTCCAATGATGATGCATTAGCAGACCACCTATGGGATGAAGCAATCGCTAAGTCTACTGGAAAGGACCAGTGTCAATCTGATTTGATTTATTTGAATCACACTTGTTGGAATTCGGAGTTAAATGGTGACTCAATATGGAAGGGCAATGGTGCTTATTTTGCTGAATTAATTCATGACATGAGTGAGCAGGAAAATGATGAACTTTCAAGTTTGATAAAACTCCACCCAGAAAAATTCTATCTCGTCTTCGATGAATCAAGGCACGTTACAAGTACTTTAACCGCTCCATTTACTGAGGCGATGGGGGCTATTGTCCTACTAACTTCAGATGCTTGGTTGAAATGGTTAATTGTCCTCAACCTATTAGCACTCTTATCAATCGCTATCATGGTTGTTCCAGAAAAAGAAAATTGGCGCCATGTCTTCGACTTAACGCGTTTCAGGGAAAGACCTGAGAAGATAGATCCAAATAAATATCAACTGAGAGTTCGTCAAGCACTGATGGAAAAGGTTAGAATATTCCATGACTTGACAAAGGATCAGATGGCAATTAAAGCACCTGCAGAAGTGCAGGCATTGATTCGTGACCCACGCTTGGTCGAATTGGCGTATAGCCAGAACCGCATATTTACCCCAGAGGAACTTCGTCAGCATCTGCAGGCGATTCGACGTTGGGGTAAGTGAAAATAAAACAAGGAGGAAAGAAAAATGCAACCCCCCCCAGCCCCACAGCCGAATGCCCCAGCCCCGCCAGTACCGGCGCCAGCAGCACCAATGCCAGCACCAATGCCAGCACCAATGCCTGCAGCACCAGTTGCAGCAGCACCAGTTGCAGCAGCACCCGTACAGGCTCAGGCTCCAGCCCAACAGAAACACCAAAGCACCCCAGAAGTGCGAGAGCGCTTGGCAGCAGTCGGCGCAATCGGCCAAGCAATAAGTGCTGAAGTACAGAAAGTAATTATTGGAAAAGCCCACGTGATTGAGAATGTTTTGGTCAACATCCTATCCAATGGAAACCTACTGTTCGAAGATTACCCCGGCCTTGCAAAGACCTTGATGACTAACACCTTCGCTGATGCATTAGGTTGCGACTTCAAGCGTGTTCAATTCACTCCGGATTTGCTACCAGCAGACATTACTGGAACTAACATCTACGATGCTAAGAAGGGAGAATTCACCTTCAAACCAGGACCACTGTTCTGTAATCTACTATTGGCTGACGAAATCAACCGTGCACCACCAAAGACCCAAGCGGCTCTTTTGGAGGCTATGCAAGAGAAGCAAGTCACCATCGGTACTGTAACTCACAAGTTGCCAGCGCCATTCCTCGTTATGGCAACTCAGAACCCAGTCGAACAAGAGGGTACTTACCCACTTCCAGAAGCTCAGTTGGACCGTTTCATGTTCAAGATGAGTGTTGGCTACCCAGACCGAGCGGATGAGGACGAAATTCTATCTCGTCGTATTACTCGAAGGAAGGACGCAGTAGATGTCGATGTTATCACCGACCCACAACGTGTTATCGCTATGCAGCAAGCCTGTGAAGATGTTTACGTCGACCCTGCTATCCGTATGTACATGGTAGAATGTGTTGCAAGAACCCGTGAAGACCCAAGAGTGCTCGTTGGAGCATCTCCTCGTGGTTCACAAGCACTGCTCAAGACCAGCCGTGCAGCAGCTGCAATGCGCGGCCGTGATTTCGTTACACCAGACGACATCAAGTCCATTGCCGAGTTAGCAATCGCACACAGGCTAATTCTCAAGCCAGAGCACCAGATTAAGGGTCTGGAGCCTGGAGAGGTAGTTCAAGCAATCTTGCGTGAAGTTCCTGTACCAACTGTCTGAATTAGCGAAGATAGTAAGTTAAGACTCAGAACAAAGGAGGTAAAGCACGATGTGGTCCCGCAAGTCAGCCCTATTGGGAAGTCTAGCGGTCAGCATGTATCTGCTCGGACTGACTTTGCGTAATTCACAGTTAGTTACCGTTGCAGTCGTAATATTTGTCTTCTTGACTTATGCTGCACTATTTGCTGGACACGCAGATGTCGCTGCTAGTGGTCGACGTATGGATGAATGGACGGGAGAGGAAGGGGTTGCTCTCTCTAACGTTTCAGCCATGCGAAAACTTTCGGCGGCGCGGGTGTTTGAGGATGGTGAGGTTGAAATCACTTTACGAATGCAAAACCACTCAGCACTGCCTAAGATTCTAGAAGTACGAGACCGAGTCCCTGAAGTCATGCGCATCAAGAAAGGTGCAAATTACATTTTGATGGAACTCGGGCCACGCCGTGAAACTTTCATTGAATACACCGTTGAGTGTCCATTACGTGGTTTCTACAGTATCGGACCAGTGGCAATTCGAATTCAGGATACCTTTGGTCTATTCCACAAAGAAAAGGAGTTACACGTTTACGATGATTTCTTAGTTTTCCCAAAGATGGAAGACCTGAAGGATACTTTTGTCAAGAGCAAGGTACCAAAGATTTTCACTGGTGCTGTTAACATCCGTCAACCAGGTCCAGGTTCAGAGTTCTACAGTCTTCGTGAGTACTTCGATGGCGATTCATTTAGATCCATCAACTGGAATGCCTATGCTCGCAGTGGTAAGTTAATGGTAAATGAAAGAGAAAGAGACGCGGTATCGGATATTATCCTGATAGTCGATGGTCGGGCGGTTTCAGAAACTGGCCCTGTTAGCCGAAATGCGTTAGTTTACTCTACAAGAGCATCTGCTTCATTGGCTCGCTTCTTCTTATCGAGAAGAGATTCGGTGGGCCTGATTGTCTATGGAGATGAAGTGGTTTCAGTAGACCGAGATACCGGCAAGAAGCAATTATATGTCATTTTGACAAAACTCGCTGGGGCAATGGCTCGAGGAAATACACCATTGCAGGTTGTAGTAAACCGAATCCTTCCGCATATCAATAAAGGCAGTCCAATTATCGTCATGTCAAACCTTGAAAGTGACCCAACTATCGTCAATGCTTTGAGAGACTTCAGAGCCCGCGACTTTGATGTAACTGTACTTTCACCTTCAAGCCTTGAGTTTGAATTTGACGCCAAGCGCCTCGACCGTACCGGTTATGAGGTGATGAAGACCGAGCGCGATATTCTGATGAGTGAATTACGTGGAATGGGTGTAAATATCATGGATTGGGAGCCTGACATGCTCTTATCGACTGCACTGGCCGGAGCCAGAGGATTCTGAGGAGGGAGAGAAGAATGGCCGCACCAGCACCACCGCAACAGCGTTCAGATACTGCTCATCTATATGATGGGAAAGTTGTTCGCTCCGCTGCACCAAGTAGAAAGAAGGCAGCCGGCCAAATGAAGACAGGTTCTGAAGTTCCAGATGATGCTGTTCCTGAAGTCCACATTCCCGGATTCATTGAGGCATTACTCGGCGGACCAGTTGTTCCTAAGCATAAGTTCCTTCCAGCAGATAAGATGGTTCAAACTCTCCAACTAGGGGCATATGCAATGTTAGTTGCATTGGGATTAATCACTTGGATTGTAACTCCCCCTCAAGGTACCATCTGGTACTTGATTTTCGGAAGCATCGGCGGTGCAACCTTACTACATTCGACAATCATCTTGTCAGCAACTGGAACCGGACTTTGGGGTACAATGTCAAGAGATCCACGTTGGTTATTGGCTTCTTATACCCTTTTCATACTCTCAGCAATGCGTTTTGCCTCCAGTAAACTAACTCTTAGTGGTGATTGGTTTGACTTGGCAACATATCCTTGGTTGGCAACAGTCTTGGTTGTCGTTTATGCAGTTCTTCTTGTCATGTATTTTGAATTGACAAATGGAGTCATCCGCTTCAGCATGTTAGATACAAGTATTCGTACAAATGAAGTATATGTCATGAATGTCAAGAGAATCATCAGCAAATATCACCGCAGTCTATTGATTAATCCAGTGATTGCTGGAGGTTTAGCGGCTGCAGTATTGTCAATTAATACGATTATTCCTGCTATTGTCAGATTGTTTTCATCTGAAACTGCAGTTAGAATGGAAGAAAGTGTGGAACTAATTTCAGTTTATGGGGTTGCTTTGGGTAGTCTTTTCGTTTTCCTTTTGGTTGGTCTAATGTTTGCAGTTAACTTTCCGCATCGCCTTCAGAAGTGGAGAGAGAGCCGCGACTGAATATCAAGGTAAGAGTTTGAATTTCTTGCTCAACCTTAGCATTAGCCCTCGAAGGTCTTCTTCATCAGTTAACATATGCAATGCACATTCTTCTTGGATGTAGTGTAATGTGTTTTCAATCTCTATTTCAATCGAACGCCCAATGAGAGAAATCAAAGATGCAGTCTCACTTTTCTGCCACTTGACTTCAATAGATTCCATTGTCTTCTCCAAAACATTGGCCATAGAAGATGGAATGAACATCGCTATGTGTCCTTCACCGGCTGAGAGGCTCCAAACCTTGACCGCTTCACCTTTCAATAGGTTGAGCAAGGAATCTAATGTTGAAGCGATTCGATGCCCATCTACGTTGATGGAATAATGAATCATTCCAGGTACACATGAAATCGCAGATACTCCTTTGTTTTTAGTTTCCATGTCTGGCCCAATCATGGTCCTTGCAGAATCGTCATGTAAAGAGCGAATTATACAAGGAATGCCTGTACCTTTTAACGGCTCGATACAGGATGCATGTAGGATAATCCCACCTGCTCTTGCTAATGCTAATGCCTCTTCATGACCCAAATATGGAATGGTATTGGATTCTATACCCCAACGAGGACTGATTGAGAGGACCCCTGGAACATCTTTCCACAGGATAACTTGTTTTGCATCGAGGATTTTTGCAAGTGCTGCGGCTGAAAGGTCACTTCCTCCCCGGTCTAAGACTTTTATTTCCCCCTTTGTATTCTTGCCAAACCAACCGCTGATTACTGGGATGCCTTCCTTTAGTTTTTCTAGATTCAGCAATTCACTTGTTGCTTCGATATTGATTGCAGCACCATTTTCCGCGATAATGATTCCTAATTCATCTGCGGCTATTGGCTTGCAATCAAGCCCCTTTTCTCGTAATGCGGTTGAGAGAGTAATGCTAGCAAGTCTTTCACCACTAGCAAGTACTGCGGCTTTTACCGCTTCATTCATTGGTTCATGGCAGAGTGATAATAGGTCCTCTGCAAGAACTTTTAGAACTTCTTTAAACAATGGTTCTTGTACAACTTGAGGAATGAACCTAGAATGTTGTCTTCGTAAGTCATTGACTAATCCTGACCATTGCCAAGGCTCTCTTGTTGCCCTCAATAATCGGTCAGTTACTCCCCATAGCGCCGAGACAACTACGATAGGTTTGCCGAGCGATTCAAGGATTCGTTGCTCTATTTTGATGATATCACCTGGGATTCTGAGGCAAGAGCCCCCAAATTTGTGAATAACCAAATCACTCATCTTTTTTGCACCTCTGGAGCATATCACTGATGACTAATTTTACCGTTGCTTCTGCTATTGGTACAGCTCTGGGGCCAAGAACAGGGTCATGCCTACCCTTGACATTCAATGAACTCTGTTCACCAGTTGAGAGATTCAGGGTGATTTGTTCCTTTGCAATACTGCTCGGTGGTTTCAAAGTTAGCCGAATTATCAATGGCGCACCGGTTGCCATCCCTCCTAATGCTCCATCACCATCAGTTGTTGGTTCTCCACCTTTGAGGTACCATGGTGAATTGTATTCGCTGCCATATGCCTCAGCGGTCTTTGTTCCCACTCCGAATTCCACTGCTCTAGCCCCAGGTATAGCCATCAAGGCATGAGCAAGAAGGGGTTCAAGTCCTCTGTACCATCCCGCTCCAAATCCAAGGGCAAGGCCTTTGATTTCAATATCCACTCTTGAGCCTATTGAATCCCCTGATTTTCTAGTTTCTAATACCAATTCAAGCATTTCTTTTGCTACTTTTTGATCTGAGCAACGGACTCTTTGACTTGCTTCATCATCCTCCAAAATACTTGGGCCCTTGTCTGATACAATCTTGCCAATGGCTGCTACATGGGCAATTATTGAGATATTCTGTTCATCGAGAAGGGCTTGGCATAGACTAGCTGAAGCAACTAATCCTACTGTTAGTCTTGCACTATTTGCTCCTCCACCTCGTGGGTCAGCAAAGCCATCACTGTTGAGCATGGCAGGTAAGTCGGCATGCCCCGGTCGAGGTTGGTCAGGTAAAAATGAGTAATCGGATGAGCGACTATCTGAATTTCTTATCAATAATAGAATTGGACCTCCTGTTGCCTTTCCTTGGTGAACTCCAGAGAGGATTTCACAAGCATCGCATTCTTTTCTCAAGGAGGATATTCCTGAACCAGGCCTTCGCCGCTCTAATTCACTTTTGAGATAGTCCTCATCTATGGGGGTTCCTACCGGAATTCCCTCAAGTAAAGCACCGACTGCGGGCCCATGACTCTCCCCAAAAAGAGTGGTCCTGATGCTTTCACCTAGTCTCATCGACATGCTGATTCAAGGCTTGGGAAATGATTCTTGGATTCAATCATTTGCCTGCGCGTCTTCTTCGTTCTCAATGATAATTGAGTTAATAATTTTCACTTCACGCACTTCAACATCTTTTTGTCGGGCTCCGTACCATTGTTTTAATCGATTCAAAGTTGGTTTCGAAACTGCAGGGCTGAATATTACGATTGTAGGTCCTGAACCACTGATTCCAGCCGCTCTTGCACCGTTAACAAAGGCATCATTTGTTAGTCGTCTTCCATTCATATCATTGAGAACAGAGACCATCGAGCGGCCATTCCAAGTGATTGCCACTAGTGCATCACCTTTTTCCAAGGCTCCCAATGATTGTTGGAATCCTTGTTGATGCCAAGCGAAAGTTTCGGCATCGGGTCTTTCTTTTCTATCGCCTCTTAGAATTAGCAATAGGTCCCAGTCTTCAGCCGCAGGCCCTGGGCTTTCTAATAGAACTCCTTCAGCAGCGGGAAGGCTTGTATCGACTAACTTCCAACCTCCTTCAGCAGCAGCCCATGCATCATCGATGCTACCTGTTATGGAAACTCCGGCTCGCATTTGCGAGTCTGCAGCCATGTCAACCAAATCAGAATTAGCCAATGTCTTTTCAGTAGCCTGGCACAAGGCCCGAAGAGCAGCAATCGATACTGCGGCTGAAGATTTCAGACCTTGGCGCGGTGGAATATCACTCTTCACACTCCAATGCAATTCACCCGCTGGCAGTTGATGGCCGGCAGCAGTCCAAGATTCCAAAACTGCGGCAAGTAAGTTATCGGGGTCATCCAATTCACGTCTACTTGCTTTGTCAAGTAAAGTGACGACCACCGGTAAATCAAGGGCAAGACTGGCTCCATAACCAAGCCCAGCGGCATGAAGTAGACTACAGGCACCGTTAGCAGTACCTTTCCCTAGCCTTGCCATTCATCTCACCTTTCCTCAATATTTGTATTTACTTTGATGCCGATATGTCTTGCGCCTTGCTCACTCCAAGCCAATAACTTCTGTCCAACTGCGATGTCTGTGATTGATTTCGGCAGCGACGATGCATCGACCAAACGGACCGTTTCCGCTTGCTGGAAGAGCGCCTGTGCTTCATTATCATTTTCATCGACCCACCTCAATAATATTAGTGGTCGCCTTTCAATTTTCAATCTCCCAAGGCTAGACGAACGCCATTCACCATTTGCAGATTGTACCCTTAGTAAGTCTCCAGCCTCCAATTCAGAGAGATACTGAGTACTGCCATCGGCCATCAAAACATAGCCATGCACAGCACCAGCATTGACCCTAAATGGTCTAGTAGGAACAAACTCACTCTGCAAAGTCTCTCCATGAACCAACACCATAGAGGCAGAACTTGAACCGATTAACAAACCTTCACCAATTTCAAGTAGCGATGTCAAATCAAGGCAAACTCTGTCTCCAAGCCCACCATTTTTCACCTCAGTGATTTTGATTTCTGTCAATTTCCCATGATTCTTGCTTATCGCTTGAGATTCACTAATTGAATTTTCAAATCTTTGAGATTTTGCTATCAATGCCGCTTCTACCATATCCTTTTGATTTTTTACAATCAGGGCATCTACGCCTATTTGCAAAGCATGTGCAGCACCTTGGACCTGTTCAATTGAATTGATGCAAGCGGCAATTTTTGTAGGCCCACCATCTGCAGCAGCCACTAAGTTTTCTAGTGGAATCATCACCCAATCCGCCATTTCAATGATTAGCCAGTCTGCTGACCCAATCAAGGCTCGGGCTTGGTTTTGGCCCTCTTGGTTGTCAACACTGATGAGGGGGCCAGGTGAATTATCTTGGCTCAGATGAAAGTCTATTCCATCTATCTTAGAGACCGATTCGTTTTGATGACGACAGTCAAGCCAAACTTGCATCACAAGACCTCACATGCTTGCTCAAACGATGCTCCATCATGAATCAACATTTTCAGGGCACGAATACAATTTCCTGGGTTATTATTTCCGAAAACTTGTCTGCCCATACAAACGCCTGCTCCACCTTGTGAAATTGAATCTGTAACAATTCTGAGAACTTGTCTGAAGTCACCTTCTGCTTCACCACCGGCGATTAGCACTGGTATTGGTGCCGCATTGACCATCTCTGCGAATGCTCCTTTGTCACTTGGCCAAGAAGTCTTTACCGCATCACAACCTAATTCCCACGCTAATCTGACAGCATGAGCAGCTCCCGCAGTGGCATCTCCTTCGACTTTCAAGCCTGAGCCCCGCGGATAAATCATCCCCAATAATGGAAGTCCGAGTCTGTGGCAGTCCTCTGAGACTTTGCCTAATCTTTCCAACATCTTGTGCTCGTATTCATCGCCAAGATTTACTTGTACACTAACGCCAATAGCCCCTCTTGATAGTGCTTCTTCGGCACTTCCAACTAGTACTTTATCGGCAGAGTGTTTTCCTCCGTGAACTGTAGAAGCAGAAATATGCATTATCATTGGAACCTCTTTATTATGAGCGCTGACAATCGCCTTATGAGCGATAATTGCATCAACCCCGCCGGATTTCAAATCGGAAATTAATTCTCCAATCTCCTCTAACCCCTGCACCGGCCAAGATGACACCCCATGGTCGATAGGTATCCAGATTGCCTTGCCTTTTGGAAGAAGGCGTTGTAATCTCTTGGCGTGCATGGAAGTTCCCACGGGCTTCGTCTTTCAATACCTGTGCATCATACTTGTTGGCTTCCAACCAACCATTTCATGGTGATAGAAGTAGCTTTTTCAAGGTGCTCTCCCAAGGTACTTTTTGAGATTCCAGTCAGTTCTGATAATTCTTTGAGGCTGACTCTACGAGGTATTTCGAACCATCCAGCCGACACTGCAGCCTTCAATGCCTGCCGTTGTTTATCGGTTAGGATATTTGCCAAACCCTCTTCAATTTCTTCTCCAGCAGTTACTGCGATGCCATCTGGGGGCAGAATTTCACGCGCTAATTTGACGAATGTCAAGACTCCTGCGGGTAGGCCTCGTACATTGATGACCATTCCTTCCCTTCCCAGTTTGTAGGGGGGAAGTACGGTGATATCATCCATCAAAATAGCATTAGTAGATAATGGATGATTATTGGTAATGACAATGTATCCCTCGCCTCCAACATCCGGATATTGATGAGGTGGAAGTGGACTTTCTACTGTGATGTAATCTATAGCATCAAGGTCATCAATTCCTTTTCCATCAATAAATCTCACTTTGACTAATTGACGAATCCCATCATCGGCTATATCGAGATGTCCGAGAACTTCCAAAGATTCACAGGCTTGGCAGATTTCTGCGAATTCCGTTTCTGCTAAATTTTCAGGGGACCAGGTCAGACGGACTTCACGCATACCTCCAAATGAGGGCTATTGTTCTTCAAGGCTACTACTCGTCTTTAACAATAAGTTCATTGGTCTCTATCTTTACAATTGGTTTGAGGGGCAGTAATGGAATTGATTCGGATAAAAAATCTGAGCCGATATTTTGGTCAAGGAGAACATGAGGTTAAGGCCCTTGATAATATTGATTTATCCGTCAAAGAAGGTGAAATTATCGCTATGCTCGGCCCGTCTGGTTCTGGAAAAACGACTCTTCTAAATTGTATTTCAGCAATTGACAAACCCACTTCTGGTGAATATTATTTCAGGGAACAAGGTGTCCCTCGTGAAAAATCAGAGGAGATGACCACCTTCAGAAGGGAAAATATCGGCTATATCTTCCAATTTTTTAACCTATTATCAGATTTAACAGCCTTGGAATATGTCTTATTATTACAACAAATTTCAGGTCAATCCAATGAAGAAGAAGCCCGTTCAATCCTTGCATCTGTGGGTCTTGAGGGAATGGAAGACCGCTTTCCAAGTGAATTATCTGGAGGCGAACAACAGCGCGTAGCCATCGCCGGAAATCTGGCGAAAAAACCCCACCTCTTGCTTGGAGATGAATTAACTGGCAATTTGGATTCAGAAACAACCCGCCAAATAATGAAAGTTCTATCTAAGGCCTGCAAAGAACATGGAATAACCACCATCTTTGTAACTCACGATCGAAGTTTGTGTAAGTATGCAACACGAGTTCTCAAACTCGATAGTGGCCGTTTAATTTCTGATGAAGTAGGAGAAATGGCTACCGCCTCAGGGGCAGTGAAGTCAGCAGTCGAAGATGCAACCGAGTTAGTAAAGGGTGGAATATCCAAAGCGGAAAAAATGCTTTCGAATGTAGTCAATAAAGTAAAGGATGCCATTTCAGAAAAGGAGTAATTTCTATGAGAAAATTGCTCTTCAAGCGGCTACGCCGTAGTTTATGGAGAATAAAATTACGCGTATTCATGGTTCTCTTTTTGATAACCTTGGCAACTTGGCTATCCATTAGCATGGCAGAACATACGAGAAATGCTGATAGTGTCTACCAAGACATGTATACAGAAACTAACCTAGGTGATTTATTCGCCGATTCAAAAGGCTCTTTCTATCCGGCTTCATCTTTCCATTCTGCTTGTTCAAACCTTAGTTCGTTTGCTTCCCAGCGGGGATTGCCAATCAATTCTTGCGAAGCAAGGCTGAGTATGTCAGCCTTTTTCCTAGATGAAGATACAAAATGGGCATCGGCAAAATTACATGGTTTTGAATCGGGCCAAGTCAACAAGTTGTATTACACCTCAGGTCATTGGCCAGAGAATGCAGGAGAAGTGGTACTAGATGACCATCTAGCAGAGTACATGGACCTTGAAGTCGGCGACACCTTCCCCATTTTAGTTGGAGGTGATCAACATAACTTGACCCTATCTGGAATTGCAGTTAGCCCAGAACATCTATTCTACGTACCAGAGGGGGGGTTATTCCCTAAGGAAGGAGGTTATGCAGTGCTTTATTTACCGGTTGAAGAATTGACTTCAATGGCTGGCATTGATGCAAATTCAAGAAATAGATTACTAATCGACCTTGAAGGTGAGCCTGATTATGATTTACAAGATACAAGTGAAGATGAGGGTGTGGCACTTTCACCACTGAAGGCTGAACTATTGCAGCAATTATCAATTTCAGGAATTGAGACGGTTCAGGTTGGAGACAGAGGTTCAATATATTCCGTTGAATTACTGCGCCAAGACCTTGAAGGGTCAAAGAAATCCCTGCCGCTATTTACTATCGTTTTGGCGGTAGTTTCAGGCCTTGTCATTGCTATCAGCATGGACCGAATGGTACGCAGCCAAGCGCGTGAAATTGCTGTCTTGAGGACGCTAGGAGTCCCTCGTAATCAAATCTTATTGGATTACATGATGGTCCCATTACTTCTTGGAGTAATTGGTTCCTCACTTGGCTTACTGCTTGCTCTTAGTCCATTCGGCTCAGAAGGTTTAACTTCATGGTATTTCAGTTTCTTTGGCATTCCAATAGTCAAAATAAATCATTACCCAGACCTATTGTTGAAACTTTGGTCAGCAGTTCTTTTCATTGTCTTAGCATTTGGAATACGGCCGGCCTTGAAGGCCAGCCGCTTGATGCCCTTGGATGTGATGCGCCAAGGAAGTGGAAAAAAACCAGCAAAGTGGTTGGTAAAATTAACCAACTCATTACCTCCAACGATGGGCCTAGGGGTGCGTTCAACTTTCCGTAAACCACAGAGATTAGCAGTGACTATTCTCGCCCTTGGATTGGCCTTGATTCTAACTGGAAGTACAATGTTAATGATGTCCTCTATGGAAGCCACCTTCAAGGATGCAAATAGTGCCCAAAATAAATGGGATACCGAAATTTCATACCTGCCTTGGAATAATGAATCCATATCTGCTTGGATCGACTCAACTGAAATTGAAAAATCCCAATTTGTAGCAAGATATTTTGCTAATGCCAGCGGTGATGAAAGACCGTTTATGGTTCTTGCAATGGGAGATATTTCCACCTCAAAAAATGCCTTGAGAACAACTGACTTGGTCTCTGGGAAATTGCCTATGGTTGGCGCAAACCCTGCCCAAGTCCTAATTGATGAGGGAATGGCTTTGCATTTGAATTGGAAAGTTGGAGAAAAACAAGAAGTTGTTTTCGGAGCCTCAACCATGAAAGTTGAAATCGTTGGTACAACTTCTGATATGATGCGAACAATGAGTATGCATCTTAGCGATTTTGAAGCCGCTACTGAAATGGGTGCGAATTTGATTTGGATACAGCATGAAGAAGGGATTATCGATGATGATATACGAGGCCTCTCTTGGTCGGTTACAAGTAGCCGTGAAATGCAAGACTCAATAGATGAGTTGATGGAGACTCAAGCTGGATTGATGGCTGTAATGTTATTCGTTGGATGGTCTATTGCCTTGGCGATATTACTCAATACCTTATTGATTAATTTGAGTGAGCGTGATACCGAATTCGCAACATTGAGAATCTTAGGTGCATCACGAGGTACATTGACGAAAATATTACTTATCGAACATGCGATTATTGGATTATTTGGCGGCTTAGTTGGTGCATTTTCCTCTTATTTTTTGGCCTCGGCGATGGTTGCAGAGTTTTCAACTTGGCAATGGCATCTTCCACTATTAGTTAACTGGTGGATTATTGGCCAAATCATCCTATACGTGTTTATTGCGGCAATTTTGACCACTCCAATCGGAATCTGGAGAATAAATAAAATGGATTTAATTGAACAATCCAAGGATATTTCATAATTTTCTGCCGGCGCAGGTTTATTGTGCCATGTCCCCCCTAAGGGGGGTCATGCCTTGGGTGGATTGGACTCTTCTTGGAGTCTTGGCTGGTGGTTTTGCCTATGGTGTTGCCACCATAGCAATCCGTGAAAGGTCATTGCCATTCATCATCCGTCAGCGCGAAGAATCGATGGATTTTTCCTTGCATGAGGGGAAAGAAAAAGATAAAGAAAAAGAGGAATTAACCTTTACAGACGCTCGTCACGAATTCAACAAAATATTGATGGAATTAATGGAAAACCGCGAGGCATTACTAGAAGAAGCACGATTACGTGATGAAAAGGAAGCCGCTGAAGAAGAGGCAAAAGCTATCAAAAGAAAGCTTATGATTATGGAAAGCATCAAAGAAGCCGCTGAAAAAGAAGCATTGAAGCAAAAGAAGGAGGCCGAGGAGTATGCAGCAAGAAAAGAAAAAGAGCGTGTCGAGTTAGAGACTTTCAAAGAGCGGATGGACACCAAGAGAAAGGAAGAAGAAGAGCGCTTGCGATTATTAGAGAAAGAAGAGAATTCTGCTAGAATTGCCGATGAAGAAGTTCGTCAGGAAAATATGTTAGCGATGGAGACTCAACGAAACTTCGAAGTCGAAAGCCAAGTAGAAACTGAAAGTGAAGGTGTCGAAGCGGACGAAGATACTCAAAAAGAACTCGAACAAAGACTTGAGCGTGAAGGTGCAAAAGCAGGCGAAGTACAAATTTCATTGATGTGGAATGACCGCAATGACCTTGATTTGCATGTTTTATGCCCAAGTGGCGAGAGAATCCACGGTGGGAATAGAGATTCAAAGTGTGGTGGAGAACTCGATGTTGACATGAATGTCCGTGCTGAATCAAAACGTCCTGTTGAGAATGTTGTCTGGGGTGAAGGAGCGCCCCCTGGAGTCTACAAGGCATACGTTCACTTTTACAAGCATCATCCAAAAAGGAGAACCAAAAAACATTGCCGATTCACTGTTATCGTGAATGCTGGTGGTGAGATAAAAGAATACACTGATTCCCTATCTCTAGGAGACCCAATCAAACATATTGCAGAATTCAGTATGCCTGAATTAAATCAGCGTATAGGATATGAAGCTGAAACTTCTCTTGAGCGAGTTAAACTAGACATTGCAAATGCTTCTACTATTGAAGAATATCAGGACATAGATCTTGAGGGAATCCCAGCAGGCCTGAAGCAGGTTTGGGAGGAAAACATACAAAGAAATATCGAAGATTTAGAAAATCTTGCTGAACAAGAAGCAAAAGAAGCCCGTTTTGAAGATGTGAAACAGATGCTAATTCTTGCAACATCTCCAGAAGAACTTGAAGACCTAGATTTCACTGGCTTTGATGAAGATGAAACTCAACGGTTGAATGAAATATTGGAGGGCAACATAGATGTTCAACAAGCAACGAAATATAATGAATTGATGGAAAAAATCACGACAGCCACTCGGGCTACAGAAGTTCAAGGTACAATTATTGCAGGTGTCAATGAAGAACAAAGAGCATTATTAAAAGAAGCCAAGGATGAATTTTTAGATAGATTCAATACAAGTTTATTTTCTGAAGCATGGGCACGCATCGACGCAGCATCAACAAGTGAAGAACTTGATGAAATCGAATTTGTAGGAATTAATGAAGAACAAATGAAGAGTTTAATGGAACATTTGCAAGGACGTTTCCTAGAACTCCAAAATATTGAATCATTTGATGATTTAATAAGGGAGTCTGATATTGATGATGAGGATGAGATTTTACTAACTGATGAGTTCAAAGAAGTTTTGTCAGAGGCTCTAGTAGATGAAGATAATTTTGAAGAAGCAACTGAGATGGCAAAGGAATTACATACGGTTATAGAAGCAGAAACCATTGAGGAATCGATAACCGAAGAAGCCCTTGAAACCCTTCAAGAAGTGTCAGAGGAATCACTTCAGGCAGAAGAAGGCGAATCAGAGGTAGAGTCATTTGATGATTTACTTAGGGAGTTAGATGCCCCAGAAGGGGAGCTAGATGTCCAAGAGGAGTTAGAGGCAGGGTCTGATATCGGTGCGGATGAGACCTCACTAAGTGATGAAGTTGCAGACATTTTGTCAGATGCCCCTGAAGAGGAGTTAGATGTTCAAGAGGAGTTGAATGCTCCTGAAAAGGAGTTAGATACCCCTGAAACTGAAGATAATTTAGAAGAAGCCCTTGAAACCCTTGAAGGGATTGAAGAAGCGTCAGTGCCAGAGGAATCACTTCAGGCAGAAGAAGGCGAATCAGAGGTAGAGTCATTTGATGATTTACTTAGGGAGTTAGATGCCCCAGAAGGGGAGCTAGATGCCCCTGAAGAGGAGTTAGAGGCAGGGTCTGATATCGATGCGGACGAGAACTCACTAAGTGATGAAGTTGAAGACATTTTGTCAGATGCTCCTGAAGAGGAGTTAGATGTTCAAGAGGAGTTGAATGCCCCTGAAGAGGAGTTAGAGGCAGGGTCTGATATCGATGCGGATGAGACCTCACTAAGTGATGAAGTTGAAGACATTTTGTCAGATGCCCCTGAAGAGGAGTTAGACGCCCCTGAAACTGAAACTCCTCTTGAGAGAATTAAAAATGAAATCAAAAATGCTTCTACTATTGAAGAATATCAGGATATTGATCTTGAGGGAATTCCAGCAGGCCTGAAGCAGGTTTGGAAGGAAAACATACAAAGAAATATTGAAGATTTAGAAGAAACTGAATCC
>DUDM01000002.1 GCA_012959275.1 Candidatus Poseidoniales archaeon
GAATACCAGCACCATCGAACCGGCGAGGATAATGGTGATGCCCACCTTCGCCGTCAGTTACTTGGTCAACAAGTCTGTATGCCTTTTCAAGATGGACAATTACATCTCGGGACATGGGAGCAAATCCATTATGCAGAATTTGATGGCCAACGAAATAAGAGAATCCTCGTCAAAGTATTGGGAGTGATTTGCGATGAGTGAATTATCACAGCCACCTGAATTATCAGGTGTCGCCAAGGCATTAGGGATTAGGGCAGGAGATTGGGGTAAAGGAAGTGCGAGTGTTGTTGTTGAGGTTAATGACAGCCATACTAACAAAGGAGGAGTTGCTCATGGTGGGCTCTACACAATGATGCTCGACATGTGCTGTGGTGGTGCTCTTGTTAGCACCTTATTGTTGGAGGAATGGTGTGCTACCACTCAATTGAGTATCAGTTTTCTATCACCTGCTAAGCCAGGTGATTCCTTATGTGCTACTGGAAAGTTGGTTAAGCGCGGTAAAAATGTGGCTCATTTGAAAGGGGAAATAATCAGTAAAGAAGGAGTAGTTATTGCGACTGCAAGCGGTACATGGGCGATTTGGCAGAGTAAGCCTAGTTATATGCCACTGAGAAATAATGATGACTGATGACATTGTGGCATGGGCATGAGCGACGAAGTTCTTGACCAAACCAGCCTTGACCGAGGTTTTTTCCATTTTTCTGTGCCGTACATTTGGTGGATGTGGATTATTTGGGCGCTTGGTGCCATTATGGCCGTTGCAGGACTTGCCCTAGCGGCAATAGGTGACATTGCATTGCTTGCATTATCAGGAGTGGGTTTCTTAATTCTCGCATTTTCTTCTCCCGGTTCCTTAGAAGCAACTTTGCACGGTATTAGAAAAGGCGCAATTTCACACGAGGAACAGGAAAAGCAAGCCGAAGAGCGCGGCTATGAAATGCAGTCATGGTGGTTGCAACGCTCATCTTATGCTCCAACCAATGATCCAAACGATTGGATTCTTCCCGCTCCTGGGCCAACCACTTGGAATATGGAAGACATCTATGCTGCAGATGCAAGCGGCGAGGCATTACCTGAACATCCCCACAAAGTAGGAACGCCAAGACCTGCAACCCTTTCCGCCTTCGGCTTATTCTCACTATTGTCGATTACTTGCTTCTTGATTTGGATATGGGAGGTCCTCTCCATGAGCCCCGAGGAATTTACTGATTCTGGAGGGCAGGGAGATGCTGCATTCATGAAGTGGGTTATGCCTATCCTTGGTGGAATCCTCCTCATCGTCGGATGGTATCAAGCCAAGATGTTGGCTCAGATGCTCGATACCCCTACCAGCCTTGTTCGCAGCATGGCAGTTGGTAGCAATGAACTGGTAGGTCAAGTTCGCCCCGCCAAAGAAGGCGACCTCAGCGTTGCTGTGGGAGGTGCATCGCACCGCACAGTTCACAATCTTGTATCTCATAAGTGGACCCATCAAGTCTACAGATGCCACAGGACAACAGACTCAGAGGGTAATTCCAAGGAGAGTTGTTCTTGGCATGAAGTGGAAAGATCTGCATCTTCAATGCCATTTATGCTGCATGATGGAACTGGAGGCACTAGAATCTTGGCTGATTCATTCAAGCGCCTTGACTATGGAAACTTCCTGAAGCGTTGGGAATCAAAGCATGATGACAGCATCGGCAAGGAATTATTTGGGCAGATGGCAAGCAAGTTGTTGGGTGGTGGCAACATCAAGAAACACCGTTGGACCATTTGGGGACTGAGAATCGGTAACCCAGTCTATGTAATGGGTAATACTGCATCTCGCGGCAGAGAAGAAGCCGAAGCAGAAGGTTGCGATGCGAGCATTGGGCATACCTTACTGCATGTCAACGGTGAAGATGCACCTGGTGTAAAGACCATTATTCGAAGAGGTAGCGAATTATCCAATCTCGGTACAATGCGTTCAGGCTTTGAGATGGTCATCATTCCAGCGCTTATGTTGCTGGGTGGTATCGCCATGTTCCTAATTTGAATCGTATAACTCAAGAACTACTCGCGGCTCGCAGCCATACATGGAGCACGAAGAAGTAGTGATAATTGGCGGCGCACGCACCCCCTTCTGTGAATGGGTTGGAGGAAAGAGAGGCGACGGAAAACCAGGCGGCGCTCTGAAAACTCTACGGGCTGAAGAACTCGGTGCTATTGCAATCAAAGGTGCTCTCGACAAAACTGGAACAGATTCAGCAACAGTTGACCATGTCGTCATGGGTTATGCGCTACAAACTAATTCTCAATCGATTTACGGCGCTCGTCATGCTGGATTACAAGCAGGAATTCCCGAAGAAGTACCAATGCTCACAGTTTCAAGAATCTGTGGTAGTGGCATTCAATCCATCATAAATGGTGCACAAATGATAATGTTAGAAGAAGCAGCAACAGTGGTTGCTGGTGGTATGGAGAACCTTTCACAGGCGCCGCACGTAATACGCGGTGCTCGCGATGGTTGGGGGCTTGGCCGTGCCCCCAAGGTCGAGGATTATATGATGACAAATTTGCAAGATATGACCTGTGGTTCCTTCATGGCTCAAACTAGTGATGAGTTGTGCAAGCGAGTTGATGTTAAGCGCCAAGAAGTCGATGAGTACGCAGCCCTTTCCCATGCTAGAACAGCAGCCTCAATCGACAATGATGTGTTTGAACAGGAAATTGTTCCAGTTACTATCAAGTCGCGCCGTGGAGATGTAGTCCTAACTCACAAAGATGAAGATCATCTTGTACGCGATTGTAGTGCTGAATCATTATCCAAATTACCAACAGCCTTTGGTCCTGAAAGTCTTGTTACAGCAGGGAATGCCAGTGGTATCGTTGATGGTGCTGCGGCTGTAGTAATCAAATCGGCAACAAAGGCACAGGCTGATGGAGATAAGCCATTAGCGAGAATTGTATCTTGGGGAATCGTTGGATTGGAGCCTGCAATCATGGCCTATGGGCCAGTTCCTTCTAGTCGAAAGGCATTGGAGAATGCTGGCTTAACCATAGATGATATTGACCGTTGGGAAATCAATGAAGCATTCGCTGGTCAGGCTGTTGCTTGTATCAAGGAGTTGGGAATCGATGTGGAGAAGGTCAATGTTAATGGCGGTGCTGTTGGGCTTGGTCATCCATTGGCCGCAACAGGGACTCGTCTTGTTTTGACGCTTGCACTGGAACTGCAAAGATGTGGTGAGCGCTATGGGGTTGCTACTGCTTGCATTGGTGGTGGGCAGGGTATTGCTATTGTCATCGAAAAAATTTAGAGCAACCTTGAGCCAATATCCCAAAGATACCTGCCAAGACTGGCACTAACGGCAACGAGAAATACCCACTTCACAATGTGGATTGGCAAATATTTGATAGCATTCTTCGCCCCAAAGTATGCCGAACAAAACGCCAATGCTGGTACGATAATTGCGGCTAACAACCCTGTTCTATGATAGACATCGGGCAATGTTCCATCAATCAAAATATGACTAAGCAATGCTACAGGAACAACTGCTGCGCCGATTAGATATGAGGTTCCAGCAGCATCTCGGATGTCGAGGCCGGCCATTCTTCTATTGATGGTGACATAAACTGCACCGCCACCAATCCCCAATAATCCAGAAGCAAGCCCTCCAAATGCACAACCGATTTTGTATTTGGTCAAGACTTCTACCCCGCCGGTGACTTTTTCGGATGGACGAAGATTTCTTTCAATGACATAGATGAGGATTGCTGCAGCAATCACTTTGATGACAAGAATTGAAACATATTCGATAGCCAACCATGCCAAGACGGTACCGACAATTGCAGCAGGTATGGCGGTTGTCCTACCAGCATTTGCAACTTTCTTGTTGACATGACCTTCGCCGCTATGAGCAAAACTGCTCCCCAATGCAACCATCCAAACCATCGTTAATGATGCAATGATTGCTTCTACCAATGGCCAGCCACCGATATAATGGAGGATGGGGACAAATAGAACTCCGCCTCCAAGTCCAAGAGGGCTAAAGACGAGAGCGATGCTAAGTAATAGGGAGATTACGAGGAGTTCCAGTATTATTCCTCCTCATTACTTTGCATGTACCAGTGTTTTTTCTGGGGTGATAATGGTCTCTTCATCCACAGAGGCCGACGTTCTCCTCTTGGATGTGTCTCTTTGTCCTTGGCCCATTGGTTCCACTTCTTGTAGTAAGCGAAGGACTTCTCGGTATCGACTTCTACATCTCCGTATTCTTCACCTTCCTCAGGTTTGCAAAGTTTGACCTTTTGTAGCCAACAATGGGCGCCGCTGATTGGGTCGGGTTGTACTGCATGCGTGATGTTCTGATGAACTCCACCGTCGCGCCAAAACAATCGGCTGGTATCGGGGTCCTTCGAATCGAATGGCTGTACACCTTCGATGGTGCGCATCCTCCACTTACCATCGCCTCTATCTTCAATCGATACGGTATTGGTCATCATTCTATTTCCAGCATCTTGCTTTCTCCGCCATCGGCCAATATGGTGTGAACAACCAACGATTCCAGGTTTAATGGCTTCAGTTACCCACACTTTGTCAACGAACCAACCGATTTCAGTTTCGATTTTTATCAATCCGCCTTCAATAATACCAAGTTTTGCAGCATCCTTTGGATGCAACCAGATAGGATTCCTATTGGCAATCTCCACCAACCATTTAGCATTTGCAGAGCGTGAGTGAATATGCATAGGCAGTCTAAAATTAGGCAGTAGGCAGTATTCATTATCGGCCTGAAGCTTCTCGGGGTGGACGTGAGATTTGATACGATAATGAGGGATAGCATGCTCGGGATAACCGAATTCAATCATTGTTGGAGAATAGAATTCCTGCTTGCCTGAAGGAGTTGGCCAGCCCTCTTCTTCGTGCTTTTTGTAAGTAGATTCCTCGATTAGGAAAGCCCCATGCTTTCTCATGTAATGCAGTTCGGAGAGGTCTTCTTTCTTTGCAGCCTCAGGAAGCCCAGGGATGCGTTCGAAGATGTATTGGTAATATTCATCGATTGTTATGGTCTCACCTTTTCGATATGGAGACATGAAATGTTGTTTGATTCCCATTTCGCCATCTGGGTCGATTGCTATGCTTAATTCATTCCAAAATTCATCTTCTTCCCAAACTTCTCCGGGGTTAACTTGGTGGGTAAATTCTATCTCTTCGCCACGCCGTCTAGCAAATTCTCGAAGTACTGGTTGTCGAAAGGCGACCCACTTACCAGATGATGTAGCATAGGAATTGATGTCGTGGCGCTCACTTGCATGGCCCATTGGCAAGACATAATCAGCGAAGAATGCGGTTTCATTCCAAGTAGGAGTCATGGCGATATGGCAGCCAACGGCTTCTTTGTTCTGCAACATTTCAATCCATGAAAAGCCATCGGGATATGTCCATACCGGATTGAATACTCTGGTAAAGTAGACATCCATACTGCCGCGACCATCTTTGATTAAGTGAGGTAGTATTTGGCTCATCTCGAAATGAGCCAAGGTGTATTCAGATGGATAATGAAGTTCGTTCCATCCATCAGGGTCTGGTGGATTATCGAAGAACTCTGGTTTAAATTTAGACCAAGAATTTGGTGATGTTCCACCTACTGTTCCAACCGAGCCAGTCAACACATTGAGGAAATGTAGGCTTCTACTTACTTGCCAGCCTCCGAGGTTTCCAATAGCCGCGGCTCTCCATACATGAGTACAAAGTTGGCTGCCAGCACTGGCTACTATTTCTCCGGCTTCGATGACTTGCTCGACTGGGATTCTGCATTCTTTGGCTGCGAATTCAGGAGTGTATTCCGCATACTCTTCTTTTAGTAATGAGATGAATGATTCAACTGATTTTTCTGCATCTGGGTGGACTGCATCTAGCCACTGCTTCCAGTTCACCTGCTCGTCGAGGAACTTTTTGTCGTAGAGTCCCTTGTCGAGAATGATTTTGGCCCAAGACAAGAATAGTGCAGTTTCGCTTCCCGGCCAAGTTGGCAGCCAATGGTCGGCCATAGAGGCTGTATTGGAAAGTCGCGGATCGATAACAATGAGTTTTGCTCCATCCATCATTCCTTCGAGGATTCTTTGGGCATGAGGATTGAAGTAATGCCCCGTTTCAAGGTGTGATGAACAAAGTAAGATGACCTTTGCATTGGCGTGGTCTGGGCTTGGGCGGTCATGTTTTTGCCAGAGTGCATAGCCAGTTCTTGCTCCGGCGCTGCAGATGTTAGTGTGCGAGTTATGACCATCTACTCCCCATGCCTTGAGGACTCGGTTGGTATAGCCTTCATGGCCTGGTCTTCCTACGTGGTAGACTACCTTGTCGCGGGCGCCGGTCTTCAGTGATTTCCGGATTTTCGCAGCGATTTCTTCGATGACTTGAGACCATGGGATTTGCTCCCACTTGCCTTCTCCTCTTCCCCCGACTCTCTTCATTGGGTGGAGAATACGTTCTGTATCCTTGATTTGATTGATTGTTGCTGGACCCTTTGCGCAATTTCTGCCGCGGCTTCCAGGGTGGTGAGGGTTGCCTTCGAATTTTGCGACCTCGCCGCTTTCTTTGTCTACATAGGCGAGTAGACCACAGGCTGATTCGCAGTTGAAACAGGTGGTCGGTACTAATGAATAATTTTTCTCAACTTGTTTTGGCCATGCTTGGGCATCTAACTCCTTATGATTATCCCAGTCCTCGATATCGGGGTATTTTTTCAGTTCTTCTTTTGCACCATGATGGGCCTGCTTGTCGAGGTTTGGAATGATGCGCAACTTTTGTGCAATATTCTCGATGAATGTTTTTGCCATCTTCTTCACCTCATGCTAATGCCTGAATTTGTGGCTTTTCGATAATATGATGTCCATGCAACCAGAATGCCAAAAGGGCACAAATCGCTGCTACGACTATTGTGGCATTGCCGATGAGAAGGAGGAGAGTTGCTGCACCAATTGCAGCCGTCTCAAACAAAAATTTCAGCGGTAGCCACTTGTCTGTTGCCCATGAACGAGCCTTTGCTTGTTGTAGTAGCCATGCCGTGTAAACTCCGGTTAGCAGAGATGCTGGAATACCAATGTAAGCCAGATAGCGGAGATATACCTCATCTAGTCCAAACAGTAGTACTGCTGCAGTAGCAGAAAGTATTCCACCATAGGCCGCCAAGATATAGGCGCCCTTCACCAACCATGAATCCCAGTTTGGTCTCAGCATAACATAGAGGAAGCGTTCTGGGCGGTCTAGGTCTTTGAGCAGTAGTGCGCCAGTTAGGGAGAGGAATACCAAGCCGATTGTAGTGATTGGCCACCATAAGTCAGTCATGTCTAGGTAGCCCATCAGCCATGCCATCATCGCTACCATGTAAGTTCCAGAAGCAACAGCCTTTGTCCAAATATAGGCGCTAACTTCCCAGCCCCAGAGGATACCTTTCGATGGTGCATCGTAGGCTCGCTTTGCTTTAGGTGAATTATCTGCTAACTTGGCTGCGACATCTCTAATGATTGCAGCATCTCTTGGCGCGGCATCTTTTGCTTTCACTTCCATAGCCAGTTGAACTAACATCGAATGTTCATCAGTTGCGCCCATCCTTTCTTGTGCATATTTTGCAAAGTGCCCAACTCCTGCTGCTTGTTCTCCCCACATTGTTATGGCAGTTTTTTCGCTAGCAAGTGGGTTCAACATTTCTTCTGAGGTGTCGAGGTAGTAGACATTTGGAATAGTTCCGGCCTCAGGTTTCCTCACAGTCGTCTTATTCTCAGCGATTAATATAGATAGAGATGATTGTGAGTCATGCAGGTCTCCACTGACGATTGCTTCAACAGGGCAGACGATAACACAAGCAGGCTCGTAGGAGTTCTCAAGGCGGTGGGCACAGTAATTGCATTTTGCTGCTGTGCCTTTGTTTGGGTCGATGTAAAGCGCATCATAAGGGCATGCTTGCATACATGACTTACAGCCTATACAGCGGTCATCATCGAAGTCGACGATGCCATCGCTGCGGGTGAATAATGCGGTAGTTGGACAGATCTTAGTACAAGGTGCATCCTCGCAATGATTGCAGCGGTGGACGCTGAATTCCCGGTTTGAATTTGGATATTCACCTGTTTCGATATACTTGACGTGAGTTCTATTCACTCCTATCGCAACATCGTGCTCCGATTTACAGGCAACAGTACATGCGTGGCAGCCGATGCATTTCCGATTATCAATTGCGAATCCATAGTTGACCATAGCCCGACCTCCATTACGGCTGTTGCGAAGCCGCACATTGATTCTTTCCGATGTCCATGCTTTGGCGTTCATCAGGACAAGGGTCAAGATGACCTGTATTGACTAACCGTATTTGCGAATAAATTTCTGGTTGAGCACGCATATGAGACTGAATGAATTCGACAAAAAGTTCGACATCATTTATTCCGTAGATATCTTCATTATTTTGAATAATTTGACCGAATGTGCTGCAGATGCTTCCATCATCACTCACTTCTTTACTCCAATCTGAAAAGTGTCCCGGTAATACTTTCAGAGATTCTGGTAGAACTGATATTCTCTGTTTCAAAGTTGCATAAAGTTGACGAGACCATTCAACCACTTTACCTCCTAAATCCGGTCGTCCAATGCTGACGATGAATACCGTATCCCCAGTTATCATCCATTCTTTATCGATGATGTAGCAGGTTGAGCCAGGAGTATGACCTGGTGAATGTATTACCTTGATTGTGACTCCATCCAAGTCGTAATTCTCGCCGTCACTAATGGCATGATAATTGAAGGAAGAATCTTTGAAATCGTCTTCATGGACAGCATATATAGCCTCAAACGCAGGTCCTCCTGAGATATAGTCAGCCTGTAAGTGAGTCTCAAAGACATGGCTTATTTCACATCCATTTTGAGAAGCAAATTGCTGGTAGAATTCAACGTTCCGCGAAGGGTCGAAGATAAACATCTCGCCATTTTTTGCAACTGCATAAGAACAAGAAGCCTTGGCTGGGCGAATGAATTGCCATAATTGGTATGGTTGTGAATGCAATTGTTTAGCCACAAGTAAGTCTTGCCACATAGCATAGCCACCTTCAAGGAAGCCAATCGACTCATACCCATTTCCTTCAAGTACTGCAGCTACAAAAACAGAGGAGGCTTCCTTTGCACAGATAATTTTCAAGTCGATATTTTTTGGCACTATAGCAACCGTTGTTTCTTCATCTTCGATGAAATCAAAGTATGGGATGTTGACTACTTCAACGGCCCCAGGCATTTCGACATGAGATTCTTCAAAATCGCTTTGGTTTCGAACATCAATTATTAGGCAGTTTTTTCCGGATTCCAATGAATTGAATAATTCAAGAGCAGTGAAACTGTACATCCCCATTTTCTCACTTCAAATGAATAACTGGATATCTGCATCAGCAGCAAAGTCGAGGAAGGCTGCTGCCCCACCTAAGTTGACTCCATCGATGAACTCTTCTTTCTCAAAACCAAAGACATCCATGGTCATCTGGCAGGCTATTAGGTCGACTCCTAGCAACACGCACATATCTCGTAATTCTTCGATTGTTGCGACTCCTTTTTTCTTGAAGGTCTTCTTCATCAGTGAAGTTGCCACAGTATCGAATCCAGGCATATTGCCACTAACTGCAGCAGGGATTGGCCAGTTGATATTTTGGAAAAACTTCGGCCCGAAAGGCATCTTCATAGGCATCGCTGGATTACCAGTTGGAGTTACCTTAGCCTTGAGTTTCTTCTTCAAGAGAGGCAGTCCGTAGAATGTGAAGAATATCTTCACTTCCATATCCATGGCAGCAGCAGTAGAAGCCAAGATAAATGGGGGATAAGCCCAATCAAGTGTGCCTTGGCTGGCAATTAATGCCATCTTTTTCTTAGGCTTTTCTTCGACCATTTAATCACCCCTTTGTAGCAGGAAAACGAAGCCTTCATCGGTGTTTTCTGTTGAGATCAAAGTATGGCCTACTCTCTCTGCCCAAGCAGGAATATCCTTGCAAGAACCAGGGTCAGAGGTAATCATTCGGAGTACCTTTCCGGCTTCCATTGTATCCATCTTTAGTTTAGTTTTGATAACAGGCATTGGGCATTGAAGGCCTTTGCAGTCAAGAGTTTCATCGTGTGCAGTCATATCTTTCATCTCCTCATCATATCTTCTTGGGTAGTTGCTAAGCAGTCCAACATTTTGTGGACTAGGGGATTGGGTAGTGAGTAGAACATTTTGGTACCTTCTCGTCTACAACTAAGAACGCCTTTGTCTTTCATTAAGCGCAGGTGTTGAGAGGTAACTGGTTGTGATAACCCGCACCAATCGCTGATTTGATTAACACTTCTTTCTTCCTCTCTGATGTATTCTACCATCCGTATTCGGTCAGCATGACCGAGCATTTTGATGACATCTGAAACTTCTCTGATAAAATCAGCATCGAGACGACTTCCCCTCTTCAGCATATAATCTCCATGCGGCTGTAGATGGCACGGTATATAATATTTCTTGAATATTGAAATATATCTATTTAACGATATACTTGAATAGGAGTGCTATCTCGGCCAAGCCATGTGGAACCTATTTGGCACAAAACAGGATATTTCAGCAAAGAAGGCAATGAGCAAGTTAGAATCTGGATGGCAACCATTCATTCTAGATGTGCGCTCAATAGCTGAAGTTAAGCAAACTGGAGTCATTCCTGGATGCAAATTATCCCATCCTCACAGCAGTATTGGCAAGGTGCGCAAACAAATCCCAAAAAATAAGGATGTATTCCTGATGTGTAAGGGTGGTATGCGCTCTGCAAAAGCAATGGATGCACTAATTGCAATCGGCTATGATGAAAGTCGACTATTCAACATGAAAGGTGGAGTTACCGCATGGGCACGTTGCGGCGGAGACTTCGTAAAGTACACGAATTGAAACTAAAGGGACAAGGTGGAATTTCCACCTGCTTCGATAACTTCCAATTGGATAAGGTCGCCATACAACGAAGGGCCGGTTACGAAGGTGCCAACGATTCCTTCTTGATTCCGCACATTATGTGCAAGTGCAATCCAAGGTCGGCCTTCATCATCAATTTCGATATCGATGAAATCACCAAATCCGCCACAGCGAACATTTCCGCAATCCTCTGAATTATCTAGCGGGTCTTTGAATAGATTTACCGATACGCTGGTAATCAACGGATATTCGTTGAAGGCATCTGTCAATACTGCCATGTATCCGTTCCAGCCACTTTGGCCGCCTTGAAGGCCGATATACCCCAAGGCAACTCTACCTTCATCACCTGCGAAAATTGTTGGGAATCCAGTTTGGTTTACCCCTGGTGCGGCAATCATCATTGGCTCGGACCAAGTATCACCTTGATCACGAGAATATGCGTAGTACGGCATGTTATCGGTTGCAATCCAAGTGGTATGGACGTTGCCACCTTCATCTACTGCTACTGCAACTTCGTGATCATGCCATCCATCCTGCATGCCAACAGTAGTTGAAATTGTGTGTTCAGTCCAAGTATAGCCCCCGTCAAGGCTGCGGTAAACTGCAGGGCCTTCACAGGATGGATTGCCGCGGTAAACTGAGCCATCGCTGCCACCAGCAACATGCCCATGCAATCCAGAGCATTGGGGTTCACCGATTGGATAACCTGGTCTTTGAATATCCCATGTAACTCCGCCATTCAATGAGCGACTGCATTGGGGTCCAACTGCACTTGCGCCGGTGTTAATACAAAAGACGTAAATTGATTCATGGAACCCAATCCCATTGACATCAGGCATTGAAGCGATTGATTGATGATCTTGAGTTGAATAATATCCTTCGGCAGTTAGCGGAATGCTCCATGAGGAGCCATCATCATCTGAATATTCAACGAACATTGCTGTTAGAGCATGCATGTCAAATTTGACAATTCTATCGGTCCATTTATCGACATAGACATATGGGTCATTGGAACTTGGAACTTGACCTGTTGTTGGAAATATTGGGTTAAATGGGCCAACATCTTCCCAATCTTGACCATAGTTTGTGCCTTTGATGATATGTGTGCCATCACCTGTCCCTCGATAATTTGTGAAAAACATCGAGCCCGTGCTGGTTATTCCTAAGGTTGGCTCAAAGGTGGTAAAACCAATTCCAAAGTATGTTCCATTTGCATAAAACGGAGTGTTATTTCCCGTCAAGTTTGCAGTAATATTGGCTGCATCTACTACACTTTGGTTAAGAGCGTTGATACCTCCCGCAAAGTGGTAAAATGTCTCCATAGGCAAAGGTTGAGCGAAGGAGAAAGGCCCATCTTCGATGATTTCTTTTACTTCTTCTTCGGAGCCAAAACAGCCGGAAAACAAGGGAGTGATGACGGCGAGCACAAGAAGTGCTGAGAGGAGACGGCGCTGACCCATAGGGTGCGTCCACCTGCTAAGGTGTTTTGAAATCTGCTATTGATGTAGGAGTACTCATTAAGCAAAGCGTCGTGGGGAAAGCCATGGATCCAATGCTTATTGGTGGAATAATTGGAGGAGTCATCCTTTTAATCGCAATTATATGGTTCTTTTCAACCTACAATAGATTGGTCAGATTAAAGGAAAATGTCAACAAATCTTGGGCAGACATCGATGTCCTGCTAAAGCAGAGATATGATATGATGCCAAACCTAATCAATACCGTCAAAGGATATGCTAGCCACGAAAAAGACCTATTCATGGAATTCGCCAAGGCTCGTCAATCTGCATCCGATGCACTTTCTCAAGGTGATGTTAGTGGAGTAGCAGCTGCAGAAGGATTGTTGGGTGGAATGATGCCTAAGATTTACGCTCTTTCTGAGGCTTACCCCGACCTGAAAGCCGACACCCAATTCCTAAACTTGCAGAAAGAGATAACAGCAATGGAGAACCAAATTGCAGACCGCCGTGAGTTCTACAATGCATCATCCACAAATTGGAATGCAGCCATCCAGATGATTCCAACCAACATCGTTGCTGGTTTCATGAATGCAGAGCGTAAGACCTTGTTTGAGGTCACCGTTGCTGTTGAGCGCGAAGTAGTCAAAGTAGAATTCTGAACACATCTTCAGAATGTAAAAATAATCCCCGCAGTAGCAATCCATGCTCCAAGCATGCTACCTAAGTTAGTTAGTGCAACTACCAGTAAAACTCGCCCTGCTTTATTCGACCAAAACAACTTCATTTCATCTAACTTTAGAAAATCCTTCAGGTCCTTTGCTGAAGGCTCCCTAACTATCATTTGCACATATCCAGCAAACCAACCTGCCGCCAATGCCGGATTTAGGGATGTGATTGGACTAGCAATAGCCGCAGTCAGAACCGCCAATGGATGCCCGCGCGCTAGGGCACAGCAGATGGCTGCCAGCACAGCATTAAAAATAGTCCAAGTTGTTAGCATCTGATATAATCCCTGTCTTTCACCTGTGTATAGGAAATATCCTACAAGGCCGAATACCATCAATGGGATTCCCCACATTAGCCCCTTCCAAAGTGGATTTGCTTTGGGAACGAACTCTAAATCCTCCAAGTTTGAATCCAATGGCTGTTGGTTTAGGATGGCTGATACTCCTGACAAGTGTCCCGCCCCAATCACCGCCAAGACCTTTCCTTTGGAGCGTTGTTGCTGAATCTTCGTGGCAAGATATCGGTCTCTCTCATCGACTAGAACTTCGCCCGCCGAGGGTGCTACTTTCTTCAGTTCCTCCATCAACTCAGTTAACAAATCAGTATTGGAGAGTAATTCTTCCACTTGAATGTCATCTTCACTCTCATCATCAGATGCAACAAGGCTTCTGAGGATTCTGAATTTTTCGCGGAAGCCCATTTTCCTCCAAGCACGGCGTAAAGTAATCTGAATATCTCGGTCAACAAGAGCAACTTCAATTTCATTTGCTTCCGCAGTTTTCATCGCAGCGAGTAATTCTGCACCAGGTTGAACACCTTCGTCCATTCCTAACTTACGTTGCTCTGCTGCCAACATTGATTGGAAGAGGATCAACGGCGCTTTCCCCTCTTTGATGACCTTCCGCAGCCCTTCTTGGTCAAGTCGGCGGTCATGCTTGAGAGCCTCTGCTCTGCTGGAGCATAATTCGATGGCCACAACATCAGGTTGCCATTCTGCTATTTGTTCTTCGACAACCTTTACCGATTCTTTGGAAACATGAGCGGTGCCAATTAGGCGCAATTCATCATCGATAGTTTCGATAGGAATCACATTCTTTCCTCCAATGCCGCCAATACTTTGCCGAGGTCGAGATGTTCTTTGATATCGTGTACTCTCAAAATATCCACGCCTAATTTTTGCGCTTGGGCTGCTGTAGCGAGGGTTGCTGCTAAGCGTTCTGATGAGTTATTTCGCCCGCATATTTCTTTGAACATTGATTTTCTAGAGGTTCCCCACAATATTCTGAAATCATCGCCCCTATCGATATCTCTTAACAGAGTCAAATTATGTTCCAAGGTCTTGCCAAAACCAATTCCTGGGTCTAAGACGATGAGATTGGGGTCGTGTCCCGCATTGACCAACTTTCTTGCAGTCCCGATTAATTGATGGTACACTTCCTTGAACACATCCTTGTATGAGGGGTCGTCTTGCATTTCTTTTGGTTCTCCTTTCATGTGCATGATACATACTGCACAAGCAGATGAAAGCACCAAATCAAACATCTTTGGGTCTCTTAATCCCGATACATCATTTATCATGTCAGCACCTGCTTGCAAAGCGGCTTGCGCCACTTCATGGTGGCGAGTATCGATAGAAATGAAGCAATCTGATTTACCCCTCAATTGCTTAATTATTGTAATCGTTCTGTTGATTTCTTGTACAATAGTAATCGGTGGTGAGCCAGGGCGAGTAGATTCACCACCAATATCTATCCAGT
Organism: Candidatus Poseidoniales archaeon; assembly: GCA_012959275.1. Lineage (GTDB taxonomy): Archaea > Thermoplasmatota > Poseidoniia > Poseidoniales > Poseidoniaceae > UBA226. The sequence continues at coordinate 14,863 of DUDM01000002.1, forward strand.
CGGCACCCTCCTCAAGCATTTGCAGGGCTTTTTGCAAGTCTCCATGTTGAGAATCTTGATGAAAAGAATCAGGAGTACAATTGATAATTCCCATCAAGCGAGGTCTACCATTTGAATAGGCACTTAAGGCCATTCGGCAATCACGAGAGTCCTCATAGACAGCCATATTGATGCCTGCTGTATAGGCATCCTTTATCAGATGCAGTACGGCAAGGTCCCGCGGTATGGGCGCCGTAGAGGATGCAGGAACAGACCCAGAAGGGGCTGATAAGGATGCAGCAGAGGCTTCAACACTGCCTTCAACCCAATCACTTGAGATTGCAGAAAACATTCTCAATCGCCTGAATCCAAAAGATCGCCATGATTTGGGTAAAATGATTCACAAGCGCGCTCTTAACTGTGGCAGCATTGCAGCCTCTCTTGCCCTGTTCTGGTGGCTTTCTATTCAACGCTTAGGAGATGATCCAATTAACCAAAGTGAATCCCTCGTTAAGGGAATAACTTTCACAACTCTCTCATACCTTGTTCCAGTTGTGGTGTTTTTCGCCTCTATTCTGAATGCTGCAAGCCGTGAGCGCGGCCAACCAGGCCCAGCACTAGTGGCCGGAGCGATGTTTTTGGTGATGGGTTTCTTTTCCCTTGAACCATTGGTATTAGGTCTACTCAATACGGATGTAGAAGCAACTCATGCAATTTGGCAAACCGCTAGATTAGTTATTCTTGGAGTCGGTTTCTTTTTCGTTGCTAAGTTATTCATCGAGGCTTTTCTCCTGAATTGGGTCATGCGTCTCGAAGAAGCATTTTCAGGAATGGAGATAATGCCCTTGGCAAATAAGCCTAAGGTTGTTGAAACTGAACCACAAACTGAAGTTCCAGATGCTGAATTGGCCTTCGACAATTGACAAGTAGGGATGGCTTCTCGCCGCCTTTGATGACAGGCGAAGTTGTTGTACTCAGACTTGGTCATAGAAAGGGACGCGACCCTCGTATCACAACTCATTTGGGTTTGGTTGCAAGAACCTTTGGAGCCACTAAGTTTGTTCTAGCAGGTGATGAAGACAAAGAATTATTCGATGGCCTGAAATCCGTCTGTGATAATTTTGGAGGTGCCCTCGAGACTGAGCACGTCAAAAGCCCCATGGCTTGGTTGAAGCGTTTCGTGAAGACCGGAGTGGCAGTTCACTTGACAATGTACGGAATCCCGTTCCGCCAAGCCATTCCTTCGATTCGGAGAGATAGGCCATTGGTCATCGTAGTCGGTGGGGCGAAGGTTCCACGTGCAGTATACGAAGTCTGCCAATACAACGTGGCTGTTGGTAGTCAACCTCACTCGGAAGTAGCTGCATTAGCCCTTTTCCTCGATTCTTGGATACAATCTCCTGAGGTCTTTGAAGGTGCGCGTCTAACAATTCACCCACATTCTCGGGGCAAAGATGTAACTCATTCTGATGAGTCCGAATAAGTCCATTTTAGTGCCTCTCTTGAGGCAACCATCATAGAGCCCACTTTGGGACCATTGCTGATGTCGAGGACCATCAATGCGGGGCGGGGATTCTGTCCGGGGGCTGGTCTTGTCGATTCTGCTGAAATTCCTAGTTTCCCTGATGCAGCAGATTTGATGTTGAAGCCATTTGGAAATCCACCTATAGAGGAAGTCCCTGGGCTACTTTTGTTAGCAGATGGTGGGCGTTTTGAAGGGCTACTATTTGGGGCCCAAGAGCAGGCCGAAGGAGAGTTGGTTTTCAGTACTGGGATGTCTGGCTATCAAGAAAGTTTGACCGACCCGAGTTTTGCCGGCCAAGTTCTTACTTTCACCTATCCGCTGATTGGAAATTATGGAATTCATGCCCAATGTTCGGAGTCAGCACGCATCTGGCCTCGTGGAGTTGTCGTTAGGCAGGCGATGTCTTGTCCTGACCACAGAGATTCATTGGGAAGTGTAGATGATTTCCTCCGTCTGCATGGAGTGACTGGAATTCAAGCAGTTGATACTCGAGCCATTACTCGTAGAGTTAGGGAACACGGAACTCTCCTTTGCGTCATGGGAAGGGCCGATGATGAAAGAGCACTAAAGAGGAGACTAGAGGTATTGAAGGCCCCTGATTTGGAAGATTTGGTCGATGAAGTTTCAATCGACCAACCGGTTTTGTTGAATCCAGGATTCAGAGGGCCTCGTCTTGGAGCACTCGATTGCGGTATCAAATACAATATATTGAGAGAATTATGTCGGCGTTTTGAGGTTCTCTGGTGCCCTCCTGATATCTCATTAGATGTCTTAGTGAATGAATGGGCTATTGAGGCAATGTTCGTCTCAAATGGTCCAGGAGACCCTGCCCACCCTGGAAAAGCCACTAATGCTCGCCGTACTTTGGCTGCAGCGGTTGCCTCAGGAATGCCAAGCATGGGAATCTGTCTTGGCCATCAATTACTAGGCCTTGCCAGTGGATTAACCACCTACAAAATGCGTTATGGCCACCGAGGTGCCAATCAACCGGTATTGGACTTAACCGAGAAAACTGTGGCAATCACTTCTCAGAATCATGGCTTTGCTGTTGAAGACCCAGTGCAAGGAATGTTGGCTGCTCACCCAAGTGGCGCCAATAGTGGACCGCAAGAGAATCTGATCGGGGCGGAGGTATCTGTTAGCCATATCAACGCAAATGACCGTACCGTCGAGGGATTGGATATCATTGGGCTTCCCGCCTTTAGTGTTCAATATCATCCCGAAGCCTGCCCTGGACCTCATGATGCAGCCCCACTCTTTGACCGCTTCAGCGAAATGGTCTCTTCCACTTTGCGAGGTGATTCCTAATTCCTCGACGCGATGATATTCACAGCATCATGGTGCTTGGCAGTGGTCCGATTCGCATTGGCCAAGCAGCGGAATTCGATTTCAGTGGAAGTCAAGCATGTACCGCATTGCGTGAAGATGGATATCATGTGATTTTGGTTAACTCCAATCCTGCTACAATTCAAAATGATCCTGAAATGGCCGACCGCGTCTACATTGAACCATTGCTCCCCGATGTGATTCGTTCCATAATGGAGAAAGAACGCCCTGATGCATTATTGGCGGGAATGGGGGGGCAAACTGCTCTCAACATTGCTACTGATTTAGCTCATGCCGGAGTATTAGAGGAATTAGGTATTGAGTTGATTGGGTCTGACTTAGAGGCTATAGATGCAGCAGAAGACCGCGACTTATTCAAGAAAGTATGTGAATCGATAGACTTGCCTGTACCCTTTGCAATAGCCTGTAATTCCATGGAGGAAGTACTCAGTGCTGCTACAGAAATCGCCACTTGGCCTTTGTTGGTGCGCCCTGCCTTTACTCTGGGTGGACTTGGGGGAGGTACAGTCTGGAATACCGGAGAATTGGTTGAAATTGCCAGCCTTGGCTTGCGCAAAAGCCGAATTAATCAGGTATTAGTAGAAGAATCGATTCTCGGATGGCAAGAGCATGAATACGAGGTAATGCGTGATTCTGCTGATAATTGCATCGTTATTTGCACTATGGAAAACATCGACCCCATGGGTGTTCACACTGGCGAAAGCACTGTAGTTGCCCCTCAGCAGTCTCTTTCGGACGCTGACCATCAATATCTCCGAGATTGTGCTTTGCGATTGATTCGCAAGTTGAATATCTGTGGAGGTTGTAATTGCCAATTCGCATGGAACCAAGCAACTGGCGAAGTCCGAGTTATCGAAGTCAATCCAAGAGTCAGCAGGTCAAGCGCTTTAGCGAGCAAGGCAACAGGCTACCCGATCGCCCGAATGGCGGCAAAAATCGCCGTAGGCTACACACTTGATGAATTGCCAAACCCAATCACTGGTGAAGGCACAACTGCAGCCTTTGAGCCTACTTTGGATTATTGTGTCGTCAAAATACCCCGTTGGCCTTTCGATAAATTCCGCACCGCCGACCGAAGACTTGGAACCTCGATGAAATCAACTGGTGAAGTGATGGCAATTGGTCGATGTTTTGAAGAAGCATTCCTCAAAGCATGGGCTTCTCTGGAATATGGTGAACCTCACCCTCGCCCATTGACCAGAGCCGATGAAAGTGATGGCGAAGGAATGGCAGAGAGAGCCCATGAAGCATTGCCTGAGAGCACCTTGGTAGAATGGCTAAGAGTTGCTACCGACCGCAGAATGGGAGCATTATTGGAGGCGTTTAGACGAGGCTGGAGCGTAGAGCGAGTTCATGAGATAACCCGCATCACTCGTTGGTTCCTGCATCATTTCGAGAATATGGCAAAGGTCGAAAAGGAAATCAGCGAGTATATTGGCTCAATTGAGAATTTAGAAGCATATTCATTACGCAGGTGGAAGCGACTTGGTTTTTCGGATGCCCACATCGCTGATGCAAAAGCTGAATTCCCGAAAACAGGCTGGAAGAATCTGCCCACACCTGCAGGAGAGTCGGCAGTCATGGCTCGCAGACATCAACTCGGAATCCATCCAAGGTTCCGAATGGTCGATTCATGTGCGGCAGAATTTGCAGCAACAACTCCCTATTATTACTCAACATACGAGGGAATTGATATTCTACCAGATATAGAAGAGAGAACTAAGGAGCGAATGGTTGTCATTGGTTCAGGACCCATTCGAATTGGTCAGGGAATTGAATTCGACTATAGTTGTGTCCATGCTGTGAAAGCGATTCGTGAATCGGGACGAGATGCTATCATCATCAATAATAATCCTGAGACTGTATCAACAGATTTCGATACCAGTGATAGACTCTACTTCGAGCCTTTGACATTGGAATGCGTTTGCGAGGTCCTGATTAGGGAAAGGGCACATGGGATTTTACTCCAATTTGGAGGCCAAACCGCGATAAACCTCGCCCTCCCTCTAGAATCTCGATTACCGGATCTTGAGAAAATGAACTTGAATCTAAAAATTCTGGGGACATCTACTGATTCCATAGATGAAGCAAGCGACCGTGAGAGATTTGAGTCATTTGCTGAAAGAATTGGCCTTAAAATGCCAAGAGGTGCAACCGGAACAACGGCTGATGATGTTAGGGCGGCAGCAGATAAAATCGGTTTCCCTGTACTGATTCGTCCTTCCTATGTCCTTGGTGGCCGAGGAATGGAGGTTTTATCAGACCATCAACAATTAGAGGCATATCTGAAAGAGGCATACCTTGCTCCTGATAAACCACTCTTGGTCGATGAATATCTTGGCCATGCAATCGAATTGGATGTTGATGCTGTTTGTGATGGCCAAGAAGTGTTGATTGGTGCAGTAATGGAACACCTCGAGGAGGCAGGAATCCATTCAGGTGATTCAACTTGTTTTATTCCCGTCCAGACTATTTCTCCTCAAATGGTTGAAAGAGTGCGCGAACAAACTAGAGAAATCGGACTTGGCTTAGGTATTATCGGCTGTTACAATATCCAATTTGCAATTCAAGGCGAGCGCCTATATGTTCTTGAGGTCAATCCACGTTCCTCTCGTACGGTGCCATTTGTGGCCAAAGCAACCGGTGTTCCAATGGCTAGAATCGCAGCCAGAGCGACGCTTGGTATGCTATTGAAAGACCAATCAATTCCCAACCCGAGAACAGATTTGGTTTGTGTCAAGGCACCCGTGTTCCCTTTCATCAAGTTGACTGGGCTTGACCCAGCCCCAGGGCCTGAGATGAAATCAACTGGCGAAGTGATGGGCTCAGACCCAGACCCAGATGTTGCATATCTGAAAGCAAGGATGGCAACTGAAGTTCCAGTTGCTTCAGGAGGAGGTGCCTATGTCACAGTTCGTTCAGCAGATAAAGAGAATGTTGTTCCAATAGTTAAGGAATTGCTTGAATTGGGCTTCAAAGTTCACTGTACCCCTGGAACTGCAGATGTCATGAGGCGCCACGGATTAGGGGTGCAAACTGCCTATAGAATAACCGAAAGGCAGCAACCCGATGCCTTGAACTTGATGCGGAAAAATGAGATACAATTCATCATTAATATCCCAACAACGAGTGGAGGGGCAGTTCGCGATGGAAACATGATGCGTCGTTTGGCCGTAGAGTTGAACATTCCATTCGTAACTACGCTTTCTGGTGCCAAGGCAGAGGTCTCAGCGATTCGCGCTCAACGTCGTGGTCCATTGATACCTCAACGCCTCAAGGTTACTTACCTCAAGGACTGAACCAAGTTGCTAAACTGATGGCCCAGCCGACATTGAGTAAGGCGTGTCCTGCCATCAAACCAACGACAGAACGAGTTCTCAAAGCGATTAGATCGCCTATTATGCCAAGGAATAATGCTAGAGCAATAGCTCCCACCCAACTCATCGAAGGCGCCAGTAATTCCAATTCATAGAGGTGTAAAATCAGCCAAAGTGAATTTTGCAACAGAATAGCGGGCCGCTCCCCCCATTTATCAGCAGCCTGCAATAATACAAATCCACGAGTCCATAAGTCAGTAATCATGGCCATGATGCAGATTAGTGGCAAGGTAAAGGCCCAATCAGATAGCACCGTATCAGTACACCTATTTGCTTGCCAGAAAGTAAATCCACATGATTGAGGTGGCCATAACATAAATGCAGCCAAAGCAATGCTATATAGAGCCAAACCAGTACCTATAATGAAAACTTTTTGACCCTTTGGAAAACTCAATCCTAGACTGTTGAAAGTACCTTCTTTGTTATTTCTATTCAACCACCAAATCGCTGGGATGACATATACAATTAGCATTCTCAGAGTCCTGAATAATGCCGACAGTGGGCGGGAATCTAGTAGAGGGTCTATCCAATATTGCTGAATGAGGTATAACAGGCCCGCAGCGGCCGCTGAAAACAGGATAACTGCTATGAAGCCATCATTTCGGCTTTCATTTTCCAATCAAACCGCCTCAACAAGAGTCGTAGGCTTCGATAATATACTTGGTCAATGGAGATGTCCAAGCCAATTCAGAAAGTCCTTCCTCGCCTTCCTTGGCGTAAATTTTGACTACGTCTTCAACCCTAACATTGCCGTCAGCAGAACGTGCTAAAATGGTTTTGCGCTTGACAGTCTTTCCTGTGCCATGCGGGTCATAAACAGTATCAAGAGCATCCTTGAGGAACCAGGATGGTTTGCCTGAGGGGTCATCACCTTCGTATTTCTTGACCACTTTCTTGGCTCCAAACATCCCACCAGCAGGTTTCTTTGCTGCCATTTTCTTACCAGTAGATGAACTTGAGGTAGTTCGGCTAACGCCGCCTCTTGAGGCGCCACCTCTAGAGGCCATATTACCACGGACATCTTTTTCAATTTGTTCACGGACATCTTCTTCGATTTCGTCGCGTAGTTCCTCCTTCAATTCTTCACGCAACTCTTCTAGGAGTTTTTCCTTCATCTCTGACTTGACTTTTTCTTCATCAATTTCGCCGAGGCGAGATTCGAGATCAGTATTTTGTTTCTTTAGGGCTGCAAGGTCTCCAACATAATGGGCTGCAACTTGAATCAGTGCCGTTTCCATTGAGGCTTCTAATTGCATCGAGACAACTTCCGAGGAATGATCTCTCCATTTCCTCCATTGCAACATGGTATTGTTGTGAATATCAGAACCACATTTTGGACAAAAACTTCTCTTTGGCGGCTTTAGGACCGGAATATTGCGCATTGCATCTGGATCGAGCCCCTCACCCTCACCACTTGCAACATCGTGGATATGGGTACTTGCATCCATTCCTCGGCTCATTGCATCGCGGAATAATGAGTCTCCCAAGTTTAGGTCACCGGATTGAATAAGACCCCATGCATCGGTTGCTTTCATGACGGCTCTAACTGCGGCACTGGATGCCTGATTATCACCGAATGACCATTCACTCTTGGAACTGTCATCGGCTCCAGTAGTCGAAAAAGCCTCTCCAATATCGACTTCGTCACCATCGCCAGCAGCCGCAATTCCCAGTGAGATTGGGTTTGCACCTTCTTCGATTTTGGCAATCATATCGAACTTTTCAGCCATTGAGAGGTCATCTCTTTGGCGAATTACATCCTTCAATTGGGCAAGGTCATGGCCTGTGGAGGTTATCGGCCCTTGACCTGTGAAGTCATGGCCACAGGCAAGGCAGAATTTAGCAACTGCGTCGACTAATGCCTCGCAGGTTGGACAGTGCACCCCAGCCATGAGTTAACGGAGCCATTCTCACGCTATTCAAGGATGACGGTTGTTGGCCCCCCGTACAGGCCGAATAGTGAGGCGGATTGGGTTAGCCGAGATGATTCAATGTAGAGGTCAATGGAGCAATGATTTGTTCTTTACCAAGTGCCGAAAGTAGTGCTGCTAATCTTGGCCCCTTGTCTTTGCCAAGGTAGAGGTTGTATAATGTGTTGAATGCCACTTTCGTTTCTAATTTACAATCCTGGGCCGTATTTCTAATCCACTGATTTATGGCTGATTCCGTATTTTCCAAGATTGTTGTCGATTCTGATAACTTTTGTAAGTAGGCGATTTGGTCCTCGCCTAGTGAATTCACCCATTCAGTATTGATTTTTTCTTGGATGCTAACTCTAGATGAATCCGGAAATAACTCACCTGCAACCCAATTCCTCATTCGCCATAGCCTTTCTTGGAGCACCTTGCTAGGTTGTTTTTCGTCGATACCATGAGTTTGGCTGAGGGATTTCCATACTTCAGCATCTTCTTGTTTTACTTGCGCAACTAATGAAAGATGACTGAATGAGATTCCGGAACCACTGGCAGTAGAATCTCCTGCAACAACTTGACTATATTTCCAAAAAGCCAACGTATCTTCTATTTGGTCGCGCTGCCTTTTCTTCAGTGCCTCTTCAGAATGCAATTTGTCCTGTAAGGAGGGGATTGAATTGCCGAGCCTTTCGAATTCATCAGCCATACTGATTAGACCTTCACCAGTATCGAAGTCTATAGCGCGCTTTGGCTTGGTTCTAGCAATTAAGTAGCGCATTATTTCTGGTGGCACAATGTCCAATAATTGGCGAGCAGACAATGTGATTCCCTTGGAGGATGACATCGCTCCTTGTCCTTTCAGTGAGATCCATTCATAGGGCATACTCATCGGGGCTTCATAGCCGAGCAGTTTTGCAATTTCCTTGCCGGTATCGTAAGAGCCACCTGATGCTGCATGGTCCTTCCCAAAGGGTTCACAGGTCACGCCGATTTGTTGCCATTTGGCTGGCCAATCTAATCTCCAAGGTAATTTACCGTCAGCCGTTCTTATGTCTGCTTTTCCTTCTATTCCATGCTGGTCAACCCAATGCACATATGGCCATTGCCAGTTGGTGATAACTACTCCATCTATGCTGCCATCCGAGCCTCTTGGGTTGTATGGGAACCAATTATCAGATAATTCACGGCTGCTAACTCTTTCTATTATCTCCCGTACTTGTTCAGCGGCATCACATAGTTTCCGAGCATTTTCAGCAAAGTCCCCATTCTTGTATGATTGGTAATTATCAATAACTCGGCATTCAACTCCAGTTTCATCTAGAGCTGCCAAGAATGGAGCCAAGAAGTAGTCTGCATATGTTCCATCACCATCGGGACGCCCTTTCTCATCAGGGGCAGGAATATCCCCAACCGGATGGCCGATATATTGGGAATAGGAATCATCAAGGAAATCGTAGACCTTGCGAAGTGGGTCTGCTGTGTCGGCGATATAGGCCAATTCAGCATTCATTCCTGCATCGCTGCAGGCCCTTCTGAGGATATCTCCAGTCAGAACTTCTCGCATGTTTCCGACGTGAATATGGCCAGAGGGAGTTATGCCGGTAGCGATTATATGAGAATCGCCTCTTTGGGCTAAACGTGAAGCGGCAAAATCAGCCCAATGCATTAGTACACCTCCAGTTAGACTGCAACAGCCCGAATTATTCCACGCAGGGGCACTTCTTCGATTTCATTGAGCGTAGTCTTGTTGACTAAAACCATGCATAATTTGACTTCAGCCCCCATCTCTTTCATCATTGAAATTGTATTCCTCATCGTGGTTCCACTTGATAATACGTCATCGACTATGACCACTCTCTTGCCATTGACTTGACTATATTTATTGGATAATGAACCTAAACCATCTCCTCCTTCGACATTGCGATGAATAGATACCTCAATATCAAGGAACTTGGCGATTTCATGGGCAAATAGAATGCCGTTTAGGCTGATACCAACAATCGTATCAACATCATCATTTATTTCCTCAATGATGACATCAGCAAATATCGAGGCCATAGCCTCAGTACGCACTGGTCTTACTCCGATTGTTCGCCAACCAATACGGATATCTTCGGGTTGCTCATCATTTGCTGAACCAGTGCTTGCCAACCAGGCCACTGTATCTTGTGAAAGTGATAACTCATCAGCAATTTGTTGTGAATTCAAACCCTCTTTTTTGAGATTTGCAACCGTATTTCGCAGTTCATCGACGCTTAGTGTCATGGCTATCGACACTATATGCGAAAGCATCTATCCATCAATACATCGGTTGTGGGCCTTCCATTGAAGGGAATTTGACGGCAAAGACCTAAACGGGGCGGTTGGTGGGCCGCATCGATGAGTGAGTTTGAGTACGAGGCATTGCTTGACCGCGCCCGTGAGAGAATACCTACGGAAATCTCCGAAAGAGCACGTTGGACTTTACCTGAACCGCAGATAATGATTGAGGGGGCCAATACCATTTTCCGCAACTTCCAAGAGGTAGTTTCTCACATGGATAGAGATGAAGACCACGTTTTCCACTACATGTTGAATGAATTGGGTACCAGCGGAAGCCGTGAAGGCCCACGGGCCCGCTTCAAGGGTAGGATTCCACCAAAGCGTCTGAAAAAGTGTGTAGTTAATTACGTCAACACTTTCATCAAATGCAGCCAATGCTCAGCACCAGATACCCATTTCATCAAAGAAGATAGAATCACTTTGTTGAAGTGCCAAGCATGTGGTGCATCGAGACCGGTGAAACTCTAAGGTTCTAGATTCATCTGCATCTCTTCAACTGTAAGACCATCGCGAAGATGTTGCTCCATCAATCGAATAAGTTGTTCCTCACTCCCGTTGAGGCTGTACCAAATGCCTTCTGGATAGACTACACATGAGATGCCGTTCTCACAGAAATCCAAGCAGCCTGATTTCTGCACTCTCACATTATCCAAGCCTCCTTGCCTTACCATTTCCTTCAAGCGTTGCATGACTTCAAGGCTATTTTTTTCAGAACAACAACCACGCGGACTTCCTTCTGGTCTTTGGTGGCCACAGATGAAAACATGGCGTGAATAACCAGGCTCTGTCCTGCCCTTTCCATCCTTTGCCATTTCATCCACTCAAACCATCAATGGCTTTGCATAGGCGGTAATCACGTTCGGTTATGGAATCAACATCATGACTCCATGTGCGAATCAATAATTTTCCCCATGATAATTCAAAATCAGCATGGTGATTTTGTTGCTCACAAATCATACCTGCTTTGTTTAAGAATTCTAATGCTTGACTAAAGTCGGAGAAGTTGAATGTTTTTTCCAAATGGTGGTCATCAACATTTAACCAAGTCATCTATTCAACCCCAAAGGTGGCTATCGTCTCTTCCAACCCCTTCTTTCTCCACCTTTTCATTGAGTTTGCTTCGGCGCTTCATATCATCCCTCTCGTAAGTCATCAGGTCGGTATCATCAAGGTAAGCAGGTCGCATGTGGGCAACGAGAATAACTTCGATAATAGCGTCCCTTGAGACGTAGTGCAATCTTCCATCTTCACACAATAACTCAATGGTCATTTTTCCACTAGAGATTAACCTCCCTTTCATCCAAGGGTCGCGCCCTTCGGGGAGTAATCTTGCATCAAGTAAAACTTCGAGCAAGTCGTCTTTACGGAGTCCATGCCGTCTTGCTAAGAGATTACCATTAAGCACTGGACCAAGTGAATCCAACTCTGGGGAACCAATATCTTTCCACATATCTTTAGCCCAATCAGGCATATTTTCCATGATATCATCACTCATCTTCTTGGCCCCTGCGATGATGTCATCGGGTGGTGGCGTAAAAGGACCACTATTCTAAAGGCTTAGTAATAGGAGGATAGAATTAACTTTTCTCATCTATTCTTTTGAAGAGGGGGAGGCCCGCGCCTGTGGCTGAGGAGAGCCGATGCGTATCCGTTGGAAGGGCGTGCCAACAGTCTTGTTTGGAGATGAATTGCTCGATAAGGGCTTCACCCGTGGACGAGCTGCAGCAGACCGAGTCAATGAATCGAATCGTATATTTAGAGTTCGCAAACAGATGAGTCGAATGGTTCAAACTTCGAGTGATACGATTGCCGAATACCTCTTGGAAGTTGTAAGCACTTGGCCATCATTAGACCGCATGCCTGATTTCGATCAATCAATGATTGAGGCCGCAGTTGGTACCGATATGTACCGCAAGAACCTGGCTTCCTTACAATGGGCTGCCAGCCAAATCAGAGTAGTTGCCTCTCAAAATGTTAAGAAAATCATTCGCACTGCAAATGTTGAGTTCATGCATACATGCCGGAGAGAAGCCTATGGGCGTATCTCGAGTATTGTTGGCCAAGTTGGCAAGGGATTGACTTGGTTGAATGAAAGCAGAGAAGTTCTCAAGGTATTACCTACTATACATTCGAATGAGCCTTGTGTGGTGATTACTGGCTCACCAAATGTCGGAAAATCAGCCCTTATACGTGCACTTTCATCAGGTGAGCCTGAAGTGAACTCTTATCCTTTTACCACTAAACAATTGCATGTTGGCCATTTCACCTCAAACCGTTTGAAAGTTCAATTGGTAGATACTCCAGGTCTTTTGGATAGGCCGATGATTAAGCGAAATGCCATTGAAATGCAGGCCATTGCAGCATTGGAGCACTTAGGAAGCCTTGTGTTATTTCTACTCGATAGCAGTGAGAGCGGCGGCGTTTCGGTCGAAGAACAATTGAGTTTATTAGAAGAAGTAAAGGAATTATTGCCTGGTACAGAATTACTGGTATGCGTCTCCAAAGCCGACCTCTTAGATCCTCTGCCTGAAGGGTGGGAGGATGCAGATGTACCCAGAACGCAAGAAGGTCATCCCGCATTTAGTGCAATAGATGGCCATGGGGTAGAAGGCTTACGCGAACTAATGATGGAGAAAGTAATGGACGTTCAACGAGGTACGCCTTTGACATTACCAGAGGGATGGTACGTTAGAGACCCAGATGGGACCGTCTAGAGGGCCAACTTGGAACTCGCAATCTCTTTCAACCATTCAAATCCAATCAGCGCTGCTCAAATACATCGAAGTCGATAAGGAAGAGTGTAAAGAGTAGAGTACAGCGTTCCTGCAATGTCAAATTATTATCCTTAAATTGGATTGAAAAGGTATCGGCTTGAGTGAATGCCATCTTCATTATACCTTCGAACTGTTTTGCAATTGTAGCAACGACACTGTTATTTCTGGTCACATCAAATGCATGCTTTCCAAATTGGAAAATGCTACTATTGATTTCGAAATTTGAACCTCCTTGGACCTCTATTGTATATTTACGTTTGAGAATTTTGAAGCGACGACGAGACCTTCCCACTATTTGGTCATCTACAACTGCAGACATCTCAGAGAATATGAAGCGAAATGGTTTCTTTCCGGTAGCAATTTGTTGACCTTTTTGGTCATAGATATGTACTTTACAGGGGCGTTTATTTCGTAAAAACTGCCTTATCAACCAACCGCCAGCGCCGCTACTTTCTTCAGCAGCAATACCCAATGATCGACCATTTGAATCAAAAAGGGAGTAGCGATTAGCCGCATCAATTCCCAAAACGATATTTGATACCTCCATATCTTGTTTGGCGATGATTGCGTCTTGTGTTAACATATCCTTTAGCGCTTCATTCATGTTTACCCCTCATTGTCTCGATGATTTATGCTTTTGCCTTTTCTACGATTAAGCCTAACTTTTTACTCGAAAAAGTGATATCATATAAGTATCACTAAGATATCTTGATAAACCCAATAACCTTCGGCAAGTTAGAGGAGAACTATTATGGCAGACGAACAAGTATCACACGGGGAAATACAATTTAAAGATCGACAAAGGCCCTCAATAAGTGGCTTTTTAGGTCTGGCTATACACTTAATCGTAATTCCATCTATTTTCTTGTTGGGCATTGTTCTTTATACAGCAGGAGCAGCAGGGGTCATTTTAGGTATTTTATTCCATCTCGTAGTTGGTCTTTTGTGGCTTATCATGTGGAATTCATATGTAATTATTAATCCCAATGAAACAGCAGTTTTGCAATTCTTCGGAAAATATGCTGGAACTGTAAAAACTGAAGGTTTTCGCTTTTTCGTCAATCCCTTGTATGAAAAGACTAAGGTTACCTTCAGAATTAGAAATTTTGAATCTGCAAAATTAAAGGTTAACGATGTAAATGCAAATCCAATCGATATTGCAGCAGTGGTTGTTTGGAGAGTATTTGATTCAGCAGAGGCATTGTTCGAGGTAGATGATTATGAAAACTATGTTCAGATTCAAAGCGAAGCCGCACTTAGGGCTATGGCGACAAAATACCCTTACGATATTATCGAAGAGAAAGATCTCGGTGGAGTCGCACTTTCAAGCCATCAAGAAGTGGTTGCTACAGAGTTGCGCCAATCAGTACAGGAAAGACTATCTCGCGCGGGAATCGAGGTTCTTGAAGCCAGAATCAGTCACTTAGCATATGCTCCAGAAATCGCTCAAGCAATGCTTCGCCGCCAGCAAGCAAGTGCAGTTGTAGCAGCACGCCGAGAGATTGTCGATGGTGCAGTAGGAATGGTGGAACTTGCTTTGGCTCAATTAAGTGCCAAAAATATCATTGATCTAGATGAAGATAAGAAGGCTACAATGGTAAGTAACCTGCTAGTAGTATTATGTTCTGAAACCGATACAACACCGGTAATTAATACTGGTTCATTATATCAGTAGGTGGGTACGCATGGATGCCACTTCGGGTGAAATCTGGAACCTTTTGCCCCCTGCCTTGACTGGTCTTATTTGCATGGGATATGCTGTATTCATTTTCGTTAAAGGTGGTACACATCTCCGAGGAAAAGGGTGGCATACAAAGAAAGAAGCTCCTAAATCATACTACTTCATGCTTTTTCTCATGCTCTTAATTGGCCTTTCATCGATTATTTTCACAGCCATTAGGGCTTTTCAAATCTTCAATAACTGAAATATAGCGGTGCTGGGATTATGACAAAGAAAAGATTACTACTTCGGATTGACCCGAAACTCCACGAGGCGTTGAGAATATGGGCCAAAGATGATTTCCGTTCAATCAATGCTCAGATAGAGTTCTTATTGAAAAAATCATTAGAAGAAAACCGAAGAGACGACGCTCCCTGAATAAAATACAGAGGGTCCCCTCTGTACTGATGGATAACGAGGGTACCGACGCGACAGGCACCTCACTCAACTAAGCCAGGATAACTTAAATGAATTAGAAGAAGAATGTCGAATATTCACTTCTCAAATCAGATGAATGGGGTTAACACCATCAATGACAATGCTGTCGAACAATTGTGGACGACTTACGCAAGCCGTTTGCCCCTACCGCAGAATGGTTTGTTCTGGGGCTGGTTGTACTCGCAATACTTTCGATTGGAATTGAGTCTGAATCAGACTCTCAAGGTGAACTTGAAGTCACCCATTTGTCTGGAACGATTATACTTTCGACTCGCTCCTCAATGAATGCACTCGGTTTAGATGATTATGACCGAGGAGCAAAAGCAACACTAGATATTCAAGTCCAAGGTGTGGTCAGTTCACAATGCGTAACCTGCATAGGAATCTCCATGCAGGGGCCCGTTAATATCACAGAATTGATGGGTGGCCCCATCTCAAATATCGAGGCGAATATCGCAGTTCTACATCTCCAAGAACATGTTGGCGATGGATTGATTGCTCGCGAATGGCTATCTTTTCATTGGGATGTAACTGGAGAGGATGACTTCACTTGGGACATCACCATTGTACACAGCCCACCAATGTGGCAGCCAGAAGATCGTTTCAACGCAGGATTTTCAGAAGGTGAAAGTCGTACAGGACCTTGGATCCTTATCGAATCAATGCTTGGAGGTGCATATAACGTGCAAGGTTGCTTACCAGAACGTTCGATGCCGTGCTTGATTTCACAACCAGATATCGAACTTACTTCAGTCATTGAACCTGTGAAATCACCCCTCTCTATTCCACACCCATCTACCTGGACCGAAATACAAAATGTATCCAGCACAAATGAAACTCCGTCGAAGACTGAACAAGTTAGAGATTTACTCAATGTCGGCAAGCCTACTTTAGAACTGCATGCATGGTGTAATAACGATTCACAAGAAATTGATGCGGCGTTCGCTTGGTCTATTGAGGGGAGCGGTACTACTGCGGTAGCACCGATGAGTATCTATTTGGAAGCACTTGCCTTACCAAGCACATCTTTTACCCCAGTTTCAGGAACTTGGACTGAGGTAGAATCACAGAATCAAGGTTGTGCTTCACTTGTTGATGATGATGGATTACTGCGGATTGGAATTTCCATTTCTGAATTTTGACGATTTTATATGCATTAAATCAGGAGAAACCATCAAATAAGGCTATTATTTAGCCGACACATGAAGCGTACAGCAGCATTTATTGTTATCCTACTGGCATTTATGTCACTGCAACCTACATTGGCTGATTATGCTGGTATCCCAGCACCCAATGATAACTATGGAAATGAAGATACCCTGAGCATTGATGGCTCTGTAATCACCAAATTAGTGAGCGTCGGTGGAGATGTCGAATTACAAGCCCTGACCCGCGGACATAACAGTGAGACTATCGTCACCGCTGACATCATTCGACTCGATATGGATCCGATGGATTTACTTGGAGAATTTGGAAACCCTAGTTCTACCGAGGGTGAACTTGTTGGAACTGTGGTTCTGACAAAAACCGGTGTCCACGAGGATGATGCCAATACGGCCATCTGGGATGGAATCTTCACCCTCCCCGTCGCCGAGGTGGGTGGTGTTTATTCGGCAGAGTTCACCGCCGAACACGGCATGATGCAAGCCACGGATGATGCCACACAGTTGCAGGAAATATTCCGATATGAAATTGAAACTGTCCTGCGAGCCATCGATGATGCATGGGACACTGCAAACCCTACGGTGGAAATTCAGGGGGAATTTGATGACCTTGAAATGCAAGTAATTTCCAATGGTGGCTTCCCTGCATTTGTGGATGCTGCAACAGACGGTAGTGGACTAGGTAGTTGGCAGGCAATGCTGGATTCAGCAGACCAATACAACCTATCTGATGGCGCAACATTCCTTGAATTGCTAATGGAGTTCTTCGATTCTGAGGATGTCGATGCGACACTTGCAATGGTTGCAGGATTGATGACTTATCTCAATGAATTTCCACTGCCAAGATCGATGAATGATTTCGACGAAATGGCAGATTATATGATGACCTTTGACCCTATTGAAAATTTCACTCGATTTGAAGGCACTGACCAATTTGAGGCTGCATACAACGCCATGTTGGGCAGTGATGAGTGGACTGCTATGAAGGGTGCTCTAGATGATTTGGCAAACAGTACCAAGCAGTTTGAAGCAGCACAGACGCTGATGAGGAACATCGCACTTCTCTCTGTATCTGCGCACCCTGAGGCGATTATTGCAGGTATTGAAGCCTATCTTGAGCCGTTGATGAATGAGGATATTGACAACATGACGCCGATGCAGAAACTCATCGTCGGGTTTGCTATCCAAGACGTTGAGATGGTGGATACAGATGGCGATGAAATACCAGATGAGTTCATCTGGGAATACGAACAACTCATGGAAACTCCCGAGGGGCAAGCATGGACAGCCAACATGGAATCCAGTGATTCGTGGGTCAATGATGTATTCGATGATTTCAATTCCCTTCCTGAGGACTGTTTTGAACATCTCATGAGTTCGTTTGATGACCCTGCATGGCAATCTGCTGGAGAAGCAGTGGGTGACTTCGGTTCATGGATGGCCAACGCCTCGGGCGGTGAGCGTGAAAGCGAATGGTATCAAGAATGGGAGGATGAGGATGGGGATGGTGAGAATGACAATGGTCCTGCCGTCATCATCTTCGAGGAATTGTACGATATTGAAACAACCGTTTACAATCCACATATTCTCGACCTTGGCATCAATATGCGCTTCGATGGCCCTGACGATACGCACAATTCACATTACCCAGAAACATTTACGATGACAATGACTGATTCCTCAGGAATACACGTTCAATCCACTCTGTTGACACAGAGAGACAATGATCATCACACATACATCGGCCGATTGACTGCTGATTCAATCAAAGACACGGTGTGGTCATTTAGCCAACCGATGGAAAACTACGCCTATGCAGACGAAGTCTCGAACGCAAGAATCGAGGTTAAGTCGCTACGCCCAAGCATGCTTGAAGCGATGATTTACGAGGGGGCTGATGAAACATTCATCGGTTCCGCCCTTGGTGTTCTAGTGGACCAAGATGAAACCATGTCAGTTGATTCCCCATACAGTGTGTCTGCACTGTCATACGATGCCTATGGCCCAGTGAGTGGTGCAGAGGTGGATATCGCAATCCTCCGTGTATCACCACAGAAGGCGATGGAGGCTATTGAGACACTATCTCCAGAGGGAGGTGTTGACATTACCAGCAGTTCCACAAACATCGTTGCTCAATACACTGGTGATGACCTCGACGGGAATGTCAATGGTATCATCGCAGAGTTCAGTGGCAAGGGTGACAGAGAAGGCCACGAACATCCGCAAGCCGTACAAAATGGCGATTGGGAAGATGACTACGAAGACATCGAACGTTCAGGCCTCGGTAGCACCTGGGGCGCAAGCCACAGTGACGCCCTACCTGAAGAAGGTGGTTTGGCTGACGTGATTACAATTGGGACCACTGAATCGGGCCTAGAATTCGAAATCATGCATCAAGTTCCACTACCCGGTACGGCAGGATGTGCGCGAACCCAAGGCAACGGTGGTGGGGGTCATGCCAGCATCGGATGGAGTTATGCAAATTTCGGATACTGGGACGATGAGAATGAAGAACAAGTGTCCTACGACAAACCTGACCTCGACACACTATCGATTAGTTGGGGAGATGGAAATTACTACGATTACACATACGGTGAGAACGATGATTATCGCGAAGAAGGGTGGGGAGAACATGACTACCAAAATCATGGTGACTATTACATTGACATCTCGTACACGCCTGTCGCTGGATACAGTACGGTTTACCATTCAATGACGTATGTCTATTCTGATGAAGAAAAAGGATTCCGAGTCTACGAGGATGATGAGTCCTACGTGACTGGATGGACAGATGTCGGATGGTGCGATCTAAATGACGATGAATCAGCCATTCCCAGTCCTGAGATTATTGATGCCTTCCTTACCGATGGTCCGTTCGAAGTTATGGACGAACAGATTTTCACCTCGGATGCAGATGGTGGTGTGACCATGACGGCCACACCCACCTTACCGGGCGCATACATCAGCGTGGTCCAGACCAAGTATTTCCGAGATGGCGAGGAACTAATCGGCATCGGTCTCAACGTAGGGGCAGCCACTGAAGCATCGATTGCGCTCTCTGGAATCACCGAACAGACCACATTTGCTGGAATCCCAGTGTACATTGCCACTCCATCCACAAGCGGGCTGACGACCATCGAGGTTACACCTACGGGAATGGGAGATGAGGATTACACTGCAATGCTGATGTTGATGCCAGTGAATCTCGGAATCGCTTTCCCTGATATTGCAGAGGATGAATGGGGCGAGCCCCAAGAGTATGAACTGGAGTTCCAGCAGGGTACGGCCACACGCAGCCAAGAAGTGTACATTGATGCACCCTTGACGCTGGTGGCCAGCCTCATCATGGAAGAAGGGGCACTATGGCCCACAGCGATTCAGTTTGGTATGATTCTCAACGACGCAGGTACTTTGACCTTTGACGGCGCACTCGGACCCGGACAGACCACCAACATCGCTCTAGATGCTGATGATGGTATCGCATCGCGAATCTTGGCAGTGGCCACACCCAAGGTTGGACTTGATCCAGCCTCCATCGACCTCTCGGCATTTACTGAGATTGCCTATGGTGACTTTTTGCGCAGTGATGTACTAGGTTGGGTCAATATCGAAGAATCCCTAGAAGCGACCTGCGAGAAACTCGAGGGTTGGTCGGAAGAGGGACATGATATGACCGGAAATCTGGAAAGCAATGTGAAAATGTCATTGAGGGATGAATCGAACGAATACGTCCACACCTCCTCTTACACACCAAATGCAGTTTTGACCGATGATGCTGGCAATACTGTTGAACCTGCCCAAGACTGGGACAAGGAATGGGACTGGGAGGAAGATTACCGAGCCACCTTCAATCTGGATTCAGGTGCATACACCTTGACGGTTGATTCAGGTAAAATCAAATTTGAAATTACAGAAGCGGGGGAATTTGATTGGAATAACGATGAGGTTTGTTCAAATGATGCCGAAATGACCGAAGAGGAAAATTTCGATTTCTTTGATGACATCTTCAGCAACCTCGATTCAGTTGCATGGGGTCTAGGTTCTAGCGCAGACCTGCATTTGTCGGATCTATCTTCGCCACAAGATGACTACACTGTCATTGCAATAGCACAAATCGGCGAGGGTGAGGGTGCAACCGTCGTGGCTGCACTCGACACAAAGGTGGCTGAGCCAAACCCAGAGCCTCCCGTCATGATGAACATATCACTGAGTTTTGGTCCTACAAACCCATTGCCAGGTGATACCGTACAAATCACTGCAGTTGACAACCTGACAAAACAGCCCATTGAGGGCCTATCAGCTGTATTGATTCGCGATAACATAACACTCTTTGCACTAATTACAGATGAGGACGGAATAGTTTCTTTCGGTGTCACCGAGGGTACAATCATGATTCGCTTCTCAGGTGAGATGTACAATACGAAGGAGTTGACCATTGTAGTCACCGCTGACGGTATCGAAACTGGTGACGGAGATAATTTGCCAACTGATTCTGATGGAGATGGTGCGTTAGATTCCAGTGATGCATTCCCTGATGACTCTAGTGAATGGTTGGATTGTGATGGTGATGGAGTCGGTGATAATGCTGATGATGACGATTCGGCATGTGATCCCAATGAGCCTGTGGAAAACAATACCACCCCTATCAATAATACAACGAATGATACTGGAAATGAGGAAGCAGATGAGGAAGGACGTAGTACTAGTGCAAGTTCTGGTTCAGACGTAGTAACCATTGGGATTTTTGCAGGCATTGTAACCGTACTCATGCTCGTAATTTCAGCCGCTGTTCTATTGTTAAGAGGGCGTGGTGATTCTGACGATAATTGGGTAGGAGAGCCAGCCACTATGATGGCTGCTCAAGATCATATGTTTGACGGAGGCCCCAGTGGTCCCTCGCCCACAATGCGTGGTTCGATGCAAGATGGTTTCGAAGTTCTAGAATACCCTGAGGGGAGTGGATCATGGTACTATCGCGACAGTTCCACTGGCAAATGGTCCGAATGGGTTTGAGTGCCAATCAAAACACCGTGTTTCTCTATAGGGCACCCGTTGGGCTGATATGACGTAATCTCTACCATGGCACAACATGCGACCTGAGCAACTCCGCCTGACTCTATTGGTTGGCATGCTATTGTCAGCAGGATTGCTGTTCTTTCATCCAGTTGAACCGAAAATGAACACTGAAGTTATTTTCGATGATGAAGCTGTAATAAGAATCAATGATGAACGTATTGGCGGTGAAAATCACCAATTGGTTCTCAGAATTAGACACGATGAAGGGGGGTTGGTTACAAACAATCTCAGCCGTGTTCAGGATTTACTACAATTGGAGATAGAACTTCTAGATGGCTCAAATCCTCAGACCTCTTGGGAATCATGTAGTCATAATGATTCTACTGAATGTCAATACGGTTCCTTGTATATTGAACGAGTTGTTACACCATTTTCTGCATGGGCAGATGCATTTGATTCTAAAAATCGCTCGCTTAGAAATGCATCCCGGTGGGCGGATGTGTTGCAGCCTGAAATCGAAGACGGATGGTGCAGTAATACTGCGAATAATGCAGAGAAAGCGGCTTTTGAGGCCACCTTATTGATGTTACCTGAAGGAACGGATTTCGGCATTGCTTGCCCTGCCTTCGCGGGTGCTTTTGCAACACAGCCACCAGCAACCAACGAAATTCTTTGGATCGTATATGTCGGTGCTGGAGGTGGAGATTGGAACGAACTGAATATTTGGGCGGACAAGGTCAGTGCGAATACCGATTACGAAATTTCAGCTACTGGCATCAATATGATGTATGGAAAAGCGAAGGCTATTGCTGAAGAAGAACTCGCTTACGTCATCATCCCATCTATATTCCTCCTTGGAGCAATGCTGACAATTGGACTGAGAGATTGGCAAACTGCTGCCGCTACAATCAGTGGGGTCGGACTAGTCATCTGTGCAGAATTAGGGGCACTTGCGGCACTAGGGTTCGAATTTTCAGTACTAGATGGGATCGCCTTACCTATCATCATGGGTGTAGCAGTCGATGGAGCGTTCTGGTATTCGCGCTCCTCTAGGGGGAGAGAGGAGGTGCGTAGAATGCTATTCGTTGCAATGCTTACAACCGTTGCTGCAGTTTCTTTGGCTCTTTTTTCTCCCATTCGCGCACAACGCTCATTGGGTCTCGTGATGGCAATTGGTATCGTTTTAGATTGGGTTTTGACACGCTATGTGCTTGAAGATTTTTATCTAAAGCGGAGGGTATTACAGGAAGAAAAATCTAATGAATCCCCCTTCTTTTCTTCAATTTCAACCCCTTGGGCTTGGCCTATTGCACTGCTGATTCTCGCTACTATCACAGTAATTTCACCACCTGGAGTAAATGTCATAGAAGTTGAACAGTTTCTTCCAGATGGCGACCCAGCATTGGATGAAATGATGGATTTACAGTCAAAGTATGTTCTTGCATCGAGTACAATCGCTTGGGTTGTTGTTGATGCTGAGGGCGATAGTCAATCAGATTACGAGGAAATACTGAATCTTCAACAACAGTTGGGCCAACATCCTAGCGTGATTTCTCTTGAAGGGGGACTGATGCGTACACCAATGGTCATTGGCATTCCTGAAGGCGCTACCACTGTCGATGGATCTACTGCTGAGGGTAACTCCTCATTGTTCTTGGATCAAAGATTACAGAGAGATGGAGTGACCACCGGACTTTCAATAGCAGTTTTTATCGATGGACAAAATTCAGAGGCTGCAATTCAATTTGTAGACGATGTTGAAAATCTACTTGCAGTGAATGGAATATCAGGTCTTGTAGGTGGCGACTTACCAACAGGTGCCAAGGCAGCCCAAACCTTCGAAGGGACGCGTATGACTCAAATCCTTTCGGCAGGAGTCGCAATCTTCCTAGTTGCCCTATTCGCCCTACGAGTCCCCATTCAAGCCGCTAGAATAGCAGTAGGTGCTGTCGCCATAGGCGCGGCAGTTGATGGAATGGCTAGCATCTTTGGGGGACGAGGGGTCAATACAGCACTTGCAGTTCTACTAGGCATGGGTTTCGCAGCGGATTACCTTTCACATGCAAGTTCGCAACACCGCCCCACAAAGTTGGATATGTCGGCACGTTGGTGGGCTGCATTGACTTCGGTTTCTGTCTTCATCTTACTGTCAATGACTACATTCCCTCCTGCTCGGAATTCTGGCCAACTCCTTACCATCAGCATTCTATTTTCAGTAATTTTAGCGACATGTCTAGCGATGATGCACGGAAATTCAGCAACGGAAAGCGAAGAATAGTCAAATCAACAAATGGCAAGCGGTTGTTGTTGAGCGCCTATACCCGAAGCGCTGTGTTCGCAAAGGTGCGCACTTAAGTCAAGCAGAACCGATGGAGACTTCTTGATGGGATTTAATCAACGACTTTTGAATAAACTAACAAGCCAACTCCAATCAATGCCATTGCCAATATTGGTGTAGTATTGAGTGATGCCTGCCATTCATAGGTGACGCTATTTGAGCGCAGACTTGAAGAAACGCTATCCGAACCGCTGGCGAAGCGATAATGTCCAGGAGTTGCCTCCCAAGAGAATCCTTCCTTTTGGTCTGGTCCACCGGCTACAAATGTCAGGTCATTTTCATCACATGTGAAATGAGTTGGTAATTTCTTACAGTCATTTGGCAAGCCTTCTTCAATGACTCCAATCCAAGCGCTATTTTCAGACCAAGAGACAGTCGTTGTTGCATCTAGCCAACCTACAATGGCTGGCAGGTCAAGAGTCTCGATAGTGACTCCAGCATCACAAAGAGAAGGCGGAAGGCAAGGTGGTACATTGGCATCAATGCTACCATCACCTGATACTCCAATCGCCCCAAAAACCGACAAACCAATGAATAAAAGGCCAATTATTGCAGGTAAAACTCTCAAGAGAATACCCCGAATCTGCTTAATATCAATGGGGCAAAGAATACCAGTGCGAAGAAGAAGAAGGCAATCCTAACCATTTTTTCGTTCTTTTTATTTTGCAACCATTTTTTGTCGCAGGCTTCATCTCCACAAACTTCAGGCTCTCGCTTGATATCGATTGGTAGGTGGCATATTCTGCAATGCTTGTGGACGACAACTCCCTTATGGCGACCTTTACCACCGGCCTTTTTGACCCCATCTTTGAGAGCGTTAGAGGTTTTTTCAACTTGTTTTTTCAATTTCTCTTTGCTGACCATCACTTTCACCTCAGGCGCTTATTTTGGTACCTTCAAATTCCAATCCAAGAATTGCGTTCTCTAAGCGGTCCATTTGGCGACCATCTACAACTGCAAGGTCCAAGGATGCTGAAATCGCTCTCTCTACTGCTATAGGGTCAACTACTGCTGAGGTTCCTGCCGGAAGAGGAGTTCCTATGCCGCAGATTTCACCAAGTTGTGATAGGCTCATTTCTGTAAATGATTTTGCCTCTTCATTGACTCTCGGGTCGCTATCATAGACATGTGAGACATTGGTTGCGATTATACAGATTTTTGCTCCTGCCTCGATAGCCAAACTAGTTGCAACCGCATCGGTGGTATGTCCGGGAACTGTTCCACCCATACATACGATTGAATGGCTCTGAAGTAAATCTGCTGCATGAGAAGTGGTACTCGGGATTTCTTCTGCAACATCAATTCCTACTTCCGCTAAGACTTGTTGGATTATGCTGGCATTTAATCGCGTAGCAGCGATGCCTATTTTGTCCAATTTACTTTCATCGCTGATGTGCTTGCGAGCAACTTCGATTCCCTCTCTGGCTGGCGCCCCACCTCCAACGACTATACCGATTGAATGCTGCATTCCTTCGAGGTGTACTACCATTTGCTTTAGTCGGGAAAACCATTGCTCGCGCTTTTCGGCTTCTTCAGGACGAAGTAGGCTGCCTCCCAAGGCGATGACATGGATTGTAGCCACGAAGGCTGCCAATGGTAGCACTCCCTTGATGCTGTCGGCTCACACCGTAGGTGTGAAGCACGGCAGGCTGATAAACCGGAGTAGCGGCCAGTTGGATGGAGGAGTTGGCTTGGCTGAAGATGTTGAACAACAGGCTAGGCGCCTTCGCCTGAAGATAGTCCTTGAGGACCTCAAAGAGATGAAGGGATATGGTACAGAATTAGTCACCATCATCATCCCACCAGATAGGCAGGTACACGATGCTCGCTCCCTGCTGCAGAATGAACATGGTCAAGCAGCCAATATCAAATCGAAAGGCACTAGAAAAAATGTGCAAGGGGCGATTGAATCAGCCCTCTCTACCTTGAACCGATTCAAGAATGCCGGTGAGCGAGGTATAGCATTATTCGTTGGGGCAGTTATTGTAGGCAATAACAAAACAAGAATGGTCAACATTTGTATCACCGATCCGCCAGAGGAATTGCAATCTTTCCGCTACCGTTGTGAATCAGTATTCGAGACTTCACAACTTGAAGAGATGTTAATCGACCGTAATTCCTATGGTTTATTCGTTATTGACCGTTCAGAAGCAACCTATGGGATTGCTACTGGAAAGAGAATCCACATTCAGGAGCACTTAGTTTCTAACATCATGGGAAAGCACAGACAAGGAGGTCAATCGGCTCAAAGATTCGAGCGCTTAATCGAAGAGGCTGCCCACAAATTCTTCAAGCGGGCTACTGAACATGCATGTGATTATTGGCTTCCAAATCTTGTAGATATCAGAGCCATAATCATTGGAGGACCTGGGGCGACCAAAGATTATGTTGTAAAGCACGGCTATTTCCATCACGAAATAGCCAAGAAAATAGCAGCCACTCATTTCGATGTCGGCTACTCAAACGAGAGTGGTATCAGGGAACTTGTTGCCAATGCAGGTGCCTTAATGGGAGAAATTGAATTAGATAGTGAGCGTAAAATGATGAATAATTTCCTTAGAGAGATTATGCAGGCTCATCCCAAGGCGACATATGGTGAGATGATGGTCCGCAATGCTCTGGAGCAAGGAGCAGTCGCAATTTTGCTGATTTCTGAATCACTTCGAAAGCGAAATGTCGACTTACAGTGCAATTCCTGTGCTAATGAATGGACCACTTCTTTAGGGCGAATGGATGAAACTCCGCCTTGCCCTTCTTGTAAATCAGAAGATGCAAAGGAATTGGCGGAGCGGGACTTGATAGATGAGTTCACTGAAATGGCGAGTCGCTCATCCTCATCAATTTCCTTCGTTTCAACCGATACTGAAGAGGGATTACAACTCCACTTGGGATTCGGTGGATTAGCGGCAATATTGCGCTATCCAATGGGCTGAGGTGTGGATGAATGGAATTACTCCGCAAAGTATTGGAACCCCATTTAGCCGAAGTATTGGCTGCTGCAGGTTTAGATAACTTGCCTTGGCAAAAGATGTTGACAATTGCTCGTGAATCTGCTCAAGGAGACCTTGCTTTACCTTGTTTTCCCTTTGCAAAAATCCTCAAACAATCACCTGTTCAGGTCGCAAATGACCTTTGTGAAGCGGTGCAGTTGCGTAAGTCGCAAGATAATGACTTTGATGAGGCCTTGCTATCAGTTGAGGCTATCAATGGTTACTTAAATTTCATGACCAACCCTGCTTGGATTGCAAAACAAATACTTTCTCAATACGATGAAAACAGTGGAAAGGCAGCAAACAAAGGTCACCGTGTTCTGATTGAGCATACATCAGCAAATCCAAATGGTCCATTCCACGTAGGCAGGGCACGAAATGCAATCCTTGGTGATACTCTCGTCCGCCTTCATCGATTACATGGTCATGAAGTTCAGGCAGAATACTATGTTGATGACATGGGAAAGCAGGTTGGAATATTGGCATGGGCTTTGAAGAATCTCGATGCTGAGAAAGTGTCTGAAGTTCTTGCAAGTGCGGGGCGCCAAGATGACCTTGGGCCATGGCAAGGAAAACAAGACCATGAACGGGTGCGCTGGTACCAAGCAGCAAACATCGTCAAAGAAAACAACCCACAGGTCGATGAAGAAGTTGGAGAGATGGTCAGATTAAGTGAAGAAGGCGACCAAGAAGTCCTACAATCATTCAATGATGCTTACCAGCCGGTCCTTGATGGAATGTTAGATACCTTGGCTGAATTGGGAATTGAATACGATGCTTTCACCAAGGAATCAAAGTTCGTTGTCGATGGAAGCGTCGGCCTCATAATGGAACAATTAGAAGCAAGCGAATTACACGGAACGGCTGATAATGGAGCCCATTATTTAGAATTAGAAAGCAAAGGAATCAAGGGCAAGAGTACAAAATTCTTCTTCAGAAGAGGCGATGGCTCCTCTCTCTATGCAACTAGGGATGTGGCTTATCACCAGTGGAAATGGCAGCAATGCGATCGTCTCATCAATATCTTAGGAGAAGACCACAAATTACAATCTCGTCAAGTTGGTATTGCCTTAGAGGAAGTTGGTCAAAGAGTTCCAGAGGTAGTTTTCTATGCTTTCATCAAATTACCGGATGGAAAAATGTCAACCCGCCGTGGCAATGTTGTATTTATGGACGATTTGTTGGTTGAAGCCCGCGCCCATGCACTGCTTGCAGTTAAGGAATTACGGGCCGATGAATTGAGTCAAGAAAAGATGGAGGAAATCGCAGAAGCAGTTGCAAGCAGTGCCGTTCGCTTCAACATCATTCATGTAGCCCCCGAAAAAGGATTCACCTTCCGTTGGGAAGATGCACTTTCCTTTGAAGGAGATTCTGCCCCTTTCCTGATGTATTCTCATACCCGTGCTTGTGCAATACGACGTAAAGTTGTCAGAGAGGGACATGATGTAGAGGCGCTTATTGAGGAGGCCAAATCCCAAGAAGTTTGGAATCAAGTTGGTGATTCTAAATCCGCTAATGAGTTATTGAGATTATTAGGAAGGCATTTGGATGCCTTAGAAAATGCAGTAGAGAATCACCGGCCGCACTTATTCGCCTCCCACTTATTGGCTCTTGCATCTGCTTTCAATGGCTTTTACCGCGACCATCCG
The DNA here is from genome assembly GCA_012959275.1 of Candidatus Poseidoniales archaeon. Lineage (GTDB taxonomy): Archaea > Thermoplasmatota > Poseidoniia > Poseidoniales > Poseidoniaceae > UBA226. The sequence goes on from DUDM01000002.1 coordinate 43,414, forward strand.
GTGATTTTCGAGGGTAAAGTGAATCTGCTCAATCTTTTGTTGAGTGAGACTAGTAGAAGGCATCTTGCTTCAGGTTGCCAAGGTCTCGGTGTTATTCCAATCGAAGAGATGTGAAATCATTCTTCTTCATTAGGTAAATCAGCTAGTGCTGTGCCAAGCCCGACACTTCCTTCTTTGCGTAAGATTCTCTCCATCCGAGTCTTTGCATCCTCCATGCTATACTCGACCATTTCATCATCAACATCTCCACCAGCAGCTCGCATTTCTGCTGCCTTTTTCCTAAATTCAGTCATCGCTTGTTTAATCGACCTTGCTTGGTGTAACCAACGGATTGCTGGCAATCCGATATCGATGACTTCAGGCTCGTAGATATTGTCTTCCATCCATGCGCCACAGGCTGTACCATGGCAAAGGGCACTGAAATTATCTAGGTCAATCCAAAAAGTTGGTCGATCACAAATTGGACAAACTTGGCAAGACCATTTTGCTAATAGGGTTAGAGCATCTTGCCCGATTAGGTCAACCTGCCAGCGGGCTAAATTTGCTGAGATTATTTTCCCTTTCCAAGAATGTTTAAAGTAATTTTTGAGGACATTAAGAGCGATTTTTTCACTTGAAAAAACCCCTAAGCCGATGATGTTCCCACCTTCTTCCTCTACAGTTGGTACGAATACCTCACCAACAACTGGCTCGTCCATCACTTGCAGGCCGATACTGATGGGGCATGAACCTGCCCCTATTCATTCACCGCGTTGCCATGTTTTCTCGATTACCGCGAGTCCACCAGCATGCGGAAGGGGGGCTTCTGGTTTTTCGATTCTGATTTTCAAAGCACTAACTACGCTTTGGGATATTGCTTGGTCGACTATCCTTGCTGCTAATTCTTCCAATAGGTGGGCTGATTCCATCTCTAAGAATGCCTTGTCAATCCAAGTTTGGATGAGACCATAGTCAAGGCTTGCAGAGAGGTCTTCACCTCTTGGCTCGCCAATTATTGTAGCCCAAACGCTGACGACAAAAGTTTGCTCTTGCTCTCGTTCCCAATCAAAGGCACCATGAGATGCACGTATTGAATAGGACTCAAGGCCCACCTGTATAGGCATGAAATCACTCATCTCTGGAATGCACCCAAATCAGGTGATACCCAAATTGAGTTCGCACTGGGTCGCTGCAAGAATTGAGGTCAATTGACCATACTGCTTTGTCGAAGGCGGGAACCATTTGTCCTTGTGCGAAGGTCCCTAAATCACCTAACTTACGGCTGCTTGGGCATTTACTGGCTTTTGTTGCGTAGCGCTGAAATTCTTTCAAATTAGAGATATTGCGCTTGAAATTTAGTGCATCACCTTTGGAGTTAACCAAGATGTGGCTTGCATGTGCCTTCTTCGCCATGTTGTAGGCTGCAAGGAACTGTTGTTTAAATCTCTGCTAAATAACGCAGGTATGTTCCATAGATTGTTCCCGAAACAGAGAGGCTTTCTTCATTGAAGTGGGTCATGTCATCTGCATAGGTATGGTACTCCCAAGAGCCGCTTCCATAGCAGACCACAGCACGACCATTTTCACCATCGCCGAGGTCATAGACGAATGGTCCGTGGTCAGAATTATATGGCATTCCATCTAATTCACCTTTAGCGCCATCTAGGAGATTGAAATTAATAGTATACTTTGAAGCGACTTCGGATTTTTCATCTTGGTAAATCGCAGCAATCGCCTTGACATGTGTAATATCAGCCTCATAATTACTGAATAGAGTCAGAGCATTCCCCCGCTCGGCAAAGTCTGGGTCGACGTGATTCATATCGAGATTAACATAGAGACGGAGATTATCGCGTAATTCTTGTTGATGAGCCTCGACCCAAGAGCTTGAACCCCACAAGCCTTCTTCCTCACCACCCCATGTACAGAACATTATCGTCTTGGCTGGGCGAGCATTACCAGTTAACATCTCAGAAAAGGTTGTTGCCAATTCCAAAACTGTGGCACTTCCTGAAGTATCATCGATCGCTCCTGGCCCATTGTAGACAGTATCGTGATGGCCACCAGCCATTATCAATTCATCACTGATGCCTTGCCATTTGCCACATGGAACATAGACATCTAAATTACCGGTGTTTTGTACATTTGTACTAAGAGAAACTTTGCCACCTGAATTGTTAACAGCATCCCAGATTTCATCTCCAGCTTCGCTTGAAATCATCATGAAGGCAATATCATCTGGCATCGAGCCACCATTTGCAGCCTTCACCTCATCGACTCCAACACCTTTGAAGATGGGCACGCAATTGTCTGCTTCCACCTTATCACAATTATAGGAACTGACTACCAATAATGCCGCTAAGCCATATTCTGCCGCCTTACTGAAGAGGTAGGTATTACTTGCAAAGCCTCCCCCTTCTAAGAAGACCAATCCAATATTATCGCTTGCCAAATCCCAATCTGCTTCCTCTGAGCCATTGCCTAAGTTAATGAGGTCTGCATCGTTGAAGTTCAGGGTCCTTGTTCCCGAAAAGCCTTGCAGTACTACTTCAGTACGGTGCTCATAATCGGTTATCTGACGATTGGTATCGAGGAATCCACAGGATTGGACAAATGGGGTATTACCAGGAACACAGAGTTGTAAAGTTGGAGCACTGAGAATTGAGAACATCGGCACACTAAATGATTCCAAGGTTGCTGCATACCCTAATTCCTCAAATGTATCATGGATGTATTGGGCCGCATTCCGCTCTTCTTGACTTCCTGACATTCTGCCTTTCCATTCGGCGTGTCCATATCCAACTAAGGTGTCCGCATATTCACGAGCCCGCCCAGAGTTGAATTCTATTAGTTCAGGATAATCAACCTCCTCATCCAAGAAGGCTGATACCAATTCGTAACCAACGTATCCAAGACCTCCAGTGACTAGTAGCCCTGTAACAATGATGACTGGGAGAGGGAGGGCGAGAAATTCTTTCATCGAGCGTTGCCA
>DUDM01000003.1 GCA_012959275.1 Candidatus Poseidoniales archaeon
CCTTGAAAGTAGATAGCCATCGTTCACCAAGGAAGAGATTCTCCATCGTATTGAACGAATCTTCCAGAAAGTTCCAGAGTTTGTTCTTCAACCCGTTGAATCATCCCTGCAATGCTGTCCAGAGGAGTAACTGTGGCATTCGGTCCACCCATATCTGTCTGAACCCAACCTGGATGCAAGATGACGATGCTGATGTTGGCATCTCCCAATTCATTCTTCATCGCTGCACTGAACATGTTCAAGGCTGATTTGGAGGCTCGATAAGCATAGGACTTGCCACCGATGCAATCTTCGACAGACCCCATCAGGCTGCTGACCATGGCGATGGTCGACATATCATCTCCACCCAGCCTTGAGAGCAGAGCCTGAGTCACTCGTACCGGTCCCACCGAATTGATATCGAGGACCTTCAGGACTTGTTCGTGGTCGATATCCTCTATCGACCTCCAACGTCCGTCAGCCACACCAGCATTGTTGACCAAGAGGTCCACTCTATCTGGTAGCGAAGCCGCGAATGCTTCGACGGATTCCTTCGAGGTGACATCGAGTTGATGGTGGTGGGCGCCAGTCCCTGATAATCCTCCTTCATCAGTACGGTACCCCGCATGGACATCCCAACCTTTGTCGAGAAGTTGCTTCACCCATTCAAGTCCAATTCCACGATTCGCTCCGGTCACCACTGCGGTTGGCATAGGGGCTGGTTGGTGTTTTTACTCATAGGCTTGTGTATAGGTAATGCGGGGAGCAGCGTTGTTTGATGGTCAGAGTTTCATGCTTTTTTGTGATTTTTTATGAAACTCTGAACTACGACACGAACGGTTGTGATGTTGTTTTATGTTCTTTCGTGTCTAGTTCGAATCCTGCTCACGCTTTGCTAAATGATGTTTTTAAATGCGGGGAGCAGGATTCGAACCTGCGAAACAGTATGTACTGGGACCTAAACCCAGCGCCTTTGACCAAGCTTGGCAATCCCCGCGTAGCCTCGCCCAGATAGCAAGGGGTCATGAGTGCATCGCTTCTGCCATTGGCCGATGTTGCGTCGCTTCGCTCGTTTTCTCGATGCCGCGGCTTGGTTCTCAAGTTGGATTTGGGCGAGTCTTTGGATGGTAGAGTTGGGCTATTCAACATCATTTATTTTTGGCATGGCGATATTCCATTCTTTGTGTTTGGCGATCGCATCTCTTGTTTCAGGACGCCTAGTTGATTTGTATCAGCCAAAGTGGATTGCCATAGGTGGCTTGCTACTTGCTGCTGTGGCTATTGGCATGCAGGCTTCGGTTACTTCTATTCTTGGCATCGGCTTTACACGCTTGTTAGGGGGGATTGGTCATGGGGCTACGATGCCTGCCCTAGTCGCATGGTTGCGTCGAGATAATCAGCAGGTTAGTGGCTTAGCAGCCTCAGGTCAACTGGGTTGGGCGGTGGGTGCTCTTAGCGCTGGTGCTGTGATAGATTTATTTTCACTTGAATGGATGTTTATTGCTGCTGCAGTATTGAATGTGATTGCCCTTTCCTTGTTGTGTTTTCAAAATCAGCCTGCGATTGCTGCACCAGGTTCAAAGGCGCGTTCACCGCTGAAAGTTTATGGCGATTTGAAATGGTATTACATCCCGTTTTTTGCTCGTCAATCTGGTGCTCATACCTTGTGGGCTGTGTGGGGAATTCTGTTAGCAGGGCTTGCAGTAGGTCATGATGTATTGGCTTTGAACACGATTATTGGCTTGGTGCAGGCAATCAACGGGCTCGTTCAGTTTACAGTTGGCATGACTATTGCAAAACGTTGGGACCCAAATAAGTCGATTCGTATTGGATATTGGATCAGTGTTTTCACTTTCTTGGGATTCTTGAGCACTCGTCCAATTGGTGAAATGTTTGATATTGCGCCTCTGTATGTCATGTTGATTTGGCAAGCACCGCTTGGGCTTGGTTTTGGCTTATTGTATATTGGAACTTTGCGGGCTGTATCTGAATCATGTGATGAGCCAGGAACAGCAACTGGTTTGATTGGAGTGACACTTTCCAGTTCTGCAATATTTGGACCAGCCATTGGTCTTGCTTTCTATTCACTTTCTATGGCCAACGATTGGGAATGGCTGTTGGTTGACCATAGGACTTCGATGCTGTTGGCTGTTTTCGGTTCCTTAGTCGGGGCTTTGTTGTTTGCAAAACATTGGACTGGTAGTGTTGATGAGGCGGAGTAACTGCCCTTTTTTTGTTTTTTATTGTGGGAAACCACATATGTGATTGACAACGCGATTGAACCTCATGGCGAACATCGCGGTGTTGGGATTGGGCAATTGGGGAACCGCTCTAGCACGTATGTGGCTGGAAGATGACCACCACGTTTTTGGTTGGACAGTTGAGCAAGAAGTCTATGAATCGATAATGATGGACAGTGTAAATCGCAAATATCTCGATGGTGTTGAATTGACCGGACTTGATGTTACAATGAGAGTTGAGGAAGCCTTGGATTCCAGTGAGATTGTTGTTCTTGCTTTGCCCTCAGGGGTAATCCTTGATGTTGTCAAGGATATCCTGCCACATTTGCGTCCAGGCCATGTATTGTTGGATTTGGCAAAAGGTTTGGCGCCTGGGGAGAGATTGATTTCCCAAGCCATCGATGAGATGTTGAAGGCTGCAGATATGATCAATCCTATTGCAGTCATGACTGGGCCAACAATCGCTCCTGAAGTTGCCAGTGGTGTTCTGACTACTGCCTTGGTGGCTTCACACGACCGTTCGATTGCCGATAGATTAGTTGGTACATTATCGACTGAAAATTTAGTATTACATGCTGCAAATGATCCGGTTGGTGCTGAATTATGGGGGGCATTCAAGAATGTCGTCGCTCTTGCATGTGGTTTGGTCGATGGTTTGAGTCAGATTGGTAGTTTGGGCGGTGATAATCTGAAGGCTGCAATCTTTACTGCTGGTTTCCGTGAAGGCTGTCTTTTGTTACCTCGCCTTGGTGCTCGTGCTGAGACTGCCTTTGGTCCGGCGGGGATGGGGGATTTGTTTGTGACTTCTACTTCTCCAGTTGGACGTAATCGCCGGATGGGAGAGAAATTGGGTTCTGGGCTATCTCTTGAAGAGGCACTGGATGAGATGGTGATGGTTGCTGAGGGTGTGCGTGCTGCGAGGATGTTTGGCGAGCGAGCAGAGAAGGATGGGATTGAGGTTCCATTTATCAAGGCAGTTAACACTCTATTAGATGGGCACTTGACTGCTGAAGATTGCGCCCGCCGAATCGTTTCCCTCTCTTGAGGGGTATTCTATTCAACCCCTATCGCTTCGCAGGCTACATGGCCGATGATTTATCAGACCTTGAGGCTCGTCTTTTCGAGTGGATACGCCAGTCTGATTTTGAGAATGTACCTTGGTCGACTGCCAAGGCTGCAAAAGCCTTCAAGGTTGAACCTGATGATATTTACGAGGCCCTTTCAGCCTTGACAAGAAAGGTACCAAAGCGCATCCAAGTCTCTTACAAGGGTGGAGCGATTCGTGTCGCAGCCGAATGATGTTCTTCTCTTTGATGGAGATTGTCTGCTTTGTTCAAAGTGGATGCGATTTTTTTCGAAGCGTCTGAAATATCCTATACGGATTGAGGAATTAGATAATTTTCCGAATAGATTAGAAGTTGATTCTGTCCAATTATTTAGGAAAGGTCAGCCCTTTACTCATTCTGCTGCGGTTATTCGTTGCTTGCTGTACATGGGTTGGCATTGGAGAATATTGTACCCCTTTGCATGGCTGATTCCTTCTCCGCTGCGTAATGCAGTATATCGAGGGGTGGCCAAACGCCGTCATTCTTCTTCGTCTTGAATACTTTTTTTGTGATGATAGCGGGCTGCTAGGCCTGCTGGAAGGAATACTGTTCCCCAACTGGGCCGCTTGACATCGCCTTCTTCGGTGACGAATGAACGGATGTACATCGATAACATGTCTATTGCTACGACAACTATGAAGACCACGACAAGTAATGCTGCAGCCTTGTCGTAAGCGAGGAACTTCAATTGATTATTGATATGATAACCAATTCCTCCGGCTCCTACGATACCGAGAACTGTGCCATGACGTACATTATATTCGAACATGAATAATAATTGGCTGATGAGATGGTTGGCAGCCTCGGGTATCGCTACGTGGAGGGCAGTTTCACTTCGCTTCAGACCCATCGCTCTGGCCGCTTCTAAGGGTGCATTTTGTACCCCTTCAATAGATTCATACTGCAGTTTCCCAAGATATCCTATGGTGTAAAGCGCCATGGCGAATATGCCGGCAACTGGGCCGATACCGATGAAAATAAGCAGGAATATCGCCCAAATGATACTTGGAAGGCTGCGCATTGCTGAGAGGAAGATACGAACTGGAATTGATACCCAAGGTGGGGAAAGATTGGAGGCAGCAAGAGTGGCGAGCGGCAGCGCGATGACAAAACCAAGAATCGTTGCAACAAAGGCCATCTTCAATGTTTCAATGATCCCAGTATAGGCCGGAGAACAAAAGAAACCCTCTGCCCCCTCACAAGGTGGACTGGCATCAAGAACCGACCAATCAAGTGGCCAAATCGACTCACTGAAGAAGATAATCAGGTTGTCGAAACTTCCATCCAAGCGATTCCAATCATCTCCAACTACATCGAGGAAAGTCATCCAAGCCAGCAGCACCAAGGCAAGAATTGCGATGATGAAGTGATGGCGCCTCATGGCTCATCCTCCTTCAGTTTTCCATCTTCTATTGACCAAATTCTATCTGCAATCGAGCGTGCGACTTCTTCATGATGTTCAACCATAACCAAAGCGCAACCTTGTTTTCTAACCATTTCTTTGACAATGCGCAGAACGATTTCTACGTTATCATCATCGAGTTCTCCCAGAAATTCATCGGCAAGAATGATTTGCGGTTTTTGAGCCAAGGCTCTTGCCGTTGCAACTCTACGTTGTTGCCCTCCGCTTAGAATCCTAACTGGGTCATTAAGGTGTTCAAGGATTCCTAACTTCTCTATCGCTTCCTCGACATCTTTTCGCAGTTGTCTCGGAAGCGGAGCAATGGTTGGGTGCCACTTTGAAGTTCTGCATCTCGCCCCTAACTCTACATTTGCCTTGACAGACATATGCCGAACCAAACCCAACCTTTGCGGAATATATCCAAGACCACCGCGCTTTGGTACTAGTCTCTCAACGCTTCCTTCTAGTGGGGCAATCAGCCCAGCAATAGTTCGTATCAGAGTAGTTTTTCCGATTCCAGAAGGCCCTAGAATTGCGATGATTTCTCCACTATTGATACTAGTCGTTACATCGCTGATTAGTGGCTTATCATAACCAACCGCAAGGCGGTCTAATTTAGCCAATTCTTTGGGCATTATTGTCTCACCCTAATTATCAATGCTATACTTGTCGTTGAAGTAGGTCGAGATTCCAGGGATATGTTGCACAAGTCCGCCATAGGAGCCAAGGTGGTCTTCAGCATTTGTTTCAACAAGTCCGGGGGTGTTGAGAACGTTGCTTAGGATTTCTTGTCCTTCTGGACTATAATTCAGAGATAGGAGTGCTGCAGTAATTTTTGCTGCTTTTGTGCTGTCTATTTTCGAAGGATTGTACATGATTGGGTGGCTTGGTGCTTTGCCGAATCCTGGCAACTTAACGTAGCGCTCCATTCCAAGGCACCAGTCTTCGTTATCGCTTGCATTTTCATTTCCACAATATTTTGCGACAGTACTATCTTTGGCGAAAGCAACATCTCCAGTTCCGTCTGATAAACACTTGACTGCTCCGCCATAGCCGTAGTAAGGTGTGCCTGATTCAGGGATGTTTGCATTATCATTGAAAAAACCGGTTATGGTGTCGCGTAGAGATGCGATATCATCCGAATTTCCTTGTACAGTTGCATAGTCATTACCAATCAAGTAGCCCATTGGAAGTAACATTCCAGCAGATTTGAGCCAGCCTGTATGGCAGGAAGTTTTACCCTGAAGAAGTGCGAATGGGTCGGTGCTATCATCACTATCGAGGTAGGCTTCTGCCATCTCACTGTCGTTGAGTACCCATGCATGGGCTTCGTAGTAGGCGCGCCCGTCGGATTTCTGGTCTGCTGCCAGTACTCCAAGGTCGTATTGTTGCCATCCCATCCACGCTGCTGCACCATCCATGAAGGCGATGTCGGCATGGCCAAAACGAAGTGCTTCTATTATTGCACCTTCAGAGATTATTGGATAAAGTGTAACATCCATATCGAGTTTTGCTGATAGGAAATCTGAAAGAACTTGTGGGTTTTCATCTGGATTTTTATAATCATCTTTGACTTCGTAAGCGATAACGAGTGAATCTCTTGATTCTGAATCATCCATGCCAGGAGGAAGAACTGAACCCAAGCAGCCAGCAAGGTTTGACATGGCGATTAGTAAAATCAAAAATATTGGTTTAATCATCATAATGCATCAAACTCTATTGAGTCGGGCGGGTGGCATATTGCCTATAATGTTTAGGTTGCCCTAAATTAGGGCTAAACAGGCAACTATTCTTCATAATGTGTGTTTTGTCAAAAGAATTAAGACTGATTTTTAGGGCAACCGAAAGACACTATTCAAGACTTTCTAACCACTCGATAACAACATCCTCAGCCCATACATCATTACTCCCTCCAAAACTCGGCCGCACTATCGTCAAGATTGTTGCCTCTCCACCCCATTTTGCTTGGATGACCGTTAGAACATCAGCCTTCAGAGTTATCAAAGGCAGGTCGATATCCATGACTATTTGTTGACGCTTGACATGCATAACTCTGTCAATATCCCCTCGTTTGTAATGATGAGTTGATTCACTATCAATGTCAACTAACTCAAATAATTCAGGGTCGATATTGACCCGCGAGGGGCCTTCATTCAAGGCTTCAATGCTACTTTGCATGCGTGCTTTATCGGCACCCGTCATGCTGATTAATCCCAGAACTGCAGTTTCTCCGAGGATTGGGTTGAGAGCCCAGGGCGTTCTCCCAGTGGTGATAGATACTGCTGCTACAGGCTCTGTTAGTAACCATACGTATTGCTCTGTCGCAGGATAAAATGCGCCATTTGGATTTTCTTTGGACAGTGGCTCTCCCCATGATTCAGGGCCAACTGGCATTGATGTTGGAACAAACCCAGTCAATAAGATTCCAACGATAGATACGCTAACAAATATGCTTCGATGTTTTTTTGAACCAGAATCTAACTTACCCCAACCTAATGCTCCCATCATGAAAAGCAGAGGGATGATTGGCCCAAATGGAATGAGCCATGCCCCAAGCAATAACAAGCAGAGAATGATTACCACCCACTCCTTGTCAATCAACCCTTCTTCGCCTTTATTGAAGTGCCACCAAAGGGCTGCTACGGGAATGACTGGTATCAGCCAAGCGATGATTGCATTGACTACCATAATCGATTGGTAGCCTCGCTATATGAAAAGGCAAACCCATGAAAACTGGGCTTTGGAGTCTATTTCACTGCCCGCGGAAGCCAGCCAAAATCTCATCTAAACTTTCTTTGGATGGGCGCATTTGCTCATCACTGAGTTGAGAAAGAGGAGTGTCAACCAAGTTTTGATCTTCATCTGCACTCGGTTTTGTTGGGTCGAAGTAGAGGAGTCCAGTTACGTGTTTCTTTTCTTTTTCAGCATTATGCATGGCAGCAAGAGCAGCCACCGCGTTGAATGGGTCATGCTCTTCACTAATTGTCTGCAATCGAACTACTGAGCCATCATGTAATTCGATGTCTCGATAAGCACCTGCGGGAATTTCCACTTCTTCCATTGGGCTAAAACTTGGAATGTAATCCACCGCGTGCAATTCGACATCATGTTCTTTGACATATCCATATGAGCGCATCGACTCATCGTTATTGTTGAAGGTAACACAAGGTGAAATAATGTCAATTAAAGAAAATCCCTTATGGCTCATCGCAGCCTTCATCAAGGAGGTTAGTTGCTTCTTGGCTCCAGAGAATGAACGGGCTACGAAGGTACAACCGAGGTTGACGGCAAGTGCGCAGAGGTCGATTGGCTGAGTTTCATTAGTAACTCCTTTCTTCTTCTTTGAACCCACATCCGCAGTGGCTGAATACTGACCTTTGGTCAAACCGTAAACTCCATTATTTTCTAAGATATAAACCATGTTGAGGTTGCGACGGATGGCATGAATCAATTGTCCAATACCAATACTAGCACTATCTCCATCTCCACTAACTGCTAAGAAAGTCATCTCCTTGTTATTCATCGCTGCACCTGTTGTTACACTTGGCATTCTTCCGTGTACAGTATTGAACCCATGTGATTGAGAGAGGAAATATGCTGGTGTCTTGGAAGAACAACCGATACCACTCATCTTGACAATTTTCTTTGGGTCCAAACCATTTTCCCATGCTGAAGTAACGATAACATTGGAGACTTGGTCGTGCCCACAACCAGGGCAAAGGGAAGATGGACCTCCCTTGTAATCGTCTTTTGGTAAATTAATGACATTCAGTTTTATGGTCATGAGAGCACCTCCGTTGTAGCACCAACTTTTCTTAAGACATCCATTATTTTCTTAGCATAGACTATTGCCCTTGGGGGCATTCCATCTGAAAAAGCACAACTATGAACTCTTGGAACTAATTCAATCGGCAACTCCTTGCGTAGGATTCCATACATTTGACCATCACGATTTACTTCCAAAATAATTGTGGTTTCATGGTCGCGCACAAATTTTTCAGCAATCGGCGAAAGAGGAAGTGAGCGTATTCTGCATTGTGAGACTTTCATGCCGGTAGATTCGAGAATATCGTCTATTTCTTGAATCATATTTTCCATACTTCCATAGTAGATAATTCCAATTTCCAGTTCTACTTCTTCTCTTAGAATGGGCTGTGGTAACCATGTTCTGGAGTTGTCTATCTTTCGCTTTAGACGTTCCATGTTTGCATGGTAGACTTCGGGTTTTTCGGAGTATGTTCCATCTTCATCCTTGCCGGTTCCTCGGTAGAGTATCGGATCTATTCCGGAGCCAGGCAATGTTCGGTAGCAAATTCCATCTCCGTCGACATCACGGTACCTTCCGTAGTTTTCGATGGCGTCTATTTCTTTTTGGGTGTGCAGTACTTTGCCTCTATCCATTGGAGTATCGGGGTAGGTGAAGCCGCTGCATTTCCATTTGTTCATCCCTAGGTCAAGGTCTGAGAATCCGAAAACTAAAGTTTGCAAGCGTTCTGCAATATCGAAGGCTCGCCAACTAAATTCGAAACATTCTTCCATATTTCCGGGGATTAGAACTGGGAATTGAGTATCACCGTGACTGGCTTCGTAGAGCATTGAAAGGTCGCCTTGTTGGGTTCGAGTAGGTAGTCCAGTGGAAGGGCCTGTGCGATTAACATCCCAAATTACACAAGGAATTTCTGCGAAGTAAGCTAAACCAATGAATTCGGACATCAATGAGATTCCAGGGCCACTAGTAGCGGTCATTCCACGCCCACCAGCAAAGCCTGTTCCGATAATCATTCCCACAGCAGCCAATTCATCTTCGGCTTGGATGACTGCGCAAGTTGTCTTCCCATCTTCATCATGGCGAAGTTTTGGCAACCAATTGATTATTCCTTCTGCTACTGATGAAGATGGAGTGATTGGGTACCATGCTAGAGTTGTTATTCCACCGTATATTGCACCTAATGCAATGGCTTCGTTTCCTTCAATCATGAAATAATCATCATCAACATCTCGGGCTTCAACTCGATATGGGCCTCGCTCTTCGCCGAAGTTCTCGGCTGCAAAATCCCTTCCTAATGCTAAAGCCGTTGAATTTAATTCTATGGCCTTTTGTTTGCCCTTGAACTGTTTGTTTAATGCTGATAGAATTGCATCATCATCGAGGTTTAACAAATGGGCGAGGACTCCAACATAGATGATATTTGCAATCATTCTTGCCAACTTAGGATGGATGCTTCGAGCCATCTTGGTCATCGGCACAGCTAAGACTAGACAATCATCTCTAACAACTGGAAGTTTAACATCTGTATTGTAGATGATGACCGTTCCAGGTTCACATGCTTCGATGTCGGCCTCCCATGTTGCTTTGTTCATCAATACCTGAATGTGGGTTCGGTTTCCTGGTGCTTGATATCCAGCATCTGAAGCACGAATGATATACCAAGTTGGTAGGCCGGAAATATTAGAGGGAAAAAGGTTCTTTCCGCTGACATTAACACCCATGTCGGCGATGGTTTGCATAAGGATGAGGTTGGCACTTTGCGAGCCTGTACCATTTGCTGTTGCGATGTTAAGCGTGAAGTCGTTGACTATGGTGTCCATGCCGGTTCCTCTCTGAGTTTGAAATTGAATGTGCTGCACACCATAGGTGTGAATAGCGGTTTCAACCCCCTTCTCTTGCCGCTTTGGGGGCTCCATGCGACTATTCAACATATTGGTGGTGGGCAGTCTGATAATACGGTGTGTTCAAGACGGGGTGGTTAGTCGGCGGGTCCATGGTAAGTAATGATTTGACCAAGGGTTGGGACTCTGTTGAGAAAAAAATCAAGAAGAGTCAATTCGATGAAGCCCTCGTAGATTTGAGGGGTTTGGATGAATCTGGAGACCATGCGATGACCTGGAAATTAGCGGGAGATTGCAAGAAAGGATTGTCTGAAGAATTAGGACAAAAGAAAGCCTACAGAGAGGCAGTCAAGCATTACAAAAAGGCACTGAAGATGGACCCGAAATTCAAAGATGCAAGGGTTGGACTTGAAGGACTGCAAAATGAGATGTTAGTTGAAGGTGTTCGTGAAAGGACAATTCCAAAAGTGATCGACGATGGTACACCAACTCTATTTGGCATTATTGCAATTCCAATCTTAGTGCTGGTATTACTTTCAGGAGTCAAAGTAATTTCAGATGGCACCTTATCTCAAGATTCACCTGCTTACGACTATACTGCAGTATTGAATGTCCAGTGGGTTGACAGTGATGGCCTTTTTCGCAATGATGCAATAACCATTGAATTGTATGTTGACGCCGCTCCAATTCATGTTGAGAATTGGCTTGGCCATGCTCGTGCTGGAAATTACGATGGTATCCGTTGGCACCGTATTATTGATGGATTCATGCTACAAACTGGAGACATAGAAGGAAAGGATGGTTCTGGTGGGTATGCCTATGAATTCCAAGGCTATTGCAATGGTCAAGTTTCGACTTCTTGTGACCAAACAGTTTGGACAATTCCTGATGAAGCCAATAACGGTGTTCCCCACCAACCAGGCTCATTAGCAATGGCAAAGACTAGCGCCGCTAATACGGGCGGTAGTCAATTCTACATCGTTGACAAAGATGGTGGTACAGTACCGCCTTCCCACCTTGATGGAGTTCACACAGTATTCGGTCAAGTCATAGATGGAATGGACATCATCGATGCCATGGGTCAAGTACAAACTGATTCAGGTGATAAGCCATTAAATGAAATGATTATCAAGAATATTGAAATCACTTCTGAAGAAAAGAAAGGTCTTCTCGATTACCTGATGTTCTGGTAAGACAGACCATAGTTTGTTTGCGTCATCTTGATGCATGGTACACAGGTCGCCGTCAATATGGACGGCTTGCGCAAGGAATTCTCATTGGCTGACGGCTCTAAAGGTACGTTGATTCCGCTATCTGAAAGTGGCGTAGATGTTGGTGTCCTACCATTCAGTATTCGCATCCTTCTTGAAGGTGCGATGCGTAATTGTGATGACTTCCTAATCACTCAAGAAGATGTGCAAAATATTGCCTCATGGAAACCACTAGGGGAGCGTGGAGAAATACCCTTCATGCCCTCAAGAGTCATACTTCAGGACTTCACCGGCGTGCCAGCTGTTGTAGATATGGCAGCACTTCGAGAAGCGATGGTTCAGTTAGGTGGCGACCCAACCAAAGTAAATCCACAGGTGCCTGTTGATTTGGTAATTGACCATTCGGTTCAAGTGGATTATTCAGGACTTTTCCCAGATGCACAAGAACGCAATATGGAGATTGAATATGAGCGCAATATGGAACGCTATAAATTCCTCAAATGGGGCCAACAAAGCCTTGCGGATTTCCGCGCCGTGCCACCTGGAAGGGGCATTGTTCACCAAGTCAACCTTGAATGGATAGCCACTGTTGCACGTCAAGAAAATGGCATTTGGTTGCCTGACTCTTTAGTCGGAACCGACAGTCATACGACTATGATCAATGGTTTGGGAGTTCTTGGTTGGGGAGTTGGTGGAATTGAGGCTGAAGCCGTCATGCTAGGGCAGCCCATCTACATGCTTGCCCCAGATGTAGTAGGTTTCCGTTTGACTGGAAGTTTGAAGGCAGGAGTAACTGCTACCGATATGACTCTACAGATTGTAGAAATTCTAAGAGGACATGGCGTAGTTGGAAGTTTCGTGGAATTCCTTGGTCCTGGGATGCAAGCCCTCTCTTTGCCTGACCGCGCAACAATTGCAAATATGGCTCCTGAATATGGCGCAACATGTGGATTCTTTCCAGTAGATGAAACTACTTTGGAATATATGCGACTGACCGGTCGTGATGAAAGTGATGTGGCTAATGTCGAGGCTTATTGCAAGGCCAACAATCTATGGTATTCTGCTGCAGATGAGGAACCAAAATTCACTTCAATTTTAGAACTCGACCTATCAACAGTCGTGCCATCTTTGGCAGGACCTAAGCGCCCTCAAGATAGAGTACAACTGGACCACATGTTCGACCACTTTCATGACACTTTATTCGCTGATATAGGACACTTAGGACACGGCGTAGAAGATTCAGAAATTTCAAAGAAGCAGGAAGTTGATGGCAAGGATTACTGTTTAAGTCATGGAGATGTGGTTATTGCGGCCATAACTTCCTGTACTAATACCAGCAATCCTGGCGTCATGTTGGCAGCAGGTTTGGTAGCGAGAAAGGCTCGTGAATTTGGTTTATCGGTCAAGCCTTGGGTGAAGACTTCCTTAGCCCCTGGTTCACGAGTTGTTACTGAATATTATGATGCATCAGGCCTTTCAGAAGACCTTTCAGCACTTGGATTCAACAATGTTGGCTACGGTTGTACAACCTGCATTGGAAACTCGGGCCCACTCGACGAGGCCATCGAAAGAGCCATCGATGAAGGCAACATTATCGCTGGTAGCGTCATCTCTGGAAATCGAAATTTTGAAGGACGAGTCCACCAGAAAGTGAAAGCATCATATTTGGCAAGCCCACCCTTGGTAGTCGCCTATGCCTTGGCTGGCACATTGGATATTGATTTGACAAAGAATGCATTGGGACAGGATAAGGATGGCAAAGATGTATTCCTCTCAGATATTTGGCCAAGTGAAGAGGAACTGAAACAAGTCATCGCCTCCTCGATAACTCCGGAAATGTTTAGGAATAAATATGGAGATGTGATGGAAGAGCCACGGTGGGATGCAATCCCTGCAGAAGCCAGCGACCTATATGACTGGGAAGAGGATTCAACCTACATTCGCCTACCTAATTTCTTCGAGGGGATTAAGCCAGAAGTCGAAGCCATCAAAGCAATTTCAGGGGCCCGTTGCCTCCTAAAATTGGGCGACTCTACTACTACTGACCACATCTCTCCAGCAGGTGCTTTCCCCGCCTCTGGTCCAGCCGGTAAATACCTTCAGAGTCACGGAGTTGAAAGAAAGGATTTCAATTCCTTTGGCAGCCGTCGAGGCAACCATGAAGTGATGATGAGAGGTACTTTTGCAAATGTCCGAATCCGCAATCAATTAGCACCAGAAACAGAAGGAGGAATGACAATTCACTTCCCCACTGGTGATGTTCTACCCGTCTATGATGCGGCAATGTTATTCGCCAAAGAAGACACCCCCTTAGTAGTACTAGCAGGCTCACAATACGGTACTGGAAGCAGTAGAGACTGGGCCGCAAAAGGGACTCTTCTCCTCGGGGTTAAAGCAGTAATTTGCACTTCATTCGAGAGAATCCACCGCTCCAATCTAGTTGGAATGGGAGTCTTACCACTATGCTTCAAAGAAGGAGAGGATGCAGATAGTATTGGCTTGGATGGCACAGAGACTTTTGATATCCCAATTAGTGATGATGTGCAGCCATTGCAGACCTTGAAAGTTTCAGCAAGAAAAGCGGATGGTAGTTGTATCGAATTTGAGACTACAGTCCGTCTTGATACTCCAGTCGATGTTGAATATTATCGCAATGGCGGTATTCTTCACACAGTGGTCCGCAAATTGGCAGTGTGAGACGGTCATGGGCAATGCTCATATCGGCATCTTGTGAGCCAATGTTCATGAAGCAGCATAATGCGTTGATTTTGGGAATAATTCTCTTGCTTTCTCCTTGGTTATCGAGTATTTCTCTTTTAGATGAAAAGGTCACAAATGAGGCAGGATGGAACTTTATCGGGGGCTCAAACCAAAGTTCTCTTCTTCCAGTTCAGGGTGATTCAGCCACCTTTCAACATCTCACAGGAAGTCGGGCAGATAATGCCTCAGTCGACTTTTCATTTAGCCCAACAAAGCCATGGGGAAACTCAACTGTAGACCTGCGAAATGTCGCAGGTGGTACATTTGAAAATACTACAGTTGGCAGCAGTGGTATTCAATTGGTCAACAATGCAAGCAACTCCTATTCTCCAAGCCCCGGAACAAGTAATTTGACCATTCTCAACCAGACATATATGAGTGGAAATCATAGTTATGATGTTCTCTACATGGGCTGTGGAATAGTTTCCTGCGGAAGTATCATTGTAAATGGTAGCCTGACAATAAGTGCAAACCGAATCGTTGTTGGAGTCAGTACTTACATCGATGCATCAGCAACATGGTGGAGCGGTACTGGAGTTGGAGGAAGTCAAAAACAAGCGAATAATGGACTATCATCCGGAGCAGGTGGCGGCGGGCATAACTCAAGTGGCGGTGATGGTGGTGTATCCACAGGTGGAAGTTCCTCGAGTAACGGTGGTTCTTCCTATGGGAATGGCAGTGAAGCAGGCTCAGCCGGAGGCAATATCTCCTCCTCTTCAGGAAACCTACTTTCCACTGGTGGAAAAGGAGGAGGAATCATCAACCTCTTTGCATCAAGCATTTACATCAATGGTAGCATCAAAGCCGAAGGTGGAGATGGAGGTGCTGGAGTAGTACCATCAGGAGGCACAGGTCCGGGGGGCAGCGGTGCTGGTGGAGGAAGTGGGGGTAGTATCCTACTTCAAGCCAATATTATCGCGATTGGAGCGAGTGGGCAAATATTAGCAAATGGTGGCGTTGGTGGCAGTGGTGCGAATGGAAATTGTGCACCAGGCACACCTTGTCTATTCTTGTATAATGGTGGGCATGGGGGAGGAGGTGGTAGTGGAGGACATATCCGCATCCACAATTCAACTGGCGGCTACAGTAACAATGGCGTAATCTCAATAGCAGGTGGAACCGGTGGCTCGGGTGGTCAAGCATATGGCACAGGCTCAGCAGGTAATTCCGGAGGAAATGGAGGAATAGGTTCGCTTTCAATACAGGGATTTGCCGGATATTCTGGACCGGATTTCTTGGCTTATGGCACTTGGACAAGCGAAATACTCTATACAAATGATATCGCAATTGAGGATGCATACGTTAATTTCTCATATTCAATTCCTGCTGACACCAATATTGAATTTGAATCTCGTTGGAGCCTCGATAACCAGACTTGGTCTGATTGGATTGAGAGTGATATCAATGGTACAGCAGGCCCTCGTTTGGTCGCTTATCAATTCAAATTGATATTATCGACTGAAGATAATACCAGTTCACCCTATGTTTCATATCTACATCTTTTTTCAAGAAACTGGCAACCGATTTCTAACCTTCAAGTTAGCCTTGAGGGAACAAATGTCTTCGGGCCGATAACCGCCAACATTGGCGCTACCTTCTCAAATAATTCCTATAATACTTCAAACCTTAATTCCATAACTCAGGAAGTTCCAATCAATGGCATGGCAGTCGGAGATGGATGGTATTTCATTGAATCATTTACATCCTCCTCCTCTGAAAATTTGAGTATTTCATTAGGCGGTCAAGAGTTAGTAAATATTTCGGAAAATGATTTTCCACCCCAAGGAATGGACTTCAAAATGCCTCAATCCTTGTTGAATGCCAATTGGCCTACATCCATTTCTACAACTCGAAATGGTATCGATTATGGGCTCATTACTTTGACTTTCAACAGCCCCTCTAGTCATATTTCAAGCATGAAATGGCTGTCAATACCGTGGTCAATAAATTTCAGTGCCGATATTGCTGATGCAATGGATATTCACATCATTTCGGTTTGTGGGGATTGGTATAACGCAACCCCAACAAAAATCCCTGGGTTTTCAATAGAAGTTCTGGCCGATGGTGAGGATGACTCTGCAATTTTGACTTTAGATAATTTGGATATTGATTGGGTCGATGATATTGCACCAGTTCTGAAAGATGCATGGTTCGAAGTATCAGGTGTTCGTAACTCTCAAACTCGTCAAGGTGCTACCATCGAGATAGCAATTCAAGATTGGTTAGCAGAGAGTAATATGCAAGTTGATGCTTGGGTTCTGGAGAATCCAGTTGCTGCGAATTTGACCTCAGTTGTCACTCTTGGTTCATCAACAACCGCTGGAGCGGGAGCCAGTGATTCCCAGACCACTGCATATGTTCCATTACTAGAGGATTGGTTGCAGGAAAATAACACACAACTTTCGATTACCAATCTTGGCCAGGGTGGGGCTAGAGTCACAGATTATCAGTCCAAGATGACTCAGGTTCTAGCGGCTCAACCTGAGGTGGTCACCTTCCTTCCATTCGGTGATTATGCCAATACTCCAGTCTCTCAATGGTGGAGTGATTATGTTCCACTACTAGAGCAGATTGAGGATGCAGGCGCTCACATCCTGTTCTTTGATTTACGCATAGAGCCTCAATATGTCTGTGGTAACGGCAGTGGACCCGGTGGTTGTTATTCTGCCGCTGAAGCACATGGATTGAACGAGAAGAATGACGCCATGGCTGCAATTGCAGCGAATTTGAGCAATATCACATTGATTCCCTTTAGCGATACTAATGCTGCTCACCCAGAGTGGAATGCCATGGATGGACATCCGAATGATACTGGACATGCTAATATCGCAAGCCAATTTATTTCTGAATTCGAGAACCTTCTAATCAATAATTGGATTCCATCACAAGCATCCCTCTCAATGTCTTATGATCATACTAGAAATGTTCACTTTTCTTCATTCACAACTTCAGATTGGAATGTCGATCAAGACCACACTAGATTCCTTTCTTTGAGAATGACCGATAATTTGGGCAATAGCGTCTTTTATGGGGCTGCTTCATACATCAAAGTAGTTCCAGTTTTACCTGTTGTTGATAATCTAATACTGAGTAGTGAAAATGGTTTCTTAGATAACAACGCACTCGACTCAAGATGGTGGCATAATCAGAGCATTCTTTTCGATGTGGAAGTTGTTAATGACAGAACGGACTTGAATACCTCCATTCTATTGACTTCTTCTCAACATACAATTTCGGTTCCTCTCACTTGGAATGAATCATCTGCATCCTATCAAAACTCTTGGCAAACTGGAAGAGTTAACATGGGAGAATGGAGTGTGGAAGTTCTCTGTTCAGATGACTTGAGGAATGAAGAAGATGTAAATGGAATGTATGGAGGAGATGATGCAAGCATCAATATTGTTGACCTCCAGAAGCCAAAAATAACCAATGTTTCTGGCGATTGGCTCGATGAATCCGAGTCTACCTATCGAACAATAGTTGAATGGTCGGCTGAATTAGATGAATCAGTAATTGGCTCTGTTTTCGTTAGTTTTGGAGATGGCTCACATTACCGAACTTTGATCCTAACTATTGATTCCCAAAGTGTTGGATATGCCGACCTTGACTTGGCTTTGATGCAACCTGGAACTTATTATCTCGATGCTGCAATAACCGATGAAGATGGAAACAATGCCGAAGAATTTACTGCATCCCACGACTTGACATTGCTCATTCATCCACCTCCTGCTGCTCCTTCGATTCGCTTCAATGATGCCCAATGGCAAGGATGGAACTTGACTTGGTCTGGAACCTTGGTAAATGAAAGTGATCAACCTACTACAATTTCATTGATGCTGGATGATAAATCCCTAGATGCTGATTTACAATGGAGTGAAAATGAATGGACTTTGACTTTAGATATGCGGGTCTGGTTATTGGGTCAACATAATCTTTCGATTACTAGTTGTGATACTGAAAACCGCTGCTCGACGAATGTGTCTTCGGTCGACACATCCCCAATGTTGACATTGAATGCCACCTCCTCTTGCTCATCATCCAATGAAGATGCAAATGGAACAATTCAGGCAGTTTCATGTGATATTTCAAACCAAGGAAGTTGGCAGACCTCAACAAGAGTGCGCCTTCTTTCTCCAGCCCCTGGGGTTCAATGTATTGATGAATTTGAATTACAATCAGGCGCAGAAATTAGTATTACTGCCTGTAGTTTGTTAGAAGAATCAGAAGGTGAGCACAACTTGAACCTCATAATAGAAACCTTAGATATCAGAGGAGAATGGGTGGTTTTATCGCAGGATACATTCACATTATCTCGTCCAGTTGAGAAGGTCGATGAAGAACAACCAACGGAAGAAGATGACTCTGAAGAAACAAAAACTGATATTATTGAATCTAAATCAGATTCTTCCAGCACCACACTTTGGGTTGGTGGAGTATCAATTCTCGCTCTTATTGCAATTAGTCTATTGCTCAAATCACGTCGAGGAGAGGAGGAAGAAACTGAGGAAGTTTACCTATGGGGGATGGAAGAGCCAACGGGAGTCCCCAAGCCAATCGACCAAGATATTGCAATAATTATGCTTGAAGTGGACGAAACTCCAACCATGTCTACACAATCACCTGCAAAAGCACAATGGGTAAAAGATTGGCAGAGCTTACCCGGCGGCGGAGAATATAGTAGTACTGAGGAAGGCCAATGGTACCAAGATGGTGAAGGAGACTGGTGGTGGTCACAACCAGATGGTTCGTGGTCTCGTCGCTCATGACTGAGACGAGAGGTTCATGACCCCCCGCCCAGCAGGCACGGTTGATGATGAAGCGACTCAAGGGTCCCGTACGTTTCCGCTTTCGTGGAGAGGAGGACTTAGAAGTCATAATTGAAGGCGATGCTCGTTGGGTCGAACAACAGGTTACATTGCTTGGACTCGAAGGGGTCGGTTGGTCAATGTCCCATTCCAGAAACTCCATGAATCTAGGGGGAGGGATGCCTCGGTTGAACTCCAAAGGCGAAGTTATCGCAGCCCCTCCAAGAGATATGGGCCCACCTCCTGACCCATCAAGAATTCCAGTTGTACGTAGGAAAGTTGGTTCCTTGAATTTACATGAAAGGTTGGTAAAAATGGGAATAGAATCCCCACAACGGCCAGATCCTTTGGAGATCGCAGAAGCCTTGGAAGAATTGGACGAACCTCCTGAACCGGTTAGAGATGCACTCTCTTCTGACCCAATGGCTGAGGCTTGGTTGAAAGAAATCATGCGTGTCGCGGTTAGGGATTTTGGAGTTACCGGCTTATCAATAGAAGGAATCGAGAAAGCATCTCAAGGTCGATTGAGGAAAACCGACCTTGAATTGGAAGTGTGGCTTGATGTAATGTTCCGACATGGCAAGTTGGTGAAGATTCACGGCGGCCAAAAAATCGGTTATGGGCCCAGTCCAAAATGGTTGGAAAGTAAATCAAAAACCATCATATGAGCGAAATTATATTCAATTGAAAGTATCATTCTTGTAATCCCGTATCATCATCTTCTAAACGTACTACTGCGCCCTATTTAACCGCATAACAATGGCTCGGGTGCGCAAAGGGATTTAATAGAAAGTGGCAGTCGCAACTATTAGTGAAGATGATGTTGATGAAAAATGACCTCCTGCGTATTCGGATGCGAAGTGTCTCGTTAGTAGCAATCATGCTACTTTCTCTACTAAGTGCTGCAAGTTTCACGAGTGCTTCAGTTTCTCGAACTTATGCAACAAACCGCGACCCCGTAGAAGTCGCTCTTGGTGATTTCGATTGCGATGGCGATAATGATGTAGCCGTCGCCACAGAAGGTACACACACCATCAGCATCCACTGGAACGATGGTAATGGCGACCTCTCAAAGCGCACCGATATTTGGGTTTCCGGTGAGACCGATCGTGTCGATGCAGAATGGGATGACTTTGCAAATGTAATAAACATTGAAGTTGGAGAATTCGATGGAAATGCAGGAGATGACATAGTAATTTACCAAAGAAACAATCCTTTCAAGACAGACTCTGACGGCGCCCCCGCAGGAGAGCCAGGAAACATCACTTTCCTCAATAACAATGGCTGTAACGATGATGGGTTTACAATCGGACAGAGATATTCTCACTTTTGGGTATGGGATATCGCTGCAGATGATTTAGATGGTGATGGAAATGATGAAGTCGTAGTAATCGACCTCATGGCTGATATCACTTCACAAAGAATGGTCACCTACCAAGGGCCAATCAGCGGCTCAACTCAGGCAAAAACAACCAGTCTTGGCCCATCTACTACTGCAAGATATACCGAAATCATGCTTGGTGATTGGGGAGAAAGCCAAGGCATTGGTACAACTTCTTGTATGGATAAAGATGCTTGGTCAGTCAGACTTCGAGGCGCCGATTATACAACTGGGCAATACACTACTCAAGGAAATGATGACAACGTCACCGTTATAGAATACAATTGTCTAACCAATACCTTCCCTACTGATATCGCTACTGCAACTCCACACACCATTCAGATGGGTGTGGGCTGGGGAGGTCCTTCAATCGGCGATATGAATGACGACGGAGTAATCGATGTTTTAGCCATCACCGATGGAAATGTAGAAAATATGTCCTACAAGACTAGTTCCACCTCTGGAACATGGGGCAATTCTAAGATTGCATACTTTGGGCCATACATCGCTTGGAGCAGTTTTGTAACAGATTTGAACGGTGACCAAGAGCCAGATTTCATCAATCCAACGATTGCTGAACAAATCAATTCAACCGATAGTACGGGTCAGACAGAAGAGAACTATTACCTTCCACCTCCCTCTACTACTCAAGTCACTCTGTCAGATGGTAATGGAGGACACTTGAATCCCCTTTCTTATCAGATGGGGAGAAGGCCATCTGCAGTAGCAGTAGGTCAAATGGCAGGAGGTTCATCCAGTTCACTCGATATCGTAGTTGGACAAACTGGCAATAATTTTGGTAATTGGGTCGACAATATGGGCTGGGAAGGTCAGTATGACACAATCAGTGTCATCGAGATGGATAATAAAGACTTAGCAGTTTCAAGAATTGAAGTATCTCCAACCGACCGATATTACGGAATTGTTGGTGAAGGAACTCGCGACATAAATGTCACAATCACCAATACGGGAATGGATATTCTCAACGGAAATGCAGACATTGAAGTCCAACTGAAGGAAATTGATGAATCAGCAAGTACCAATGACAGTGTCTACTCAAATGACTTCGATGGCAATGAGGATACCACTGGATGCAGTGGAGGCTGTGGATGGACCTTTGAGGAATACCGAGGTGAAACTAACTTCTGGCACTTGGAGACAAACCATTCAACAAATATTGGTACGGGAAACAACGCACCTGAATATACTGCCAACGACCTCAAACAGGATGATTTCATGTGGGCTGGAACAACCCGTACAAATAGCAGCGGTGGAACTTGGAGTGGTTATCATCGAAACTGGGATATGTCGATGGTTCTCAACGATGTTGACCTTGGCGATTCAGACCGTGCTTGGTTATCTACTGAGCTTTTCAATCACCTTTCATTCGATGCCTTGGGTTCAAGTACCACAAATGGATTCCAAGTTGGAGATATTTGGGATGACCTTGCAATTATCGATGTTAGAGGAGAACGTGGTTGGAGCACAATCGCTTGCCCGACTTCTGCAATCTTAGACGGTGCTTGTGCCTCAGGTAAGAGCATGTGGGGTGGCTACGATAACGAGCGTTTGTACAAGATGTACCAGTATAATGGAGGCGGAGCATATGCAGAGAATAATCTATACTATGGAATCGCAACCTCTGGAACTTTCTACGGCTGGCAAAACTTCACCGAAGATGAAGGTGATTCAGGAGCCTTTGACCTATCTAACTGGGCCGGAGAAACAGTGGATATCAGATTCCGATTCCGCACTGGATTCGAGGGTAGTATTTCCAATGAAAACGAAAGCCGCTGGAGTGGTAGAGATGGATTTGCAGTAGATAATATATCCATTTGGAAGCAGACAACAGCCTTCAAGGCAAATCCACAAACCGTTTCCAACCAAATCACACTAAGTAACTTGGCACCTGGAGAAACTCACGTCGAAACCATGCAGGCGGATTTCACCAATGATACGATTTACCGTATCAGTGCAAGTGTTGACTTCAATCAGGATACACAGGCCATCAACAACGAATTGGTATTCTACCTTCAAACTTTGAATGTGTATGACCCAGCAGTTGTCGAATTCACAGAATTTGAACCGGGGCAATTATTCCCTGAAGCAGAAATGGATATCGATGTGAAATTCGCACATTACGGAAATACAATAGTCGATTTTGACGTCAAGGCTACTGTGATGAGTGCTGAACCGAATTGGATTAATTGTGATACTCCTGCAGCCCAGTGTTCAGAAAATTTCGGTGGTGGCCCATCAGGCTCTCGCTATACCGATGACGGCAATGGACAGGGAACATCAGTTGATGATTCAGGTGCTCAAGAAGTATTGTTCGGAAGCAATGCCTATTGGTTTGGACATCCAACCAGCACCGTAACTGACGGATATGATGAGGTTTGGAACGAATCATTTACTATCCCGGATATTGACTTAACTTCTATGACTGGTGATTTCGTTTCGCTCAACTTCGATTATTTCGCGGAGACATTCTTCTACATTAGTCAGGCAGGTGATTACTACAGCGTCAACGATTATGCTGCTATTCAGATGGAATGGGAAAAAGATGGTCAAACTTATGATGGTTTAATGGTCGGAATGTGGAATGACTACAACCAAGATGGGACATGTAATGAAGATACCAATGGTGATGGTTTCATTGATGATAATGAAACCAGTGATTTCGATAGAACCGAGATCACCTATATTGGAGATTCAAGTAGTGAATCTGGTACAGATGGAAATTACAATGTTTTCTTCAACACCGACGGACTTGTTAAGTCTCGTTCAATAGATTTGACTCACATCTATATCCAGAATACAACTGGTGCCTCTTCAGAGTGGGGACCAGAATGTATGTCTCTTGCTAATAGCATGGTTGACTTGAAGTTCTCCTTCGGTAGCGATGATGATGGACACAATGGACGTAATGACGGATTAAGAGGAGTTGCATTCGATAATATCACGATTAAAGAGTTCACCTTCACAGAAGATGCAGTGTACAATCAGGTAATCACCGGATTGGATGCAGAGGAGACTCAAGTCATTACTGTCGGAACTCATGACTTCGAACAAGGAGTGTACATGTTAGAGGTGGAATCCATCTTCGATAATACCTCCTCCTCAGAAATGTGGTATATGGCTGATGAATTATCAATCGCTAACAATATCGAAAGAGTCATTTTCAGTGTTGAGAGTGTAGACATTACTATTGGAAAGCCAAACGCATTGGCTTGTTTAAATGACGCAACATATACTTGTGTTATGCCAATGGATAGTGCAAGTACTCACCAATTTAGGCATTCTGCTGTGAATGGAGTATTAGCAGGTGATTACAATTTCTTCATGGAAATCGTGGACACGAGTTCTGGACAAGAATTGAAGGCATCCGTGGCAGCAAATAATGGCCAATCCCTCCCGTTACAACCTCATGAAAGAGTAAATGTCAGTTATACTCCTTGGAATGATTGGGAAGATGGGCACACCTATAACGTCAGTTTCAGAGCTGAATTAGCAAATGGAAACCCATCTGGAAATGTCCGTTATTTCCACTCAACAATGAAGGAAAACATCGATGTTGCAATTCTTTCTGATGCAACAGACCTAGGTCGCCTTGAAAAGGTCAAGGAAGACTTGGATGGAATGGGCATGACCTACACCCAATTCTCAATGAATGATTGGAATGATTACCTAACAAGCAGTTGGTTAACTCATTACGATAAGGTACTCCTACCTTGGCAATCAAACCTTGCAGCAAAGGATACCAGCCAAGGTGGAAAGGGATATTATGAGCGCTTAGGAACCAGTATGAACAAATTAACCCTTGAAAATTTCATGGCATCAGGTGGAACGGTCCAGATGCACCTAGGGCCATACCACAACTACTATGTCTCTCAGAATGGACGTCTACCATTTGCAGTTGATGTTTTGGACAAGAATACCCAAGGCGATCAAGTGACCTTCAGTCAGGTGAATATTGCTGACCCATACCACCCTCTACTTGATAATGTTGAGACTAATAATTTGCAGGCTTTCGGTGAGCAAAGCCAAACTGTTGCTACTTCAGTAATCAATACTAACACCGTTGCTGCAACAAGCGTTCCATTGGTTTGTGGAGGAAGAATGGAAACTGGAGGTCAATTCCAGAGCGTCATTCAACACACTGATGACCCTACAGCAAGTCTGCTGGCAGTTTGTTCCTATCAACAAGGTGGATTAATCATCACCACCATGGATGTTGAATTATACAGTGATGGCTGGGATAGTGTTTCGATGCCGCTACGCGCTAACTTACTATCCTACCAGGTTAGCCCATACCCAAGTAACTTTGGAGCGGTCAGCAATGGAATTGATATTACCATCAATGGTGAAGTTCCTTCCATTGACCCCTCCACTGGGCAATATGGCTACCACTACATGAAGAGTAATTCCCAACTTGAGTTCGGTTATTCCGCTGATGGAGTTTCAACAGCAATCGATGCAGATTGGGAACTAGATGGACCAACCAACCCATGGGTGAACTCAGAATCCTATGAGGGTTCAATCTCGTATACTTCAGAAGAATCGCCAAGTGCATCATTCTGCAAGATTGATGGGTCAAGCAGCACTGGTTGTGCTCAGAGTGAAACTTGGGTCCTAACAATGTATCTTCATGATGATGAAGGACATGCAAGAATCGCTTCACTAATTGTGATGACTGATGATAATCGAGCAGATGAATTCCGTCCAGAGGCTAATGCAACTATCATAGATGACCAAGCAACAAATGATAATATCAACTTCCGCAATACCAAGCAGGTTCAAGGCAAGGATTGGAATGTCTATGAGGTCCAACTCGCAGAAACTGGAGATCTAACAGTCTCCTTTGATGCAGGGGAATCATTCGACCTTGATGCAATAGATGGAAACGGCATTCTTACTTATGAGTGGACTGTTTACTTCGACTACCCATACGAGAGTGCAGCAAGTCTAGATGGACATACATTCACTATTCCAGCAGCAGCAAGTAGCGAATTCTCCTACCGCTTCCAGAACGTCACCGTCGATTCTACTGGTGCTCAAGAGAACTCGATTAGAATGGAGTTGGTAGTTTATGATAATGCAAATAAGAATTCTGATAAATTCCGTATGTTCTTCATCGTGGTTCCAGAAGGGTTTGGAGACGATGCACCAGATGTGTCCCTTGGTTCCTCACTGAACAACTCAAGAGTTGTCGATGATTGGGTATTTATCGATGGAAATGTATTGAGTGGGGCTGAGCGTGGAGACGTACGTGTTCAGATTGCATTCGATCACAATGCATTCAATGCTTCCAAACTAGTTCGCTATGGAATGCAGTCATTTCCAGAATATACTTACAATCAAACAGACCGCTTGTGCGACCCAGATTCGATGGAGGATTACGGACCTGCAAGCAACGCTCCAACCACCCAACAATGTGTGGGTTCAGAATTCACCTTAGGTTTGAAGATAGAGGACCATTACACAAACAAGAGTGAAAAGTTGACACTCTTCCTCGTGGTCACTGAAGGAGAGGGCGATGCTGGCTGGGTTATCTACAAGTACATCACCATTAATTTGGCAGCTTGCAATGGACAATCTCTACCTGATGAAGCAGTCACTGAAGGAGCAGAATGGATATGGAACCCATCAACAAAGGAGTGCGATGCACCAGAAGGTTGGGAAGTCATCGTCGGAGAGAATGGCGAGACAACCGTTCAGAAAGTCTCTGACGACACCTCTTCCAAGCAAGAGAGTGGGTTCCTAGCGGATAATCTGATGCTGGTAGTAGGTGGCGGACTTGGTCTAGTCATTATCGTCATTCTATCATTGATGGTCCTTGGTAAGAATGATGATGAAGATGGAGACTTCAGTGCAGCAGTCGGTGGACATCAGATGGCAGCAGCAATGGATCCAATGGAAGCCTATGTGCAGCAACTCATTGCACAAGGTTACCCTGAGGAAACTGCGAGGGCTTATGCCGCTCAATATGCGGGACATTTCCAGCAGCAAGCCGGCCAATAGCGAAAGCGTACAAAACCACCGCCCGATTAGGGTTGAAGGTTAGTAGGTTGATGTGAGTCTTCATCTAACGCAGAACGTAATAGTTTGAAGCCACTGACTCGTTAAGGCATTCACTTCTGAGGAAGATTGGAAAATTACTACAGTTCTTTTAGAAAGGTGTTTCACTCTTCTTCGGTCGGTAATGCTAAGTTGAAATCAGGAATTTTTGGTTTCCAATTTTTTGGTAAATCATCACCTTTTTCGATGATGGCCAGTAATCTTTCTTGGTAGGCTTTCGGCCTTCTTCCTAAGATTGACATGTATAATCTGCTGATTCTAAGGTCTTCTGGAATGACCTTACAACCTGATGTGGTCTCAACATCCATTGCTCTGATAAGATTGAAGGAAGGTCTGTTGACCTTATGGAAAAGCGATTTAGTAAATCTAATTCCAAGAATTACTGTCAAGAAAATGAGGCTACTTGAGAAACAGAAGCCACTCCAACCAGCTTGGTTCAATCCACGAGAAAGCCATACTTCGATGACAAGGAAAGGTACTACGAGTAGTAAGAAAAGGTAAGTCTCTGAAACCGGACCTTTGTTAGAACGGGCTTTAATTTCAGTCCACCCTGGATGCTTCTTTTCCCATGGTTTGAATGGAGTTAACCGGCCTTGAGTTGCTGCTTTTTGGACCATTTGGTGGAGTCTTGAAAGTCTGGACATTTGATGTGGCAATAGGTCCAAATCATTATCGAAGATAACTTGGAGTAAGCCCATCGCTTCATCATAAAATCCCAAGTCGACCATCAAAGCAGTTTGTTCGATAACCGCTTCGGTGTCTTCAGGATTGATTACTCGGCGTTGATTCCACCATTCAAGTGCATCTTCGTAGAGCCCAATCTCTTCGTGTAGTCTTGCACCTTGTCTCCAAGCCTGTTCATTTTCAGGATCGAGTGCTATGACTTTCTTGCAGGCTGCAAGACTTCGTGCGACCTGCTTCAAATTTGGAGCAGCCTTAACAGGTAATTCCAATCTTGAAATAAGCCACCATGCTTCTGAATGTTCGGGATTGGATTTTACAGCCAAGCGGGCGCTGGAAAGTGCCCCTTCGACATCCATTTCTTCTGAGGCTTCGATGGCATCGAGATAATGCTCATCGGCACGCTCGATAACATCAGCCATGGAACTTGCCTTCTTCAATCGTCCTTATCAAAGGGATTACTTGGATTTTTTCGATTACTATTGTGTCGAGGTTCATCTTTAGGTTTCCGTGGTCTGAAAATTCGGCCTGATGTACCACGCTGAGAAGGTCCTCTCCGTCCATCTCTACGCGCACCGCTTTGTCCGCTGTCTCGGTCGCCGCCTCTTGGGGCTCCTCGGTCACTGCCTCTTGGGGCTCCTCGGTCGCTGCCTCTTGAGCTGCCTCGGTCACCGCCTCTTGAGCCGCCTCGGTCGCTGCCTCTTGAGCCACCTCGGTCACCGCCTCTTGAGCCACCTCGGTCGCTGCCTCTTGAGCCACCTCGGTCGCTGCCTCTTGAGCCACCTCGGTCACCGCCTCGTGAGCCTCCTCCTCCATCCTTGGATGCATTACAGCGGTTACATTCGGTTCTGAATGCGAAGTTGGAATTATTGCATTGTGAGCAGGTCCAGTCATTATCGCCTCGGTTATCGCTTCGGTGATCTCTACTGTCGTTTCGATCCCCTCTATCATAGCGCTCTTGATGGGGGCCACGACGTTCACCACGGCGCTCACCGCGACTACTTCCTCTTTCTCCACCTCTTGAGCCTCCACTATCCCCGCCTCCTCCTTTTGGAGCATTGCAGCGATTGCATTCGGTTCGAAATGAAAAGTTGGAGTTGTTGCACTTAGGGCAATCCCAATCTCCACCGGAGCGGTCTTGTCTACCTCGGTCATCACGGCCTCCACGGCGTTCATCACGACCTCCATCTCTACCACCTGGCTTGGGGGCATTACAGCGATTGCATTCGGTTCGAAATGAGAAGTTGGAGTTGCTGCATTTACGGCAGAACCAATCTCCACTAGAACGGTCATCACGACCTCCTCGGTCATCACGACCTCTACGGTCATCTCGTCCCCCTCGGTCATCTCGACTTCTTCTGTCATCACGACCTCCTCTGGAATCTCTCTTTCTGTCATCCCAACTTTTGTTGCGGCTTTGAATTTCTAGATCTAGACCAATCATTTGGGCTGGATCCGCTTGTAATTTCATTTTCAAATGAAGCAATGGTTCCTCGACTTTTCCAAGAACTGAATCTACAATTCCGATTAATCTACCTTCTCCATCGATTAGTCTACTACCCAATGCTGGGGCAGCGCCTGAAAAACTGACAAGCAGCCCTTTCTCATGGCTCGGCTTCTCTACCATCCCGCGGAACATGATGCTCTCCAGCCTTTGCGGCCGGCCAATTAGGGATGAACCCTTTGCTTACTGCGGGGAGTCGATTCGTCGCCTTAGGAGTCCTGCAAGCCCAAGCATTGCAATAGTTGCTATGACCCCAGGTGCTGGAAGGCCACCTTCATCTGCAGTTGCTGCGGAGTCGCTTGGTTTGTTAGGAGTTGAATATTCATCTGGAGGCATAACTGAGACGCTAATTGAAGTTGATTTATCCCAAGAATCTGTGGCTGTTAATGTGATAATATAAGATTCATGGCTATTGCATCCAACAACACTAACTTCGTTGCTCCAAGCAGCACCTTCAGGGTTGATTTTTGTTGAATATCCACATACTTCTATTTCGATTGAAATATCGTCCCCGTCCAAGTCGTAAACTGTGCCTGCCATACTGTAAGAATATCCTTCTTCATCCCAAGTGCCATTGTCTCCTTCTCGAGTTTTTGTGACACTGATTTCAGGAGCTCTGCTTTCTTTCTTGATTCCCAAGTCTAAGGTGAATAACCAATCTGCCATGCCATTGCCAGTTACCGTGACATCTAGTTCTACTGGCCCTGGTGACATCTCTGAAACATTGATTTCCATGTTACTACTATCTACAGGTCCAGCACTAGACACTGTGGGGCTAGTGGTATCATCTTGGAAAGGAGTGATTGAAACAGTTAGTCCGGACCTATCTCCATTCAGAGCATTAATGGTAATAGGCACAGCGTCTGTGTATTCACCTGAAGTTGCTGAGAATGACAGTGGTTGCTCAAGAGTCCAAGTACGACTAGATTCGCTGACTTGGTTTTTCAAGTCGACAAGTGAGCAAGTGAGTTCAGATTGCCCTTGTCCTGGTGTAATGTACATATCTCCTGATTCAAGCGACCAAGACCAACCATTGCTAGCGCTACAGTCAAAACTGACCTGACTTTCATCATCAGCCCATGATTGCGCAAATTCATGACTCGCCAACATGGTCTTTCCTGAATCTAACATTACAGCCATCATCTCTCCATCTAGTGGTGCATCACTGGACCATTGGGGAGGATTATCGGGAACATTTTCTGCGGTTGTCAAGTCTAGGAAGAGATTCTTGCCCATCGGCCAATCTGCAAGATCATAGTCGACGTTGACTACGATTCTCAAACGACCATCTGAGAGATTAGTTACGCTTGGCTCATCCAATCCAAAGACGGTCACGCCGTTTTCTTGAATTTCCCATGCATCAAGGCGAAGGTTGGTAATTACAGGGAAGGTGAAATTTAGGGTTGCATCGCTCATGTTAGTTACATTTAGAGCAATAGTGAAGGGTTCTGTACCCATGTTTGGTAATTGATTGAATTGCATGTTGTTATCTTCTTCATCATCTTGAAGGAGCATGATTTGTAGGTCGTCATCAACATGGACTGGCACTTCCTTACAGCCATTGGTGGCAAAGGCATTCTGGCAATTCCTAGTTTCTTCATGATCATCTGGTACAAGGTCAACCTCATCGAGAGCAATTCCTTCTTCAACCCAAGTCAAATCATTCCAGTCAACTCCACCTCGGTGAGGCTGTCCTTCACGCATTCCAAGTCGAGTATTCATATCGGCGATACATTTGGGCCCGACACTACGAACTCCCTCACGCTCATCGGTAGAAAGCCAATCGTTATCACCGCCAGGAAAGCCTTCGAACAAACCATCGATATTTTCCCTTACAGCAGGTGATATACTACCATTCACCCAAGCTGTTGCTTGAGTAATTGAACTTGCCCAGTCGTCCTGAAAGTCGACATCGAAACTGGCGTGGCTATAGGCAAATAAATCTTCAAAGGTATAATTGGAACAATCGACATCACCTAATTGGCGACCGCTAGTTTCCTCAACTTCATGGACTTGCTTCAAGTCGCTCGATGGAATACCTGAAAGAATTAATGATGCAACTATCAGCATTGCTACCAAAATGCCCGCTTGTCGTGAAATAAGACTCCTCATGCTTTGGCGACATGGCGGAACGTGCATAGGTGTTGTGTTTAATTGGCAGAGAACTACCATTATGCACCCATCTTCTGAAAACGCCGAATATAAGCCCAAAGGGGCAAAACAGTCCACCCCACAGCCGAAGTCACCACCCAAAAAGGCGAAATTGTACGACTAATATCATCCCCCACCCGCATCTCCAGCAGAAGGTGGTAAACTCCATTCGGGGAAAGCAGGTCAACCTTGGCCGAGAACTCCTCAAAATCTGCATTGGAAGTATCGGTTGCATCCACTCCAAAAGCCGAAGCCAGCAGCACCGTCACCAGCAGCCATACCATCGTGAACAATAGCCAAGCCCCGATTCCCAAACTTATCGAAGAGCCCATGTCTTTAGCCAAACTTGAGGCATACATCTGAATTGTTGCATACCAGAATAACAGTAATGTTGTGGCACCTAAAAATAATGCGATATCAGCAAAATTCGGCCATTCTCCCATCTGAACCTTTATCAGAATAATACCTAAAATACTCAACAACAAAGTTGGTATGAGGACCGGTAAAAGGGTGCCTAAGAGCATCGATAATGCAAGGCTACGGCGAGCCATTGGCTGCGATAATTGAATCGCTAAAACACCTGAAATTCTATCCTTACTGATGCCATCAAAACCGAATAACACAACTCCGAGTGTGCTCGATAATAGGATAAAAAGTGAAGCCACGAAAAGCACCTCAAAAGGAGTATTTGCACTTATCGAAGAAGGTAATGTTGCATCAGGATCAGATAGGCCCCAACAGGCACCTAAGATGAATAATGTCAGTAATGGAAGCAGGATAATCATCCTCGTTGAGCGAGCCTTAGACCAAGCATCATCAAAGGCCAGAGCCAGAATTGGGTTCATTCTTCTTCGACCTCCATTTTACTGAGTGGAACCATCGCATGCTCACTCAAACCCATACCATCTATACCGGTTGTAGCCTCAAGGATATCGGATAAATCTGCAGTTTTTACTTCGACATGGTAAGGAATGCAACCATTTTCGCTGAGTTTTTGGACTAACTTTGTCAGCCTTTTTCTTGACCAACCATCTTCATTTTCCACACTAATGCTCCAGTTGCCATTTATTGAAGAGTGGATGACCTTTTCACTAATCAATGGCAATGGGTCTCCTTTTTCTCCCTTCAATAATAAAACCTTATCAAGTTTCAAATTGCGTTTTATTGCCCTGATTTCCCCTTCAATAACCACTTGTCCGTGGTGCAGGAGAATAACTCGGTCAACAAGAGATTCTAGTTCATTCAATAGATGTGAGGAAATTAGAATGGTTGTACCTCTATCTGCTAATTCTCTGGTTAATTTCTTCAAGGCTTTCTGGGCAACGGGGTCAAGTCCAGTGAATGGCTCGTCGAGCAGTAAAATCTCGGGCTCTCCAAGTAAGGCAGTTGCCAATGATAGACGCTGACCCATTCCGGTGCTCAATCTATCTAGTGCCTCGTCTGTGCGACTGCTAAGTCCAACTAATTCCAATAGGTCTCCAACCTTGCTATTATTCATCAACGATAATCTGTGGAGGACTTGTTTTGGAGTTGAGTTCCCTTGCCACCTGACAGTATCGGGCATCAGTCCTACTTTGTTGCGCCCAGCATCTTGTTTTTTGAGGTCCCTAAATCTTTCATTTGCTATTTCTATGCTGCCAGAATCCGGGGATCTGAGTCCACTTAGAAGATGAAGGAGAGTTGTTTTCCCTGCTCCGTTTGGGCCAACCAACCCTGTAATCGAACCTTTTGGTAGGTCGAATGAGATATCATGCAGCCCAGCCCCAAGTCGTTTCTTAGTTGGATTTCTGATTGTTGGAGCGGGAATTTGATGGCGAAATGACAGGCCCTCAATGCGGAGATGTGCCTCTGTCATGATGTCTGAAAAAGGCTGGGGGTTTTTAGGGGTGGGTAAAGAGTTGGGTGGAATTAAGGAGATATTTGATTTGTATTCTTATATAAACCAAGTTAGGATTGAATAATGAGGAACTTTAAATCCTAAATTAACTAACTTAGAATTGAATAATGAGTGATTCAAATCTTATATAAACCAACTTAGGATTGAATAATGAGGAACTTTAAATCCTCTTAGAATTGAATAATGGAGTTGATATCAGTGAAAGATTACAAATCCTATTTTTGAATGTTATAATTTTGAAATCATCCCCTCTCTCAAGACCTCCGCCCCCTTTAGGGGGCGGACTTATATACAACCTAACCTTATCTACTACTGGAGGGGGCGTGTAATATTACAGAAAATAGCCATCCGGTTATTGAGTATATTTTTGTTACATTTCCCGCCACCGAGAAAAACAATGAGAGGAATGAAAATGGAAGAAAATACAAACGACAGTAGCAGTAATGACCTGATAGACAGATTGCCAGAACTGAGCGAGACAGAAAAAGAAGTAGCACTTGAGAACGAAGCTCTATCTTGGGCATCGTCATTGCTATCAGAAAATATGACTGGACTTGTGCATGAAGAGCGCGATTATGGTGTGATCTTGCAGAATATATCTTCAAGCATTGTCAGATGCATCACGGTAGTTGATCACCCTATCTGCCTTCTTACACTGCAGCAAATGAGGATCACATTCGGTCATCTGAATGCTGAACTTGAAGTTGGTCCGTATACTGTGATACGTCCACTTGAGGAGAACATAGCCGCAGGCCGTCAGGAAGACGAAGCGAGTGGTTCCACTGGCCCTGCGGCTAGTCCAATCAAAGAAATCGGCATGGAGGTGGCCTGAATGGGTACCTCTACTAGATTCATCACTTTCGTGGCTCATTCCCTTCTGTGGGAATGGACTAAGCCCTGCAGAACCGAGGCAGCATCCCATAAAGCAGCAGAGAACATGATTAGTACACGTTTGATGGAAGAGAGAGGCATCCTTCCTCCCTCGCAAAACTTTGGGATATGGTTACGTAATGAATATCCTGATATTGTAAAAGATTCTCACCAGTATATTGGCGAAACAAGAGAGATTGAATTGCCAGATGACAAGACTCCAAAGGAGTTTCAAAGATGGTTCTGCACTTTGCAGATTGATTCTGATTCGCATAGAAATAAGACCTGGCAGAAGGAGGTGGCCTGAATGTGGATTGCGCATACCGAAGGCTGGATCAGCATCGTGGCCCACAGAGATGACCCTGAGGTCCTGCTCGTACGGGCCAGGAGAGATGACCACATCACTCATCTTTGGCCAGACGCTGAAATCATTATTCTGCCAGACGCAGACTACAGATATCGCGCAGCAATCTCGCGTGAGATGGTTGCTGAGGTTATTGCAGAGGTACTGATTAACATGGAGTATGATGACTTCAAATCGCATGTTTCAGATGTGGAACTGAGGACATCATACCTTTCAATATGGGATTTCATGAGAGAGAGATTAGATGAATGAGGTGATACAAATGGAAAAAGAATATGAGATGAAAAATGAAGAAGAGAATGGGAAAGAAGATAGTGAGGGAAAGGAGTTGGTGAAATGGTTGATTGATTCGATTATCAATGGAAGAGGGTATGAGGAAATCGAAACCAAAATATCACTTGAATCTGACAATACTTCCGCTGAATACGTGTGGAACGAAATCGCTCTGGGACTGATAGAGTGGGCATCCGTTCAGAAGAACATATTCTGGGCAATCTCCGCATTTGACTTTGCCTCCACCATGTACGGTCTTGCAGGAAAGGAACATGATGTCAGTAGGATTCACTGTCTGTTCACTCTTGCAAAAATCTATTCTGACCAAGGAGGACTATCACGTAAGTTCAAACTCTTTGAACAGGTTATTGAGGAAACGAAGTCAATGATAGATTCTGGAGACACAAACAAATCTGTCTACTATTACTACTCCAGAGGGTTGAATAGAATTGCAAATCTACATAATAATTGGGGCAACCAAGAAGAGGCAGAGAAATATTATCGTGAACTGATTGCTGCTGCGCCCCTCGGTAATGAAGAAGAAACTATTCAAAACCTGATTAACGGCAATGCGCCTGGGTTCTATGAAAAAAATCCTGAGTTAAAGGTTGATTATGAGTAGCCCTAAAGGTGATCTTTATGTTCCAGAAATCACGCTAAGTGATAATAGGTTATGATTTCTGAACCGACGCGTGAACAGCCATGATGTTGACTGATGTTCAGTTCACGCTAGGTTCAAATCCGTCAGAGACGCTTATTGATGTTGAGTAGCCCCTGACGGATTTGAACCGTCGTCGCAAGATCCAGAGTCTCACATGATGGACCGCTACACTAAGGGGCTTTCAGGGCGCCGTGATGCCTTGCATATTTCAATTCAACCTGTACTGTCATTAGGCAAGCCTGTGCATGAACCAGCGCGAGATACTGGCAATCATTAGGAAGGCGATGAACCAGCCTGTTGCTAACTTACCAATGGCTCTCCTCTTGCCCTTGACTACTTCTTCTTCGGCCATCTGCTCAAGCAGTGGGGCGAGGGGGTCAGCGCGGCTCATGTTAGAGGCGATGAGGGAGGATGGCTTGAAGCCCACTTCCTC
Organism: Candidatus Poseidoniales archaeon; assembly: GCA_012959275.1. Taxonomy (GTDB): domain Archaea; phylum Thermoplasmatota; class Poseidoniia; order Poseidoniales; family Poseidoniaceae; genus UBA226. The sequence continues at coordinate 35,407 of DUDM01000003.1, forward strand.
TTCGTGCATTCGATGAGCGAGCCTCCCAGAGGAATGGACATCCGCGGAGTGGAAGCCAGAGCGGCGCGTCCAAGTGCATCTTTGATGCTGACAAGGGATGGCGATGAGGGAGTTGAATTATTGCTGGCTCGCCGTGTAGATGAACTTCCAGCCTTTCCAGGATACTGGGCATTTCCAGGGGGTGGGATAGGGCGAGTTGACCGAAGTGCAGTAGAATTGATTCCATCATTGGCTCAAATGGAAGATGCTGTAGAGGCTGCGACCCATGCCGGAATGCATCGTGAATTAGTTGAAGAATTAGGATTCGCAGTATCTGAAAGAGGTCAATTATTCCGTGTCAATCCTGCCTTGAGAGACAGAATACTCGCTGATAAATCAGAATGGATGAAGGCGGTAATGTCCGGTGATTTACCCTTGCAAGTCGATGCTTTCATTGAATTGACGCGACGTACAACTCCAGAATTTGCCTCTATGCGTTTTGAGAATCGGTTTATGTTCATGCATTGTACTTCAGAAGTCCCAGAACCAGCCTTGGAGGGTCAAACTGAGTTTGATGAGTTCCGTTGGATTAAACCTTCAATTGCATTGCAAGAATGGTATGCAAATGAAATAAAAATACCTCCTCCAATTGTGACAATTTTACAGGAAGTAGTAGATTTACAATCTGAGTTTTCTTCAATGCAAGAAATTGCAGATGATATCTGTTTGAGGCAACCTCCTGAGAGGACAATTCTTTTTGCACCTGGGGTTGAATGTATTCCAATCCCTACCGCTACCTTACCTCCTGCTACAACCACCAATTCTTACTTGTTGGGAATGGCCGGTGGAGAGCATATTCTGGTTGACCCTGCTGTCAGGAGTGAAGAGGGGATTGCCCGAATTTCGCGTGCACTACAACGAATGAGTGATTCAGGAGGTACTTTGCTTGCTTACTTATTCACCCATCGGCACATGGACCATTTGGGAGATATTGATGCTCTATTGGCTTTGATGCCAGCGGAAGTTTGGGCTTCGCAGGAAACTGCTGATGCCTTGGCATCTGGTGCTTCGCGCATTCTTCTTGATGGCGACATCATCGTCTTGAAGAATCCAACCGGCAACAGTCTTTGGTCGGCATTGATTACTCCTGGGCATTGTCCTGGACATGTCTGTTTGAATTCAGATGCCGGACTTGTTGTTGGAGATATGGTGGCAGGAATTGGCACCATCTTGATTCCACCTGCTGAGGGAAATATGGAAGTTTATCTAGAGCAATTACAACGCCTGAATAATATCAATGCCCACTTATTGTTCCCTGCTCATGGACCAGTGCTTCCTTTGCCGCAAAAGGTCTTCAATCATTACCTGAAGCACCGGCAAATACGCCATGATAAGGTTCTTTCAATCGTTGAAGATGGTACTTCTTCACTTGATGACATCGCTCTTCTTGCATATGCCGATACTCCAAATGCACATCCGATTTTGGCTAGACAACAGACTCTCTCTCATTTGCTCTCTTGGCAACGCTGCTCAAGGATAGATTCACAGGATGGCTTGTGGAGCCCACTCTGAGGCGGGGGTATTCATGCGAGAACAGATGAGTGGTTTTGACATCCGCAGGATGGTTGCTGAACTGCGACTTCTATGTGGTGGTTGGATGAAAAAAGTATACCAACCCCACCACGAACAATTGGTTATTCGTTTGAATCCCAAAGAGGGAAAGCAACAGGATTTTATTATCGTTCGAGGCAAGCGAATCTATCTCTCCAATCGAGATAGACCGATGCCCCAACAGCCCAGCCCTTTTGCCATGCTACTGCGTAAGCATCTTGGAAATGCTCGCTTTGAATCGGTTGAGCAGCATGGCTTTGATAGGATTTTAGTTCTAACATTTGATTCACGCATGGGTCCTAGACATTTGGTCATCGAATGTTTCCGCGATGGAAATGTCATCCTGACCGATGAGAGCCATACCATCATTCAGCCTTTGACCCATGCCAAGTACGCAGGACGAACCTTGAAGCGAGGTGAGCCATATCTATTCCCACCAGAAGCTCTTGACCCTCATACTCTGGATGGTGAAGCGATGAAGGAATTGCTCAAAGATAGCGATAGAGACCTAGTACGAACTCTAGCCGGCAAGGCTAATCTCGGGGGCGCTTATGCCCATGCAGTTTGTTCTTTGGCCAATGCAGAACCATCTGTCATGTCGGTCGATGCTGATGCAGTCAGTGTATCTGTAGCCTTGCAGAGTTTGTTAAGTGATTTATCAGAAGGTAGCGGTGCTTGGTTGATTCTTTCAGATGATGCACCCGAAATAGAGGAAGACAAGGATTACTCTGAGCATGTCGTCGAAGCAACCCCGCTCTTATTACCAGCCCACGAAGGCAAGAAAACCATTGCAATGCCTTCGATGGCAATCGCCATTGATACATGGAGAGGGGCCCATGACGCTTTTGCTCTTGCTAGGAGAGAGGAAGAGATGGCCAAGACTACTTCACAAGGACGGATGGCAAGTAGCCCAGTTGAAACCCTAGAACGTCGTTTAGCCCAACAAGAATCAGCCTTGGAAAAATTCACTGTCCAAGTTGAGAAAATGCAATCCCTTGGCCTTGAGATAACCGAAGCATGGACACACGTGGAAAGTCTACTTCATCAAACTAGAGAAGCGGTGGAAAGCATAGGCTGGAAGGGCGTTAAATCCTTAGTCAAAGATATGGAATGGATCGAGGCGGCCAATCCTGCCGAGCGCAGTATAACGGCAATTCTTCCCGCAGAAGATGGTTCAGCAACTGGTTCGAGAGTAGAATTGAGCCTTGATGAAACCGTCCATCAAAATGCTCAACGCTGGTTCGAAAAGGGGCGTAAACAGAAAGAGAAGGGTGCAGGAGCAGTAGAAGCAGTAGAAGTTACTCGCAGACAACTCGCAAAGGCCCGTAAAAACGCCTTGAAGATAGAAACCAGTGGACGCCTTGCAGGAGTAAAACGTTCTAGACGCCTTTGGTTTGAAAATCACCGTTGGACAATTCTCGATGGCATGCATCTTATGGTTGGAGGAAGGGATGCAAAAGGCAATGACATGTTAGTAAAGAAACATCTCCGAAGTGATGACCGCTATGTTCACGCCGACCTTCACGGCGCAGCATCTGGAATAATGAAATTAAAGGCTGGATTCATTGAGGATTTACATCCCCCATCCACTTTACCAGAAGGTGTTCCAGCCTTCCGTTTGGTCGACGAGATTGGAGTCGCTGAATTTAGTGAAGCGGCCCAACAACAAGCAGTCTCAATGTCACTGGCTTGGAGTAGAGCATGGAATGCAGGACGAGCAGGAGGTACGGTGTTCTGGGCAAAGCCAGGGCAAGTATCCAAGACCGCAGAATCTGGCGAATACATTGGCAAAGGAGCATTCATAATCCGTGGTCAGAGAAACTGGCATCGCGATGTACAATTGGATTTAGCAATCGGATTAGTTTGCATCAATTCGGTGCCATTATTGATGTGTGGTGAGAGGGATATGGTCGAGAAAATTTGTGATAGATGGGCATCCATAACCCCCGGTCGAGAAAAGAAAGATGCATTAGCAGTTAGGATTGCTAAGGCAACAGGATTGTCAACAGATGATATTTTGCCGGTTGTTCCAGGTAGTTGTGATGTTGGTAAGGACCATGGATTATTCAAATTTGGATGAGCATTGCAACAGCATTACCGCCACCAAGACATAGTGTTACGATTCCACTATTCAACTCCAATCTTCTCATCGCTCCAATCATGGAGATTAAGCAACGAGTTCCACTGGCTCCTAATGGATGGCCAAGTGCAACAGCCCCCCCATGGACGTTGAATTTATCATCTGAAATCCCAATGACCTTGGCAACTGAACATGATGCAGCAGCAAAGGCCTCGTTATGCTCATACAGGTCAACATCATCAACAGCCAAATCATTGCGCGTTAATAGCATCTGAATCGCAGGAATTGGCGCACTCATGACCTTTGCAGGTTCAACCCCGCAGGTTACTTGGTCAACGATTGTACAGATTATTTCCCACCCTTGTTCTTCAGCGAGCGCGCGGTCTACAACCAATACTGCCGCCGCTCCATCAGAAATCTGACTTGCATTACCAGCAGTTACCTGTCCATCTTTGTCGAAGGCCGCTCGTAATTTTCCAAGACTTTCCATGCTTGTTTCTCCCCTGAAGCCTTCATCTCTCTCAATCAATATTGGGTCTTTGCGTCGTTGTGGTACGGAAACTGGTACAACTTCCCAATCAAACCAGCCATTATCCCAGGCTTGTGCAGCACGAGTATGACTGCGAACTGAGAATGAATCAGCATCCTCTCTACTGATTCCATGTTCCTTGGCAACCGTTTCGCCAGTATTGCCCATATGCACGTTATTGTAGACATCCCACAAACCATCATGAATTAGAGAATCATGCATTTCAAAATCCCCAAGTCTGCGCCTTTTGCGTCCATCCTTGATGAAATGCGGTGCCTTTGACATCGACTCCATTCCGCCAGCAATGATGCAGCGGTGTTCACCTGCTCTGATGGCGGTTGCAGCCAGCATGACGGTTTTCAATCCAGAGCCGCAAACCTTGTTGATAGTTGTAGCAGCGATTGAATTTGGAAGTCCTGCTCCTAAAGCGACTTGTCTTGCAGGCGCTTGGCCAGCACCTGCTTGCAGAACTTGGCCGAATAATACCTCATCAACCATGCCAACATCAACGCCACTGCGCTCAATAACGGCCTTGACAGCAACAACTCCAAGGTCAACAGCACTCATCGAAGAAAGGCCACCAAGGAACTTGCCAATTGGTGTTCTTGCAACTGCGCAAATAACCGGCTCAGGCTGCCTCATGGATTTTCCAGAGGCCTCCCTTTCTTCAACTTGAGGTATACGAAGGGTTGATTGAGCAAGGGCCATCGCCCAGCCCATGGCCAAATTCAAAACCGGTGTAGAAACAGACCGTGACCCAAACCAGATGAGAGGGGTATCAGTGGAATTCGATTTCACTTCCAATGCTCTCGTGTCTCTTCTTTACAAGCAAGGAGATACCGTTGTTCTTGTCTGCGTCTCTAAGGATGCACGCCTCCCTGGCTGGTTCCCTCGAGATTCTACCAAGGGCTGGGTCAATGCTGAATATTCGCTCCTCCCTGGTTCAACCGATTCTCGCTTCCGTCGTGAGCGCAGAGGTGCAAAAGGCCGAACCTTCGAAATCGAGAGGCTAATCGCCCGTTCACTGCGTGCAGCAGTCGACCTTGAGGCGCTTGGACCTATCTCATTGAATGTCGATTGTGATATCCTCAATGCTGATGGAGGCACCCGCTGTGCTTCGATAACAGCAGCAGGAATTGCCCTTCGCCTTGCAGTGCGCAGACTAATCTCTTCAGGCACTTGCTTACCTCTTGAACAACGTCCGACCTTCGAGCAGAGCCGTGCAGGTTTCATTCCTGCTGCCCTAACTGGTGATGCAGCAACTGCTCATGAAAATGCAGTCATGGAACACGATATCGCCGCCATCAGCGTCGGTCTGATAGACGGAGCGACTTGGCTCGACCTCGATTATATCCTCGACAGTAATGCTGATGTGGACATGAATGTCATCATGACCAGCGATGACCGTTTCGTTGAGATTCAAGGTACTGGCGAAGAAGCAACATATTCTCGAGCCGAGAATGATGCATTACTCAACCTTGCAGAGAAAGGACTTGCAGAGTTACATGCCTTACAAGTCTCGCTTCTTAGTGACGTAAACTGAGTGAGGGGATTTTCAAACCAAAGACAGACCTCAAGATTGGTCCAAGCGTTTGTCAACTCATTGGACCAACTCATTTCTTACTTGATGAGCCCTCGGTTATGTTATGCGAACCCGGGTTTTCGTGTCGAGCATCGTTGTTTTTCTCTTTATTGGAAGCGCATGTCTTCCTCTCATTATGGAACCTACTTCTCCTGACGTCCTTGCTGCCGATCCGCCCTCCAAGCTAGTAAATTCCCTTTCTTCATCCACTTTTGCGTATGGAAAGGTAGAGGAGTCAAAGCAAGTCGGAGACTCCGTAGAAGTGTACATTCCCCTTGAAGCGGGATACTCCATGACATCGGGTTCAGTCAATGTGAGCCTTGAAGGGACTGAAGTTAGTTCAACAGAAACCTATTCAGTCTCAAACGGAGGTTTGAACGGAACCATGAACGGGACGGTCTCGGATGGCACTTCTATCGCCTTGCAAACAGCGTCGTTCGGCCCATCTCAATCTGGAAATAATTCTTCATCGCTCCTCAACAGCGTCAGTTGGAGCGGAGTTCACGCCTATGATACATTGGAACTTACGTGTGGTTCCGTTTCCTGTGGTTCCATCGTCGCCACCGGAGATTTGATTCTCTATGTCAATACCTTGATTGTCGGTCAAGGTACATCCATTCAAGCAGATGACCTTGCGACGGGTGGTTCGGGAGTTGGGGCGAGCACGTTGACGTCGAGCAACGGTCGAAACGACGGCGGTGGCGGAGCAGGCCACGGCGGCTCTGGCGGCTCTGGCGGAGGTGCCAATGGAGGTTCTGGAGGATCAACCTACGGAAATGGAACCGAAAGTGGAAGTCAAGGTGGCGGTGTTTCCAGTAGTTATCATTCTGCAGTTTACGGAGGCCAAGGCGGCGGCTACATCCAAATTTACGCCGATACTATTCTTGTAAACGGGTCAATTGAAGCCGATGGAGGAGACGGTGATGCAGGAAGCCAATCGTCGGGCGGTACAGGTCCGGGTGGCTCTGGTGGGGGAGGTGGTTCAGGAGGATCAATTTTCATTCAAACTAACACCCTCAATGTCGGTACGTACGGTCGAATCAGCACCGATGGCGGTGATGGAGGAGCTGGCGCCGATGGAGCCCAAAACGGAGTAGGTTTCGGTATGTATGACGGCGGAGACGGTGGTGGAGGCGGCGCTGGCGGCCGTATTTTAGTCAGCACTCAATCGGGTGGTTACACCAATTCTGGAACCGTTCAATCTAGCTCTGGTTCTGGTGGTGCAAAGGGTCTAAAATACGGAACGGGAATTGACGGTATTGACGGAACTTCGGGTTCGAGCGGGGCCGTTACAACGTCCACATGGGCGGGATATATCTCCACTGTAAACGTCACCTTGAACAACGGATCCTTCATATCCCAAGCGATTGAAACTCAAATAGAACAAGCGTCGTTTGCTTACTTGACTCATACCGTTTCAGTCCCAGCAAATTCATCTCTCACCGCCCACTACCGTTGGACCATTGAAGGTAATGACACATCCTGGGAGCACTGGAGTGAGTGGAGTGAGCTCCCCCTCAACGGAACGTGGATACCCCGACACCATTGGATTCAGGTGAAATATGACTTTAATCGTTCATTATCAGCATCTCCGGTACTCACTGCAATAGCCCTCCAAACTTCTGCATGGACGACACTTGAAAATACAGCATTCCATTACGATGGGATTCCAACGGCCATGGAGTACCATAATACAACAATTGGATTTACAGATTCCGTAATCAACACGAGTTCATCTCAATTGCACAGTTTCACGTTTGCTGTACCGTTTAACGCAACGCTCCTAGACGATGTCAGCGTGTGGATGGGCTGGACATCTATTGGCCCTCCTGACTATCCACCCGCACACTTTTATGAAGCGAAAATCGGTTCGACCGTTGTCAATTCCTCGCTGTTGGATTGGAAGGAGGAAGGGCATGATATCGGATTTGATTCACAAGTGCTGCAATATTTGATTCAATCAGCATCTCCTTGGGAAGACGGTGAAGGGATGCAGTGGGTAACGCTCAACGTCAGTGTTTCTATGCAAGGAACGACTTCAATGACCTTTGGTCACCTTTGGATGCCATGGTCGTTTTCAAGTACGGTTGAGATTAGCTCCCAAGTCAATACGATGATTCTCTCAGAATGTTTTTCTTTCTATGAGTCAACCGACGGGGTTTGCCTTGGACCATTACAGCATCCGTTCACTCTTAGTGCTTCACCACCGTCAGCGGGAACGCCTGCTTTTTCCTATACCATCAATGCTCCATCCTTTGAATGGGAAGACACATACGCTCCTGAGATAAACTTCATACAACACCGTAAAAGTGGCGAACCAACACCAGATGTTCGCGTTGGAGATAGTTACAGTCTTGTTCTCTTTGATGTCATGAAAGAACTCGATCTAACGGTCCAACTGTTGGGTCATGACTGGCAGGAAAGCGATGGCTTTGGAACCGCAACTGTATTTTCATATGCTTCTGCCTTGCAAGGATATTATCTCATGATGTCAACCGATGATATGAATGCAGATTCAACGCAGCAACTGAACCTTACATTCCGTGTTTTGGATCATAATCTCAACGAAGTATCTCCACGTCCGACCTACATACTCACAATCAACCCTAGTGCACCTGATGTAGCCTCGCTAAGTATTGTAGGAACCAGTCCTTTAACGGGTGCACCTGGCAATTTATGGGATATCGACGGGGCAATGTTTGAATTTACCGTTACCGATACGAACCAGCGCATGTCACTAGATGTGAACCTACATCTAACTCACCAGTTCGTGGGTACGGTTGAACTGACGATGAATTGGTCAGAATCCGAATCAGCCTATGTTGTACTCTGGCAACCAAACCGTGACCACCTCGGTCTATGGGGTGTTGAAGTGGACATGCGTGAGAATAACGGCCTCGCTGAGGTAGATTCCGACGGCCTCAACGATGGGCAAGACGCCGCGTTGTTCTTGGTTGACAGCCAAGGACCCGTTCTATCAGTTGTTGATTTTAATGATGAGGTGGAACGAGGATCACCACAATTTGTCAACATGTCGTGGTCCGGACAAGAAGGTGAATCAACCTCGGGAAGCATTTCTATCGTTCAAGGAAGTATCGTTTTGGATTTCAAGAACATTCTTCCAACCTTACTGAATTCTTCAAGTCTGATGTTTGAAACCGATGAATTCGAACCGGGTCACTATACGATTGTCATTCAACTAGAGGACGATGTAGGAAATCAAGCTGTTCATAGCGGTAACGGAACATATTCGTTCGCGGTACTCCCGGCCTGGGTTGATGGAAATATAACGGTAAATGCTTACAATGAAACATCCCTCCAAATCATTGGAAATGTGACCTGGAGGACGGGGTCAGGTCAGATTACACTGGTTGATACAAACGGTTCAATCAGTGAACAATTTAGCGCCAGTAATGGAGTGTTTGAAGCCTTTGTTTCGCTTGAGAATTCACTTGAACCACTCATGACATTCACCATAGAGGCCTGTGATGTGAATCAGAGTGAAGGTTGCTTCACTCGGGACATCGTGCTGAACTTCACGTCTTCATTTGATCTTAATGTTGACTCAATTTGTTCGGTGACGAACCTCAATGTGAGAACTTCAGATGGCTCAGAGGCAGTTTCTTGTGAGGTATTCAATGACGGCTTTGTTCCTACAACATTGAAGTTCTTACACCCGCTGAATGCCTCACTGATTAGTGAATCATTGTTCCTGGTGCCGGGTGAATCTGGACGCCTTTCGATATCTCTCGCAAACGGTTCATTGGAAATTAATCGGTCGATTGAATGGTTCTTAACCGTAGAAAACGACGTTTATGGTCCCGAAACAAGTGATATGGGGCAAGTTCAAATCAACCGTTCCTTGCCCTCAAAAGACATTGATTCTACAACTGATGAACTTTCGGGAGACACCTCTGGTTCGGTTTCTTTTCTTGTTACTGTTGTTGGTCTATTGGTTATAGTTGCAATCGCTGGAGCATTGTTCTATAGGACTTCGCAATCGGTGGGACGAGGTGAGTTTGATGATGATGTAGCAGAGGATTATCTTTCGGAATCAATCGAACCGATTTCATCTGAATCTATCGAGGTCATGATGCATCATGATGATCAGGAACCCTCTCCACTAAGATCAGGGCCAAGTGCTGACCAAGAGCCAACTTCGGTGGATGGTAGCGGCTATGAATGGTATTCCTATGGAGAACTTCACTGGTACCGCTATGAAGGTTCAGATGGTGAATGGTTCCCATTTGAGCAATAATATGGACACGTTTACAAAACCTTCTCGAATAGAATATCCGTTTTGATGGGGTCTTCAGTGGGCCGATACGGAGGCCACTCCCTGACTTGGCCCAGAATCAAGAAGCCTTGAAGAAATGGAATACTCGTAACCCCAACAAACCGTTTCGGGCTAAAATCATGAAGATAACGAAGACGATTAAGAAAAAGAAGCACCACAAGCCAGCTTTCACCCAACTAAACTGATATGAAACATCTTCGACTTTGGATGATTTATCATATTCCGTGGTTTCGGGTGTTGTCGGCTCATCAGCCTCATCATTATCAATAATAATCGTAGGGGGCGGGCTACCTTCTCCCATGATGAATGATTTCAAGGCCACAATAAATAGTTTGGTCCGGACACAGAAATAATCCTTTGAACACAGGGGCTCTATTTGTGCTCAAGTAAGCACAATTCAAAATTTGGCTTGTGCTTGAGAAAATTGCCGCTCACTCTGCACCCAGTGTTCGGGCACTCGGTGAAGCGTTCATTTTCTGCTTAGACAAGCACAAGCGTCTACTCCCAGACTTGGCCCAGTGATGCATATCGTGGTGAGACAGTCCGAGGCTTGAAGACGAGCACTGGACTGAAACCCACTCACCATCAAACATTGAAGGAAGTGT
>DUDM01000004.1 GCA_012959275.1 Candidatus Poseidoniales archaeon
TTGATTTAATTTGATTAATGGGGTGTCTCCAATTGCAGAAACAACGTCCTCATAGGTTCTCGCAGGTAGCACCATGGATTGGGCCTGATGAGAGGTCGGTTTCATTCTTGTCCTATTCCTCACTAGTATCAGTAATCTGGTTTGGTCTAGATTCAACAATAAGATTCCCGAGTAACAAAAGCCCGCCGCCAACAAATAGCCAGAATGTGAATTCATTCAACCCAACGAATAATGCATAGATTGTTGCCCAAACGGGCTCGAAGGCATAGATGATTGCAGCATGTACGGGATGAAGAAAGCGTTGATAGATATTGAGGAGTAAGATTGCGATGAATGAGCCAAGGAAACCCAAGAGGAATAACCACAAAACAATATCCCAGTGAAATAATAGAGAGAATAAATCTCCGATTGAAGGAGAGCCCGCTGGGGATAAAAGCAAGGAAATTAAGAGTGTAAATACAGATGCAGAAATCACTACGATGAAAGACGTCATGGTCAGCCTTACAGGGTCAACGCGTTTTGTGATTACATCTGTTGCGACGATATGAACTGCAAAAATAAAGGCACTAAATACGGTGATTAATTCTGCCCAACCCCATGAAATTTGGGGAGGTCCGTCAATAAAGCCGGCCCCTAAGGTTGCGAGTAAAACCCCCACTACCAAAGATCCACTCAACGGGTGCTTGCGTAAAACAAGGCCGATTAAAGCGGTAAAAACAACATAGAGGCTGGTCAAAAAGGCTGATACTGCCGGCGTAATCTCATCAATTGCTAACATTTGAGTTAGAAACCCAGCCCACAATAAGAGGCCCAAAACTAACCCTCCATTCCAAGCATCAATATCTTTCAATCCGCTTCTAGCATTTTTATTGAATATAGATAATGAAATGACACCAATTGTGAACCTTATGACAATCATAAATGCAACAACTGAAGCAAGGTGCCAAGTCGTCAAATAACTATCTGCAGCATTGAGGACTTCTTTCATCCAAACGAATGTACCGCCCCAAACAAGAGTGACCAAAAAAAGCCACCCTATGGCTTGGCGTCGTTGCACGGCCTGTCCCATGTGAGTGGCCTGAGAGGGGGGGGCATCATGCTTGGGGTATTGTCGCACAGTTTTGTTTATGGAAGGTGGATAGATTCAGCAAAGCGAAAAAAACTTGTGTTCCTAGGGCCGTTATTGGCAGCAGTATGGTATCGCGGCTGGGAAGTAGCCATGATGCTCAAGGCTAAGTTATGTCCGCGCTACTAAGTATGGGCGAGGTTGAATTCTGGGAGGCGCCCTTCGATAGTGGCCCTGAACCAAAATCTGGGTCTACATTTGATGTCATTATAGTAGGCGGTGGGCCTGCTGGTTCTGCTGCTGCTGCTTACTTGGCTATGGAAAATAAAAAAGTCTTGCTTTTAGAAAAAGGATGTTGGCCGAGGGACAAGGTCTGTGGGGATGCAGTGGGTGGTAAATCGCTATCTCATGTTGCGGCATTAGGTGTAAAACCAAGATTAGAAAATAACCCACACTTCAAAGTCACAAGCATCATCTTCGGGGCCCCAAATGGAATACCCGTGAAAATTCCATTACCAAAAGAAGAGGTAGAAAAACAAGCGTCAGGATATTCATTACCTCGAATTATTTTCGATAGAATGTTATTCGAAAGAGCTACGGAATTAGTAATCCAAGGAGGGGGGGTCGTCGCCCAGTCTTGCAATGTGAAGAAGATTATCCACAATAACGAAGAAGGTGATAATAGAATATTTTCTGGAGTATCAACAAATCTTGGAGACTTTTTTGCGCCGATGATTATTGGGGCTGCAGGATATACTTGCCCGGTTGCCCGCGCCGTAGTAAAGGAGACATATTCTGAAGAGTTAATGAATAGAGAACACTACTGTGGTGGCTGGCGGGAATACTGGACTGATGTAGAAGGTTGCAATGTAAATGAAGGCGCCATTGAAATCCACTTTCTCAAGGGTAGTTCGGGATACCTCTGGCTATTTCCGGTAGGAAATGGTGTTGTCAACGTAGGAATTGGAATGGTGCTTTCAGAATTAGATAAGCAACAACAGAAATTACGAGATATGCAAGCAGACCTCATCAACAATCATCCAATTTTCAAAAAAAGGTTTTCTGCTGCAAAAATGCAAGAAGGAAGTGGAAAGGGGTGGCAGTTACCATTTGGGTCACCCAGAGAAAATACTGTATTACAGCCGCGAAGGGCCTTTGCGAATGGTGTATTATTAATTGGCGATTCAGCAAGCCTTGTTGATCCATTCTCCGGTGAAGGAATTGGAAATGCCCTTTTCTCTGCAAAAGTAGCGGCGGATTCAATATTAAAAAATGGTGAAATTACCATCAAATCTGGTAAAGAATATCAAGATGCCATCTGGGAAGAATTGGGTGATGAGTTAACAAACTCTCTAAAATTACAGAAATTATCTCGTAAAACCTTCCTTATGAATTGGGCCTTGAAGAAAGCGGCAAAAAAACCAAAAATACAAAAATTATTCACAGATATGATTGCAAGTAAAGAAGCGCAGGGCAATTTACACTCCAGGTGGTATCTGCTTCGTACCTTCTTATTTTGAGAAAGACTTGTCATGGGAAGACCGGAGGGTGGGGCATGAAGGATAATCCACTTGAGGGGATAAAAGCAGTTTTCCTTGACCTCGATGGTACCATTTATCTCGGTGGTGAATTAATCGAAGGCGCGCTTGAATTCCTCAATCGCTGTGAACAACAAGGCATTCAAAGATTCTTCTTGTCGAATAATTCATCTCGTTCAGTGGATGCATATGTGGAGAAATTGCACAAGTTTGGAATCCCATGCACTGCCGAAGACGTGTTGCTATCAACTCATGACCTCCTGTCTTGGTTATCATCCAATAATGTCACAGAAACCTATCTAGTTGGAACAGAAGGTATGCGTTCTATGTTGGAGGTCAAGGGGATTTCTACTAAATCAAAATCTCCGCAATATGTTGTGCTTGGCTATGATACAGAAATTACCTATGAAAAATTAGAAACCGCTTCTATTCTACTACACAAAGGCGTGCCAATGGTGGCCTCACACCCGGATATGGTCTGTCCATCTCCAGATGGTGGTCTACCTGATACTGGGGCATACATGGCATTGTTTGAAGCAACCACAGGGGTGCGTCCAGAACATATTTGTGGAAAACCAAATCCAGGGATGATACTTCATAAAGTCGAAGAATTAGGGCTTCAACCTCAGCAATGTGCAATGGTTGGAGACCGCCTTTACACAGATATTGAGATGGCAAATAGGGCCGGCGTCAAGGGTGTTCTCGTACTTAGTGGTGAAGCGACATTGAAGGATTTGGAACAATCCCCACAAAACCCTGACTTAGTAGTAAACTCAGTCAATGAGATGCTTCGTTGAATCAGTAGCTGAATTATTGTCACAGGTTTGACTGAGTGAATGGGAAATCATCACCATTGGCGGTGTTGTTTTTCATCATTCTGAGATGAAAGAAATTTTTATTCAGGCGCTTTTATGTCTCCATTCCCAATCGTTCTCGCCTTCGAAATCTACTGTTTCTTCTGCAAGTAGTCTCCATTCATTGTTCTCGGCTATTTCTTCTTCAGACAACTGTTTTTTTATATTCAATTGTCCCTTTGCTTCTTTTGCTTCCATTTCCATGATGTAGTATTCCAGTGCTGTATCCAATTTCCACAAAATCTCTTCAATAATTTTCTTCATTTTTTCATCCATGTTTTTACGTTCCTCAGGGAGTTCCAACGTCCCGTTCTTGACTTGAGGTTCAATCTGACATGCAACATTAGTTTGTTCTTCACACTATATTAAAGGTTTGATTTGGTGGATATTGTCTTCAATCAAAACCCCTTGGCTTACCATGATGGTGCTGGGGAGATTCAAGGAAGTTTGGCGCCGTAGGCGCCGTTTTCCAGCAGCAGGGCATGAAAAGGCAGGCTTCGCTGCTGAAGCCCAGGTTGGGCACCTCATCGAAGCAGGAATCGCCGACACTTGTTGGCGAGTATTTCATGGCCCAAGAATTCCAGCGCCTAAAGAAAAAAGATGTCGAGAAGTTGATTTTGTGGTTATCGGACCAGATGAAGTTTGGATGGTTGAATGTAAGCATTGGTCTGGACGAATGGAAATCGTCGATGGTGAAGTCATTCAACACAGGCGTAATGACCACGGCCAATTAAATCACAAAGATACGTTTGGAATAATCGCTCACAAAGGTGATGTGTTAAGAGAATACCATGAGGGGGAGATGCCAACAAAAATCACTTCGTTCGTAGTTTTCTCGAATCAAAACCTCGAAATCCCTAATGATATCATGGCCAGAAAAGATTGTTTGCGCCAATCTGACTTATTGAAACTCCTACCAAGTGAAGCAAAAAAGACTCAGCCTTCAAAATTATCTAAAGAATCCGCCTCATTAGTAAAAACTCTGGAAACCGTTGGTTCATGGGATCTTGTTAATCTACATGGTGGAAGAGAATACAATGGCGACTTATTGAGTGTATCAGAGGATAGTGGGGTACTACATGCTGTATTCAATTCTAGAGATTATTATGATGCTATTAAAATAGAAACCGAGCGCTCATGGTTGAAGGGTTTGTTCAATCCAAGTTGTCAGGCAATAATGATAAAAGATGGGGAAGAAGTCAAGCGTTGTTCAGTTAATCCATCAGCAAGCCTACAGATTCGAAGGGCTGCAAGGTCCCAAGCTACAACAGTAGAATGGCGTCATGTAACTCGCATCGACCTAATGAGCAAACCTGAACATCACAATATGCGAAAGTAATCGTGACTTCAAATGGGAAGGCGACAGCCGGCGCCTTATGGCAGAAGAAGCAACCATCCGGATTATTGGTGTTCTTGCTAGTATTCTTGGTGTTGTGGCTTGGGCACCACAACTAAAGAGAGTCTGGGTAGATAAGCGCCATGATGGTATTTCATTGCCAACGCTGTGGGTCGTTGCTTTGGCATTGACGCTATGGCTCATCTATGGTGTGTTGATAGGTGCAAGTGAAATTGTGGTTGGAAATGCTATCGCACTAACGATGATTCTGCTTGTTGTTTTTGGTGTCATGAAAGTAAGGAAACCGGTTCAAGATTGATATGATAGTGCTGTTTAGCATGTTTGATGTCGCAATCTGATAACTTGCAATCCTTGACCGTTGCAGAATTGAAAGTTCGTTTGAAGGATGGTGGTCTTGCTGTTAGCGGTAAGAAGGCTGAATTAATCGCTAGGCTTGAAAAAAGCACAGTGCTAGAGATGCCTAAATCCGTAGTGCTGGCTGCTGATAAATTTGTTAAATCTGCTAAGAAATCGACAGAAGGTAAATTGCCTTTTCTTCTAGCCATCAAAGAAGGCGGCATGGGGGATGTTGAAATCGATAAATGGAAGGCTGCATCCTATGGAATGGCGTTCTTCATGTTCATTATGTTAATTGTTGGACTAAATTCAATGTCCTGGTATAGTGCAAGTAGGGAAGAAGCATCAGAAGATAGTTTTTTTGGCACAATGACAATGTCAATGGAAATGAGTTTTGGGTTAAGTGATATCGAAATGAAAGCGTATTTCAACGGAATGGTGATGGGTGAGCAAGAAGCTTCCTTGAGTGATTGTGTTGAAGAAGGAGGTGAAGAGCAGATGGGGATAAGTTGTGGAACCCTTTCTACTGCTGGAACTATCAATACTATTGCAATTATTCTTTCAATGGTTGCAATCCTCATATTACTGACTTTTACTATTGGACGAGGGTTTGGGGCTTTTTCCACTGGCGTACTTGATGAAAAGTCAGAGTTGATTGAAAAGGTAAGTTGGATTGTAGCAGTTATTTCAATCAATATAGGAGTTCTGCTCTATGGAATAATTGCTGGTTTCATGACAGATACGGAAGAGCCTCTTGAGGGGGGCCTTGGGGGAATGTGGTGGACTATGTTCTTGCTTTCACTGATTTTTGCAGCGATAGTTTACAATGAAAAAACAATGGCTATGTTCTACTCTATAAAGAGCAAGTTTCCATCTAAAGAATAGATGTTATCATCTATTCTAATGAAATTAAATAGTGAATGGTACGCTCATTTGATGAAATCATCTTTATTTTCCCCTTCATCCTCATCTTCGTCATCCTCATCCTCAAATTCTACCTTTCCGCCCTTCCGGTTGCTAACTGCGATTGCACCAATACCGCAGGCGGCGGTGGTGAGAAGTATTGTTGCCAATATCGTTCCAGTGCTGGCCTCAACAACCTCTCCAGATTGTAATGCCCCTGACAACACTCTCGGGTCATCATCAGCCACACATTCCCATATTGGTTTGGTTGATTCATAAGGAGCTGAATTACCGGCCGTCCAGAAGGTGATGGTCTCTCTATGCTGCATCAATTCAACTGCCGCTGTATCGGGATACCACTTTTTGCAAGTTGCCAATGCTCCAATGTTTGCACCAGATGTTCCATCGGGGTCGGTCTTCCATTCAAGGTCATCAACGTCCCAATGTTGATTCACCTTTCCTCCCCATAATGCGACTCTTTTTGTGGCGTTGGTAGCCATTGCTGGATCTATCAAAATAAGATGCGCATATCCATTTTCTTGAGATGTTCCTTGTGTCCAGGTGTAATCGAATCTATGTGCGGTTTCATATCCCTTCAGCAATTCATCAGTAAGAACAATCCATACATCTGAGCCGCTTCCTTGCACTGATTCAACAGGCCCAACCAATTCCAGTGAAAATTCATCTCCATTCGGGTCTACACAATGTAATCCCACATCATATACCCCCTCACTGAGTAAAGCCCTCTGATAATTCAGCGAAACCCATTCTGGTTTGGTTTCCATGGACACCCCGATTGTCTCGACCTGTCCGAGGGTAGTGGTGGTATACATCGAACATGTTGGAGTCTCATCAGTAGTTGGAGGTTCGCAACCAAGTCCATTGACCGTCGCCCCCGCTGGAGTGCCCGGACATTGGTCATGATTGTCCGCTATTCCATCTCCATCTGAGTCCAATTGGTAAGGAGCACAACCATCAGCATCAGCCACGAAGGCGGGAATGGTTCCTGGACAGGAATCACTAGAATCGTGTACTCCATCACCATCGGTGTCAAAGGTCATCGTAGCATGGAAGCCAGCCCTACCTTGGTCCGTACCGATGTCATGGTCGCCAAAACTGGCATTGTAGAAATGGTGCCCAACCACATGAAGCGTTCCATCAGGTCCTAAATCCATCGATGTTCCAACGTCTCCATCAAATCTCCAGAGGCTGACTGTTCCACCACCATTCCTGAACCATGAAAAGTCTCCATTGGGCCCTAAGCGCGCAACATATACGTCCATTCCAATGCCCCACGGTCCACCAAAACTCTGTCCATTTCCATAATGGATCCAACGGCCAAATGCTCCTACAACAAGGACTCCGCCTTCTTCGTCTGTGACTAAATCATTAGCTCCATCATTGGCATCACTTCCAAAGTACCGTTTCCAAATCATGTCTCCATTTTCTGTATATTTGATGACATATACATCATGTCCATTTCCAGGGTCAACGGAGTCTCCATCACTGAATTCAAGATAATAACCTTGTCCACTAAAATATACTTCTCCCGTTGCTGTGAGTGCAACAGCAGTTCCATAAAGCCATGAAGCCCCCATTACGGCATCTGTCCAAAGCAACATTCCTGTTGTACCGTCAACTTTAGCAACGAAGGCGCCCGGTCCAGATGTAGATTTGGTGAATGACTTACCCCCTATCTCGATGGTGCGACTGAAATCTCCTGCAATTGCAATATCCCCATTAGGACCAACAGCAACATCTCGTACATGAGTGAAATTTGCATGACTGGATATCCATTCAGTCGTTCCATCTGAGTCTAGTCTAGCAACAAAACCGGTTGTTGAAATTCCGTAGGGGGCTGTCATAGAGCCAACAGTGGAGGGTTTATTGTAAGTGAAATAAGTGCCTCCAATAATTATATTGTCTTCAGAATCTACAGCGACACTGTTGCATGCATCAAAATCTCGCCCCCAAAATTCTGAACCACTAGAAATTTTTTCAATCCATAACAAGGTTCCCGATTGGGTATATTTTGCAATGAAACCATCAGCAAAATTTGTACTGTGATATTGAACACCGTCTCCAAAATCTGCCGAACCCCAAAAGAAACCGCAAGCAATTACGTTGTCTTCACTATCTATTGCTACTGAACTCACAGTTTCATTTTGATTACCCACAATCAACTGAGACCACAACAAAGTGCCAGAATCATCGTAGTATTGAATGAAGCCGTCATCATAGGTCGAAGGTGTGCTTCCGCTTCTTTCGCCAGTGATTGGGTGGTCCCAAGACTCATAACTAAGGAATTTTCCTTTAGAAAAATCTAATACAGGGGTAGGAACTCGTCTATCAGAATTTGTTCCATCTCCAATACTTCCTGATATCCCAGAACCCCAACATATCGTTTTTCCTTCAGTCAATGTTGCACAAGTGTGGCCCCGTTTGATTGAATCTCCACCTGTGGTAATTGAGGAAACTTTACTTCCTTCTGGAAGATGAACATAAGATGGCAATGGGTGGTTTTGAGAATTACCATTATTACCGAGTCTCCCCTGGCTGCCGCGTCCCCAACACATAGCTGAACCATTATTAAAAACTGCACAAGTATGCATAAAGGCATCGATTCCAATTGCAATTTGGTTTTCTGGTAAATTAACATATACTGGTAAGTCATTGTATGCATTACTCAATGCTTCTTGGCCGTTTCCTAATGACCCCATTTCATTATTTCCCCAACACATTATCGAGCCATTATCCAAAATTGCACATGAATATCTAAATCCGGTTGTTATATTAATCGCTGTACGCTCATTCGGTAAATCAACGTAAACTGGTAAAAGTTGTGACGCTCCATTGCCATTACCGAGTTGACCATGACCTCCTCTTCCCCAACACATTATTGAGCCATTATCCAAAATTGCACAACTATGTTCATAACCAGAGGCCATCGACGTAACTGTTCTTCCTATTGGTAAATTTACATAGGTTGGTAATAATCTGTTTTGAGTATTTCCATTACCTAGCCAACCGTATCCATTCATGCCGCCGGAACCCCAACACATCATTGAACCATTATCTAAAATAGCACATGTATGCATTAAACCAGATGATATTTCCATAACATATCTATCTTGAGGAAATGCAACATACTCTGGTGTTGATTCCATTCTGCCTTCATAGGGTTCAAATTCATCTAATAACCCAAAACACATAACGGACCTATTATCTAAAATCATACAAGTATGATGTTGCCCAGCAGATATAGAAAGTACTAAACGGCCTGATGGAATAACAACTGAAGTTGGAGAATTACTATTTCCTCCTTCGTTTCCATTTCCAAGTTGGTAAACATCGTTTAAGCCCCAACATTTTGCAGAACCATCATTTAAAACTGCACAAGTATGCCCTCCTCCTGCAGAAACCATTTCTACTTGTAAATCTAATTCGACACCAGAACACCAAATCTCTCCACTATCATCAATGATGCAGATGTGCGAAGAACCGACCTTAACCTGATTCACATCACGATTACCTATATCGATGGTCGAAAAGATACCGTCTGGCCCACCCCAACAACTCAAATTCCCATCGGTACCGATTGCACAGAATCCAATATCTGCTTTGGATTGAAGAATTGATTGGGCTACTCCTGATGAATCGCCTTTATGGAGTGCGTTTTGATTGATTGTTTCAGCATTCGATACAATTGACTTGAAGACGCCTGCAGGGGGTGTTGCTGGAGCGCCGAAATGTCCTCGGCCATAGCACTCAATACTCCTATCTATCAATATAGCACAAGCCCTTCTTGTCGAAGCCCCGATGCTGAGATATTTATCTTCATTAAGAGAGGAGGCGGGGTCGATGTTTGCTGCTGTAGTTTCACCTGAAGTAATTCCCCAACATTCAGCGTGTTTGTCAGTGGTGACTGCACAGGTCAATCCATATCCAGTTGAAACTGAACTGAAATTGGTCCAAGTTGGGACATCACTAGATTCGCCTGAATTATCAGGGCCCCAGCACTCAATTGTTGAAGTGGATGATACGGCACAGAAATGCTGACCTCCACTCAAAGAGATGAATGTGCCTAAAATGGGTGCTGATTTCGTGGTACTGAATGTACCTAGATTCCAACATTCCAATGTGCCAGTATTATCCAATGCACATGCACCAGAATCTCTGTATTCATCACCACTGGAATCTGAGACTGGGTTTCCCATCCCAAGTTCAACTTCAACATAGTCTCCTTCTTTGTAAACGAATGGAAGGGTATTGTCATCACCCCAACAGGTGATTGAACCATTGGTATGTACTGCACAAGTATCATCATTGTAGGCTCCAAGGTCAACAAATCCCTCGAATGAAGGTCCATCAGACTCTCTGGTCACTCCACCAATGACGTAATTTCCACTATCACCAACATCGATTCCTAACGCCTTGTCAATCGATGCTCTATCGATGACCGTCTCCGCACTGGCCCAAACTCCTTGTGAGGCTGAACAACCATTTCCATCCACCGTGGAACCGGGGGGTGTTGTTTCACATTGATCTGTGATATCTGGAATGCCATCCCCATCGGTGTCAACATATGGTGGGTCGGTAGTTATCTCAAAGATACTGCCCGCGGAACTATACCAGTTCTCTGCGTCTGACAGTGAGGAGGTCAGAAGATATTCTCCTTTGCCAATGGCGGTAATATCGATCTCTTCTGTGTGGACTGGGCCTGTTGGCACGATGATGACTGAATCACCTTCTATCGGGGTTCCATCGGCACTTGCTAATTCCCAATCCAATTGGTATTCTTCTCCAGCCTCAAGGTTCCATCCATAAAGGCCGATATCAGCACCTCCAAAACCATCATCATAAGCCGTCATCCCAACATCAGGAGACCATGGAGATTGGCTTGTCACTGAAACTGTTGGGTAGAATGTCGCCATGTGGTAGTTATCCACGTAAGCCTGAACGACCCAGTGGTAGACTCCTTTTGGCATAGGACCTGCATTGAATGCGGCGAATGAGATGTTATGTGCTGCTGCTTCCCAAGAAAGGCTGCCGTTGGCTCCATCCACCCAATCACTGGTTTGATTCCAAACCAATTCATATGTTGAGCCCGTACTGAGATTCCATAGGTCGAGAGTTGCTGATATTCGGCCGTTTCCTGCATCACTGATGTTGAATGATGCACCTGGTGGGCCGATTGGAATGCTCTCCATAGTGAAGGCGCCATTCCACTCTGCAACAACTCCTCCATTTGTGACATCCTCCACTGTTAGATTGACTTGATATTCTCCTGGGATGAGTTGTTCAAAGGATGATTCTTGATTCCATGCTGGTGATGTTGCATTGAACTCATAGGCTTCTGATAATGATATGATTCCAAATGCGGTGTCTTCGACCGTGATGTCAATCTTGTATTCATCACCACTAGTTAAATTCCAGACAAGAGCCCTGACTTCCATCTCTCCAAAATCTGCATCTTCTATATGGGCGCTTGCCTCAGGAACGCCAGCCATCACCGCAGTGAAACAATCCCATGCATCTGCTACTTCATCACCCTCAAGAGCTAAGGTGACCTCAAGACAGTGGTAGTCGTCAGCCAATCCTGTGAAGGAATTGGAACGCATGGTTGAAAGTTGGCCTGTCAAGTCTTCAGAGCCTGAATCTGCAATGCTTTCTTCATTTCCCGCAAGTAGTTCCCAATCGAGTGTGTAAGTCTCCACTCCTGCAAGATTGTCGATATCGATAATGGCTTCTGCCGTTCCATCGTCCCAACCCCATATCTCTACTGATAATTCAGGGCCGCCTATCCCTACCGCTGGATAGATGGTTAGGCAAGTAGAAGATGAATGGATGGTGTCTGAGCCTGATGTTAAAGTTGCATTCAAGCAGTAGGTCTCATAATCTACTAAAGATGCGGTATTGATGGGAATAGTTGCGTTGGATACGCCCGTCGAAAGAGTTTGTGAACCTTCAGTGACTGTTGTGTCGTCACTATCTGCTTCAACCGACCAGGCCAACGAATAAGATGCTGTATTGTCGAGCCCTTCGGCTTGCACCCAACCGGATGCTTCGCCTTCATTTGTTTGTTCAAAAGAATCGGTCAGTGTTCCGGTTACTGCTCTTGCAGAAGTTTTTTCTTCAACTATATTTTCTATTTCTGTTGGTGCTTCAATCATTTGTATCATTGGCATCAATACCATCAAAGCGGTCAATATTAGGGCGGTCTTTCGGTACGTGTTTGGATTTGACATGGTCCCCCAGAACTGGGTCTCCATTTAATATTGAGGCCGGCGATGGAGAATTAAAATATTGATTTGTTCAATAAAAAATCGAAATTGATTACTGGTTATTGGCCGCTTCTTCAGACTGTGGTGTGATGAATGCCTTGCCGTCGTCCCTATCGATATGGGGTATCGATAAAGTCGAGGAATCGTCTATCATTATGTGAATCGGACAAGAGCAAACTGGGGCAAGATAGTCCTCTCCTGTGCTAGTCATCATCAACCTAATGCCGTGTCCGGCCGGTAAAATCGCATCGATTCCTTGGAATTCCATCATCATTACAATTTCTTGTCCTGAGATAACTGTTTGTGGTTCATATCCGCCAGCATGATAGCGTAAATCCATTGTTGCATGGCCCAGTCTCATACCTGTTTCAGCATCTTGCATCTCAACGAAAATTTGGCCTCCGTCGCCGCTTGCATGTACTGTCATGTGTAGTCTTATTAGACCTGAAATGTGTGTGTCGTTTTCAAAACCTGGGCAATCGATTTGCACTGTACCTGTATTTCCAATATTACCAATGGTTGGAGCGCCCCCCACGGTCTCGCCTTGAGAGTTGCACTCATCAAAAGTTATGTCAGCCCATTCCTGATCTTGAGGTGGCCAAGATTCTTCGACTCTCCATTGTCCATCATTACGTTGTATTTGGGCATGAAAGTCGGGTTTTGGACCTACTCCTTTGAGGTAGTATTCAAACCATTCAAAGAGGTCTTGAGCCCAGTCCCACCTAGTCATGTTGTGGATGGCTTCACCTCCATATCCGCTGTCCTGCGCATTGTGTTTTGTCCATTGGTCTGGATAGTTATGCTCCCATTGACCTAGGATGCCTCTGACTTCATAACCTGCATCGATGTAATCCTGATACCAGTTGTATCCTATCGGCCCTCCGAATACCTGGTGTGGGTCTACATTCCAATCCTGCATTCCCTGAACCCAGTAGACTGAGCCATTCCAGTTTTCAAAGGCCTTGTCAATGTGACTTCTTTCTTGGTAATAATTTTCCATGTATGGATCAAGTTCTCCGGCTCCATATGTAACTGGTCCGGCAAACAACCCCTCGGCAATATCGGGGCAGACATTGTCAAGGTCGTCACCATCATAGTCTACTGTGCTTGAAAAATAATTCATGTGCATAACTTGACTTCTTGCTTCGGCGCTACCGTTTTTGTAAAGGAGAGGGTGAAGAGCGGTTGTTCCTGATATTGGTACGATTGTTTTGAGGTGTTCGCTTCCAAGTGCTGCTGCTTCCCATTGGGTTGCGCCTTCGTATGATTTGCCATAAAGTCCGACATTTCCATTGCTCCATTCTTGTTGCCCTAGCCATTCTACTGCATTATGAATTCCAAGTCCTTCTCCGGCGCCTCGGTAATCGAAACAGCCCGTTGAGAGTTCGGTACCAAATACAGATACTTGGGCGAATGCATAGCCATGTGGGATGAAGTTTTCAAAAATAAATTCGCCTCGTCCTGCCCCTACAACGCTGGTGTCTCCCGATTCTGAGCCAGGTTGCCCAAATGAGAAATATGGGCTGATGACTGCGATGACTGGCACTTTTTCACCTTCTTCAGTATTACTTGGAAGCCAATATGAAAGGTGTACTTCAGAACTATCTGGGCCGTTTTCCCAAATTGTACTTGTATCGACTGTTATGTAAGCATCTTGGACTTCTAGAGCATGATATGGCCCTTCTTCCAAAGTATATGAGAAGGTGTGATTCCATTTCCAGTCCTCAGTATAGCGTTCTTCTAGGAGTGGGTAGAGTGCTTCTTCACCTTCTACCTTCGTTGTTTCTTCATTGCTAAAGCAACCAGATAATGATGTTAAAATGAGGAGGAGGACCAATGCGATGGGGGTGGCGCGTCCTGCCATGGTTATCGCTCCGCGCCTATCTTTGAAGAACCGCTCGCTTCTGGAAAAGTGGTTTTTGTGAGGGTTTCAGACTCCTTCCAGAATTGGTTTGCTACATTTTGATTCTTTGCTTTTTTCTTTATTGTTGCTTTTTTAGGATAGCCGGCGGCTTCCATTATCCCCCTTGGACCCCAATATGGATATTGGGTTGCTTCGGGGTCTGTTGCCGCCCTTAGTGCTGGAAGTGCGCCTTTTTTGGGTGCTTGAGTAAAAAATAGTCCGAAGTTCCCAAGAGGAAAATAACGGCCGAGATTTGTCCTACTTATTCCAGGATGTGCTGCTAAAGAACGGGTTGTTGAATTTCTTGCCTGTAATTTCCTATCGAGTTCGATGGCGAACATAAGATTGGCGAGTTTGCTTTGGGCATAGGCCTTCCAGCGGCTGTATTTTTTGTCCTTCCAGTTTAGATCGTCGAGATTTATTTTGCCTGATTTATGAGCCATGCTAGATAGTGAGACTATTCTGGAGTTTTCTGTTTTTTCAAGTAGGGGTAGAAGTTGGTTCGTCAGTGCAAAATGGCCGAAGTGATTGATGCCTATTTGATATTCAAAAGCGTCTTCAGTTTCCCACTTAGGGGTCATCATAACGCCTGCATTATTGATTAGAATGTCGAGCCGGTCGTGTTTTTGATGGAACTTTTCACTGAATTCTTTAACTGATTTTAATGAGGCTAGGTCTAATATTTCGACCTCTATTTTTGCATCTCCTTGTTGTTTGAGAATTTTTTCTTTGGCTGCTTGAGCGCGTTCTTTACTTCTGCACGCCATGATGATTCGGGCCCCTTTTTTGGCAAGGTATTTTGCCATCCAAAAGCCAATTCCCGAGTTGGCTCCTGTAATGATGATTACACGACCGGATTGGTCTGGGATATTGGCGGCGCTCCACTTCATCAGATTGCGCTGAGGCTAATATGAAAAGAACCTGTGCCAAGCGTCATGAGGTCATTGCTGTTGGAAAGAATATGGTTGGCCGCATTTTGGTGACTGGTGGTGGCGGCTTTCTAGGTAGCCACGTTGTCAAACAGTTGCTTGAGATGGGGCGGCAAGTTCGAACTACTGCACGAGACCCTGAAACTGCTGAATTTTTGAAGGATTTTGGGGATGTTGAAATTGTTAAAATGGACTTATTAGATTTGGATTCTATTAGGGGTGCGGTTGTGGGTTGTGAAGAAGTGATTCATTGTGCGGCTCCACTTTACATCAATGCTAAAAATACTCAAATAAATGTTGTTGACCCATCTATTATTGGTACAAAAAACCTCGTTGAAGCCTTGACAAATAGTGGTGTAAAGAGAATTGTGCACACTTCTTCAGTGGCTGCGATTCGTTCAACAAATTATCAAGATGGAAAAATATTTACTACTGCGGATTGGTGTCATGATGCTACTTTGAAAACAAATCCATATGGCCTTGCAAAGGCTGGTGCTGAGAAAGTAATGCGTGAATGGGTTGGAAAGTCTGATATTAGATTGATTACAATTCATCCCTCCATTATTTTTGGAAAACCGTTGCATCCTCGTCATCTTGAAGGTTCTATGTCTTACATGAAACACTTCCTCAAAGGTCCACCTTTTGTATTAAATATTCACATTAATTTCGTCGATGTTGAAGATACAGCGCGTGCACATATTGCTGCTTTAGAGAAGGGGTTAGATGGAAAGCGTTACTTGATTCATTCGGGTGGGATGTGGATGAAAGAGATTGGTAATCATCTTACTAAGGTAATTCCAGAAAGAAAGTGGGCTCGGCGACGCTTACCAAATATTTTTGCATATTTTTTTGCCATTATTCATCCAAAACTTAGTTTTAAAATGTTAAAGGATAATCTCGGCACAAGGGTGGGTTATGATGCCTCAGAACAATTTGATTTAATTGAAAATGTGAAGTCTGTGGAATATATTATCGAAGATACGATGCGTGGGCTTCTATCGTAAAGTTCACACGGCGACTCCCTGAGGAGAGTTCGATGAGTGCTGAAGTTTGGGGGCCACGGTGGGATTCTGCCAGCGGCCTTGCTAAACAATGGATGGAGGCTTGCGTTACCAAACAGAGTCTAGTTATCTTAGCTGCTGACCGCTATACAATGGATGGTTTGACATCATTATTAGATGAGGTTAGTGAATATGTAGTAGCCCTGAAAACTCATGTTGATTTAGTAGTTGATTGGACTGCACAGGCTTGGGCTGTGTTTTGCGAAGCGGCTCATTCCCACGGGATGTTAATTTTTGAAGATAGGAAGTTCGCTGATATCGGGAAGATTTCCCGTGATCAGATGGGTGGGGTTTACGATATTCGCTCATGGTCTGATTTAGTGACTGCTCACCTCATTAGTGGACCGGATATTGTCACTGGATTGCAAGAAGGATGGAAAGATGTGGGCCGGAATGGTGGAGTTTTGCTATTGGCTCAAATGAGTAGTCGTGGCAATCTTCTCGATGAAGATTACACAGATACTGTTGTTGCTGTTGGAAAAGAAAATGGTGGTGTGTTTGGCTTCATTGGTAATGGTAGCCAGCCAGAAGGGTTGAGAGAACTCCGCAAACAAGCCGGAAACAAAATGATTTGGACCCCCGGAGTCAACCTAGCAATTGGAGATGGAGAGATGGGGCAACGATATGGCGACCCATATGAGGCTGTATTGGCTGGTTCTGATGGAATCATCGTCGGTAGTGGTATTCATCGGGCAAACGACCCCGCGCATACTGCTCGTGCCTATGCGGATGCTTCTTGGAGAGGCCTATTGGAGAGAGATTGATGTCTGCCTTGTCTTGGGTTTTTACCGCTCTGGGGGTCTGGAGTTTGGGCTGGTTATCTTTGCGCCATTGGAAAAAGGTGGCGTCATTAGATGCTAGACTTAGGGGTGGGGATGTGTCATTATTGCAAGAATCAGATGTCGAAATTGAAGAGGTTATTCAGGCTCCACAAGGAAGTCAATTACACCATCAACAAATGCTAATAGTTGTAGACCAACAACAATAATTTATGTGTATACTGTATACATGTAAGATGCATATGCCTGCCAACCTATCAAAACCGAGATTGTTATGATTGGTAGCCACCATAATTTACTCCGCTTTTTTTTCTTCTTGGCAGCAACTGGGTTGATTGGTAACATTAACACTACTTCTTCAGCATCACTTATTGGAGGGGGTAAATCAATTGCAGGAAATGGGAGGGGTGGAAGGTTTAGCATCGGGGCCCCATCTAATTCAATTGATACTTCGATAACATCTTCATCTTTCATCGGGTGTAATTCATCGAGGTCTTCAAGGCCAGGTGCTTCAGGAATATCTCCAAGGATTGTTTGCCACTTTTCTTCGAGAGCAGTGTCTGTGATTGGCTTCTCTAGCCATGCAACTGCGCCTGCAGAGTGGGTTGCGTCTTCTGCGGTTTGACTTAATCTACGCGGAGCCAAGAATACTATTCTGCAATCTCCGCCATGTTCTCTCATTTCTAAGGCTGCTACGTGGCCATCAAGGGTTGGAATGTCTAGTGAAATCATTACTAATTCAGGTTCATGGCGAATATACTCATCCACTGCCTTATCGCCATCTATGCATTCTATAACATTGAACTCTCGTTGTTTGAAAATTTGCTTCAAACGCATCATCGTCATTTGATTATTATCGACGATTAACGCAGTCGGTGCTAGAGGGTCATCAACCTCGCTAACACGGCTCATATTCTGCTCTCAACCCACTTGGGGTCAAGAAGCGTTCGCAGAATGGGACTCATTCTTCCTCGTTATCGCTGGCCATTACTTCAGCCGGTCCGTCACGGGGGTTTGAAAATGCTTCTTTGATAATTTCGCTTTCTTTTTCTGCTTCTTCTTGTTGACGTTTGACTTCTGGGGCCCTAACAAATTGCATTTGTAATTCTGAAATCACACCACGTAGCATTTGTTCTTCTGTGGAGTGAAGGTTACCCGCGGTTTTGTCTTGGAGGGTTGTCAAAATATCAATCGACTCTTTGGCTTCTGATGGATTCCATCTAGCAAGGCCTTCATGGTCAGCAATGTAGCCCATATTTACTAGGGCTGAACGTTGAAACATGTGAATGACGGTGAAAAAGCGGGCGCTGCCTTCGTTTGTGAATAGATCATCTTCGGACATTAGATGTCGCATGCGGCCGTCTTTGATGAACCTGTTCAAGCCCAAAGTTGGTCAAGTAACCAATCTGGGTCGAATTGGATTAGGTCATCATATTCTTGGCCAATACCTGCAAGAACGATTGGGCGTGAAGTTGAGAAGGCGATTGAAAGGCCGGCGCCACCTTTGGCATCTGTATCCATTTTAGCGAGAACTGCGCCATCGAAATTAAGGATTTTCTGAAATTGCACTGCTTGTTCTACTGCATCATTTCCAGCCAATGCATCTCCAACAAAGAGTACTAAATGTGGCTGACATACTCTGTGTACTTTGTTTAATTCATTCATTAAATTGGTTTTATTCTGCATTCTACCTGCAGTATCAACTAACACAACATCAACACCTTTTGCTTTAGCACTTTCAACAGCATCGCGTGCAATTGCGGCTGCGTCGCCTCCGCGTTGGCTGGATATGCACTTTATTCCTATTCTCTCGCAATGAGTTTCTAATTGTTCAATTGCACCAGCACGAAAAGTGTCTGCTGCTGCTGCGACAACGGTCCTACCTTCATTCTTTAACCGGTAAGCAATTTTTGCTGTGGTGGTTGTTTTTCCTGTTCCATTGACCCCCACTAACATGATGACTACTGGTGTATCTCCTGCTTCTATCATACCATCCACTGTGGCATTGAAGTCCCAATAGTCCGCTTCTAATAATGTGTGAAGGGCGCGTTTTAAACTGGCTTCGACTACCTTTGCTAAATTTGCACCTTTGCGTAATTGACTACCTACCAATTCTTTTCGCAATGCAGCCAAAACTTCGGCAACTGCATCACTGCTCATATCTGCCTCAAGTAGAGCCCATTCGAGTTCCTCAAGCAACTCGTCCAATGCACCACCATCTTTGATGGTTCTGCCCCCACTCTCAACGACTCCTCCTCCAAGGTCAATCTTGATGTCGCGACCTTCGTCGATTTCAACGCTCTTAACTCCAGTGGAGCCTTTTGGTGCGGCTTTCACAGCAACTAATTGTCGACCTGTGGTTGAACGCATCATCTGTAAGTCGATTTTGGAACCTTTTACGCGACCTACCTCTTTCAAGCCTCGTTTCTTTTCTTCCTTGGCGGTCTTTTTTGACTGTTTTTCTTCAGACTTCTTTGTTGATTCGATTCGCTTACGCTCTTTTTTTGACAATCCAACAGGAAGGGGGGTTTCGTTAAGTTCATCATCCCACTCATCCCATTCATCTTCTTCAACAGGGGTAACTTCTTGGATTTCTTCAATATCATCCCACTCCTCCTCAACAACTTCTTCTTGGGTAGATTTCCCTGCCTTTGCTTCTTTAGAATCTAATGGTGCTGAAAGGGCATCAATGTCTGTATCATCAACCGCTTCCTGAAGGCGCTTCTTGAATCTATCAAATAATCCCACTTTTTCACCTCAGTCATCTAGGGTCAATTCACTTCCAAAGCCTCTTCGGCGGCGGGGGTTCTGTGGTTTTGTTTGCTCATCTTCGATAAGTGGGGCTTCTTCAGAAGTTTGTTCGGGGGTGGATTCTTGAAATGCTTTTACTAATTCTTGGATTCTTTCTTCAGTGGCAAGTTTTTGTTCATTGATTTCAACAATGACTGCCGTCAAGTCTTGTTGTCTCGAATGCATTATCTCAATCGCTGATTCGATACTTCTCTCGCCAAATATATTCGAACCGAGATCAACAACCACTTTATCTGTTTCAGATGAAGGGAGGTGAACTCCTGAACTAAGTGGTATCATTTTGGCTCCTTGTTGTTGTAAAGCCAACAGAGTTTGCTCGGTTTCTTCATGCTCTTGTTTGACTGTCAATAATTGAGTAAGTTGCTCTTCTACCTGTTGTAAACGTTGGCGATTAACCTCGACCAAACGGGCAATTCTTTGCAATTCCGCTTTATCACTCATCTTAGACACCACCTCGCACTACTGCGGGTGTCATCAACCCACCGCGAATTCACTCTTCTTCAACAACTGCTGGCCCTGCAACTGCAATCTCTTCACGGAAGTGGTTGATTACAAGTGGGTCCTTAGAGGTGTTTGGCTCGATTGCTTCACAAGAATCGATGTTAATTTGACGGCGGTTAATGCGGTGCTTACTGCCAAGAATCGAAAGAACACGGTGCATTGCGTCATCTGAATCAGATGCTACAACGTCTTTGCTAAAGTTCTGCTTTTGGCGGCCGAAGGGGGCGACGCCCTTTACTCTGAATACCTGCATGAAGCCGGCCACCTGCGAATCCCCCTTAAACGCGCTGGCGCGACCAAAGTCCACCCCTGAAGGGGTTGGTTTGACGTGTGATGGGCTACTCCATGCCTTTGTAATGTTCCAACACAAGGCATTTCTGCTCACCGCGATGATGATAATAGTACCCTTCGCAGGGGCTTTTTCAGTGCCAATAACTCCTATTGAAGAATATGAAACGGTTCTCTATTCTGAAGAAGTTTGGACTGCCGAATCATGGGCTTCAGTGCGAAATTCTGGTTTTGAACCATTGAGGCTTATTTCACCAAATGAATTACTTGTGTGGGGAAGTAAAGGGGAATCGGTGGGTGATGCTGAATGGCATGGTGGAATCAATGTTATAGAACCAAATGGCCCTGTTAGAATTCTCTTAGAGCCTCGTCTACCTAATTCTGCAGTACAAACAATTTTATCCACTTTAAATTCATATGAAATAGAATACCAGCCAAGTCCAAACTCCCCCTTGCCAATGCGGGTACTAACAGAATGGTATGGGGTTGAACCAATATTACAAACCCCTGGTATTCTATGGGTTGAACCACTTCTAGAAACTAAGGCGCGAAATGAAGTTGCGGCGGGAATAATGACAGAGGGTTCGCTCAACTCCACAACTGCGTGGGATTTGGGGTTAAATGGTAGCAATGTTGTCATTGCCTATGCCGATACAGGTATCGACCGAGACCATGCTTGTTTTCGAAATCAAACTTCATCTTTAGAAAACGCAACTGGTATCCCTAGTCAAGAACATCGAAAAATAATCTTACTCAACGAATCATTGGATGATTGGGACGACCCAAGTCATAGTGATGGAAGACATGGAACCCACATTGGGGGGACTTTAGCTTGTTCTTTTGTTGATGGTACAAATGAAAGTGAAGGAACTTCACTGACTTATGCAGCAAAACTTGTCGTTCAAGATATCGTTGATGGATCTGGATGGATTCCGCCTGATGTTGATTGGTTGTTGTGGGAAGCACTAACACAGGGCGCTGTTATTCACTCGGATTCATGGGGGGATGATACAACTCAATATACTGCTAGAACTTATGATTTTGATGCGTGGTCATCTGAAGTTCCTTGGTCGGTCGCCTTTATTGCTCCAGGAAATAATGGTGGCCAAATGATGGAGCCTGCAAATGCTCGTTCTGTAGTTGCAGTTGGAGTTTCAACAAAATCTGAAGAGCCAGGGCTCTACCAATGGTCATCGGTTGGAGAAGCGCATGATGGGAGAAGAGGAATCCACATCACAACCCCAGGAATGGGAATTATTTCAGCCAAGGCGGATGGAATCCATGACTCTATGAATAATGGAACAAGAAGTAGTACTGGCTCCTCAATGGCTACTCCTACTGCTGCTTCATTTACCGCAATTATTCAACAATTAGTGGAAGAAGGATATTTCTCAAACGATACAGGTTTTACGCCCAGCGGCCCGCTTCTCCGAGCATTGCTTGCTTTAGCAGCAGAACCAATACCAAACCTAGTACACAACCAAGGTACAACAGGAATGGGGCCGGATAATATACAGGGGTGGGGGAGAGCCAACCTCTCAAGACTGGTTAACTTCACAAATCTCTCAAATAGTAGCGTCTGGATTCATGATTCTTACCAAATGGAAAATTGGCAAGAGGGGGTAGAAGATAGGGTGTGGGGGGCTGAAATAGATGCAAAACCACTTGATAGGGTAGTACAAAGTGGATGGGATGGGAGTGGCGCTATGGGTCCATTCTTGAAGACTGGAGAATCCCATTATTGGAATCTCTCCTTGACAGGAGAACAAATAGATGTTCGACTTTCGTGGTCACCAAGACCAGAGCCTGCACAAATTGATGATTTACAATTAAGGTTAGAATTCCCTGATGGAAGTATTGCATATGGAGATGATTACGACACCTTTGGAAATACTAACCTACACCAAAACCCGCAACAAATGGTGCCTGTCAATGAAACTACTGTTGGTATTCGGTTGCCCGCTTCAGTGATTGGAAATTTTAAATCGGTCAATATCACGGTTGAAGGGCGCTTTGTTAACATTGGAAATCAATCAAATATGTTAGGGGTTGATGGTGATAAAATTGGTTTTTCATTAGCAGTAAAGGGTTTGAAAGAGAATGTGTTGCCTAAAGTTCCAGAAATAATTGACCCATTTGAAGGAATGGAAATAACTCCTTGGTCAGAACTGAATGAGTCTTATTGGGGGTTTGAAAATTCTGTTGATGGCCCCTATCTTGCAAGTATACCTGAGCATTGGCAAACTAATGATCTTGGCTTTTCATTTAATGGATATATCTATTTGTCTCATTATTTTGATTTGAGTTTGGTGAATTTCTCTGCTTTTAGATTAAATATTGGCGAAAACTACTCAACTGAAGGATTTCAATTTAGGTTGCTAAATGACTCAATGTGGGGAGATAATAATTCCTCGACAATATGGATTGGTGATGTTTCTTGGTGGAATGAAACAGAAACACAATATGATTCTTCTATTGTTCCCTTATTCTGGGAGGCGGAGGGTTTCTATGGAACTTTTTCTATTGATGTTATCGTTGAAATTGAAAATAGTAGTTATTGGTATGCCATTCCATTCACTGTTAGTGAAAGGGAAAGGGGTGATATTTTGTGGTTTAACATTTCAGATTCCGAACAACATTACTTTGCTGGAGGGGTTTTAGGAGGGGGTTCAATAGAAATTAACGCGAGTAGTTCATCTGGTCATCATCTAATTGAATACGATCCAACAAAAATTTACTCCTTTGAAATTAGTTATGAAAATATTGAAAATAATATTGTTTTCATAGGAGGTTCTCCATTTCCATTATTGACCTGTGGTTCAAATATTGATAATTCCCCTATTGAAAATGCAACGTTCGTCAATAATGCTTATTCTTTCAATTATACAGGTTATTTAACTGGTGTGAATTTTTCCTCATGTTATAGTGGTTTAAATTTAAATCTCATTCTAAAAGAAATTAATCTTGATATACTACCTAATGGAGTAGAAAAATGGGTTCATGAAAATAAATGGAATTATGATGTTGGCATTATTGAAGTTTGGCCGATTGAACATCATTGGTTCGATGAAAATGGTACAGTTGAAAATGCCCCTGAAAACCTCACTTGTTATTTCGAGTCTGTTGATTTGTTTTCTGGTTTAGTTGTTTCTTCAACAGAATGTGGTCCTGGAAATACTCATGCACATCCCCAATCATCAACTCCAAGGGTGAAATTGATTTGGTATGAAAAGGGGGTTGAATTTTCTTATATAGAGAATGGAAATGGCAGCAATGAAATTTTATATTCTTTAGATGGGACAAAAGAAATAGAATCTTTTGATTGGGATGGAAAAACACATTTGAAATGGAAAGACCCATTGAGTTTAGAACGCCCCTCATGGCCAATTCTAATAAAATCTAGTTATGGCACTGAAGTAAAGTTTCTTAAGAAAATGGAAGAGTTTGAACTTTTAAAATACTGTGGTGAAGAAGTTTGGGTCTGGTGGCGCGAAGAGATGGTATATGGGGTGGAGCACAAAGATGGAATGAGCACTTGGGTAATAGAGGTTGGAGAACACAAAATGCCTTCATCGGGATTCTTACCTTATGAATTCAATTTCTCTGAAAGTTGGGTGGTTTTGAAAATATTAGAAAAATATCTTGATGATGGGTATTTGAATATAAGTGTGAGAATAGAAAATCTCGATAATGGAATGATAATTGATTTTAATTTTAGGTCTTATGGAAGTTCCCCCTATCCAACAAACAAAGCCCACTTAGAAAGGGGGGTGCGTTGTCATGCTGAGGAATTTTCGTCTTACAATGCTAATGCTGCAATTGCTATAGGTGGTGTTTCTGCTATCGCTTTAGTAATTGGTGTTGCAGCCTGGCGTCGTCGCCGATTTGATGAGATTATTGGAGTTCCAGAACCATTCGTTGGTGGTGATAATTTGAGTGCAGCCGTTTCCCCAATTGAAGTAGATTCATCCAATTAGCGCGACTCAACCTTGAAGACCACTTCGGCGGTGGCACGACTACGCCGCGGCGACGCGAGGTATCAAAATGGCAGAAAGACTCTACTTAGGAATAGACCTTGGAACATACCAGTCCACAATTGCTTCAAGCGCTGGTAAAATGCATACTATCGAAACTGTGGTTGGAAAGCCGAAGGATCCGGTGGCTCGAAATATGCTTGGAAGAGACGTATTATTCGGTGCAGATGCATTGGAAAAGAAATTGGCTTGTAATATCTACCGCCCAATGGCTGCTGGTGTTGCTCAAGATGATGAAGCAAACTTAGCTGCTGCAAAGGCATTCGTCACTCATTTGATTGAATCTGTTGACCCAGAAGAATTTGATGAAGTTTACGGAGTTATTTGCAGTCCTTCACATATCACCTTCACTGACAAATCAAACCTTGTCGCAACCCTACGTGGCCAAGTCAATGCAATTATGGTAGTTAGCGAACCATTTGCTACAGGCTTTGACCAAGACCAATACATGGGTTCAATTGTTGTGGATATTGGTGCAGGAACAACTGATATTGCTCGCTTATACGGTACTTTCCCAAACGAAAGTGATGAAGATACAGTTCTTGAGGCTGGAGATTGGCTTGATGTAATACTTATGGATCTGGTCTCAAAGAAATATACTGGAGCGCAGTTAACAAAAGATATGGTTCGTTTGTGGAAAGAAAAATATTCCTATGTTGGTGGCGATGACCGTGAATGTATGGTAGAACTATCAGTTGAAGGAAAGAAGAATGTTGTAGATGTTGGAGATATAATTCGTCAGGGTTGTGAACAACTTATTCCTTTTGTTGTTAATGGTGTCAAAACAATTATTGCAACTGCTGACCCTGAATATCAACCTCAATTCCGCAACAACATCATCTTAAGTGGTGGAGGCTCAATGATTGAAGGTGTTGCTGATATGGTTGCTGACCAATTAGCAGACATTGGTGATGTTCGAGTTTGGTGTGTTGAAAACCCAATCGAGAGTGTTGCATCTGGTGCTTTGAAACTCGCTGGCGTCATGCCGGATGACCAATATACTGCAATCAACTAAGTGTTTTGGCAAGCCCCAATAGGGGTACAGAACATGGGTCTTCAGTGCCTTTCCAATGTGAAGGTTCAAGAATGATATGTCGCCGATGCTGTGCGATATCATGTCTATTGAGGCCGCTGTACCTACCTCCGATTCCACTTCTGGGATGATTGACAACAGTGACCGAGCCGCTTTGGAGGGGATGTTGAAAGCATATCCTGTAGAGCAGTTGGTCGAAGAAGTTCTAATTGCCTGGGAAGAATTAACAGAGAGAAATAAAGATTTAGCAGATGCAAAACAAAAATTGAGAATTACAGAATTGGATTTGGCTGAGCGCGAAGATGGAGTTGCTCCTGAATTAGCTAGATTGTCTGAAGCGGAAAAGGGTTTACAAGACCGTGATGCTCGTATTATTCACTTAGAGAGAATGCTTGAAGATGCTCGTTCAGAAATAGAATCAACTGCTGCATCAATGACTGCTGAAGAAAAGGCTACTCTTGATGCTGAAAATTCTCAACTTAGAGATTTAACCACAGAACAAGGTGGCGTGATCACTGAGATGGAAGAAAAAATGGACCAACTCGTCGAAGCACTAGATAAGGCTGCGCAGGCTGGTTTAACTTCCATAACTGCTGATGAAGTTCGTGGATTGAAATCACAACTTGATGCAAGAGAGGAAGATCTTGCTGCTGAATCAGCGGCCCGTGAAGCCTTGGAAGAAGAGCGTCAAAGATTGCGAGATATTGCTGATAGACTACGCGGCCTTTTAGATCAAAGAGACCGTCGCCTAAGTGAATTAGAAGAACAATTGGAACGCGTAATGACTGGCCCCCGTTCTGTAAGTGCTGAGCATGATTATTTAGTTGAGCAAATTGAGGAATTGAAAAGAAGGTTACTTGAAAGAAATAGAGAATATGAGGCTTTGCGAAGGAGAGAACGCCGCCTTCATAATGATGTATTTGAAAGGGATGAAAGAATGCAACAAATGCAACTTACCATCGCTGACTTAGAAGCCGCTTTACTTGACCGCACCTCTGAATTACGAGAAGTAGAGAGTCAACGTGAAAGAGCGATGCTTGAATTAGATGCTTCTCGACGTAATGATCGAACCCGTGAAGTGGTTGGTAGAGTATTCCAAGACTCTCTAGGATTGGTAAGAGACCATTCAAAGCGTGAGGATACTAGAGAAAGAATTGTAGAAGATGGACCTCAAAAGAGAACTATCTCCACCCCTTCATTAGATGATATCCATACACTCGCTGGTGGTAAAGAAATAGAATTGAGTGAAAATACTGAAAGTTTAGTGCAAGGAGAACAGCATGAACAAAGGCCGAATGCACCAGGTGGTAGTGGTGATCCGATTATTTATGAAGATGAAGAATCAGAGTCTTGAGTTTATCTGCTAACAAATCAATTTCATATTCTTCAACTAATGTTCCCGTTACAATCCAGTCGGCCCCGCCGTCGACTGCGTTCCTAACATCTTCTTTAGTCCGAATTCCACCGCCAACAATTAGGCAGTCTGCATGTGCTACCTTAATTAAATCTGTATGAACTGGATGTACTGCTCCACTTCCTGCTTCAAGGTAGACTATTTTCATTCCATATCCTTTTGCACATAGAGAATAGGAAATAACTTCTTCAGGACTAGTAAGGGGTGTTGCGTTTCCAACTTCACCTACTTTTCCTCCTGGCTCGCAAATAAGATATGCAGTGGGTAACATTTCAACTCCATTTTCATATAACCAAGTTGCCCCTTTCACTTGTTCACCAATTAAGAAACGCGGATTATTACTATTCATTAACATCATGAAAAGAATTCCATCTGCATTTGGAGATAATGCATGCGCCCCCCCTGGAAATAGGACAACTGGTACATCTACAACTTCTTTTATTGCTACAACAGTTGCATGAACTAAATCACTTGGAGTATCTGTAGAACCACCGATAAGAATTAATTTACTTCCTACTTCAACTACAATTTTTGCTTTCAATGCCGCTTCTTCAGGAGATTGATTTGCTGGATCAAATAATGTTGCATGGCGTGGTGTATCACTATCGCAAAACCAATTCAGTAATTCCCCGTCTGCGAACATCATCCTTGGCAGAGGTGCTTTGGACTTGTGCCTTCGGGTGGTTATTTTACTTGAGAAGCCAACTCTTTTCCTCGAATTATTGCAGCATCCGCACCTAATTTTTTAGGATGTTTTCCTTGCATTAACTCTAACCAATTTTCTATTGGTTCATTTTCAGTCCACCATATTTCTCCTGTACCATCTTTTCTAGTCCATTTTTGACTACCGATACTAATTCCCCCATACCATTGAATTAATTTCCGAGATGGTGGTCTTAGCATCTTAATATTGGTTAATACAAGATTTGTAACTGATTTTTCTCCTAATGCATCAATGTAAATATCTCCAGACACTTTTCCGGATGAAGTGATAAGTCCATCTTCAAAACCAATAATTTTAGTTTTTAATTTCATTTCAACACCTTGTTTGGTGGCCATAATCGCCATATTTTTTTCTAACCAACCCCTTCTAAAACAATTACTTTCATAACCAAGTTTAGATGGTATTAAAGATAAATTTTCTATCCAGCCAGGTGAATTACATGGTGTTCCTAATTCTTGTTTCATATCAATGATGATAACTTCATGTTCCATAAGATCTAATGCAGCTGATAATCCAGTTAATCCCCCTCCGGCGATTATTATTTTCATGATGATGCCTCAGGAATAATAGCCAATGCAAAAACTGGACAAGAAGGGATGCAATGTTCACAATGAGTGCAAGATTTCT
This sequence comes from Candidatus Poseidoniales archaeon, assembly GCA_012959275.1. Taxonomy (GTDB): domain Archaea; phylum Thermoplasmatota; class Poseidoniia; order Poseidoniales; family Poseidoniaceae; genus UBA226. The sequence goes on from DUDM01000004.1 coordinate 28,443, forward strand.
CATCTACTATTGCTAAATCATTTTCCAGATGAAGTGCATTAACTGGACAAAGTGCTATACATGCTGCACAACCATAACAAAGGTCGCCGTCAACCACAAAAATATGGTTGCTAACTCTTCCCATATACCTTCGAAGAAGTCTTCTATGAAAAGTAATCTCTATAGGAAACTAGATTTCCACTGAAAAGAGTACTAGTCCCCCCACCCCCTAATTTCCATTGGAGATATTATTTTTAGGTAAAGGTATAGTGGGAAATGGTAGAAGAAAAATATGGTATAGCAAGACCCATTGATTCATGTCGCGTAAGGTGTATATTGATTTTGATAGTTGTTTTTTGATATGACTCTCTATTTTAGGTTGCAGTGGAAATAGGGGGGTGTATGCAAATCTTCTTCTTTGATGCTCTTGACGGTGTCCCATGGTCATGTATTCCCCAGGCAAAACCTCCTCATATCCTGACGAACCAGTTGACAAAGGATTGAGATATCATTTTCTTGGAGGAGGCTCAGAAGTTGGAAATGTTGGAATTGTTCTTGAAGGGGTTAAAGGAGATAGATTACTAATTGATTATGGTCTTGCTCCAACAGATCCTCCCCGTTATCCTGCTGAAGCCCCAAAAGTAACTGATGTAATCATAACACATTCTCATATTGATCATATCGGAATGGTTCCATGGATAAGTGGTTCACATCATTCAACATTACATGCAACCCATGTTACTGTAGCTCTTAGTGAATTAATGTGGAGAGATTGCCATAAAGTAAGTCGAATTGAGGGATATCCACTTCCTTGGGATAAAAGAGATATTGATTTTGCTTTAGAAAGTTGGAAAGTACATAATTTTGGAGAATGGGTAAAACATGGAAATTGGAAATGGCGTTTACATCCAGCAGGGCATATTCCAGGTGCTGCTATGGTCGAAATAGATACGGGAGATAAGAAGATCTTACTATCTGGTGATTTTGATACTAGAGATTCATCTTTAGTTTCTGGTGCTTTACCTGTAGATGTAGATATATTATTTGTTGAAGGAACATATGGTGGAAGATCACATCCTGATAAAAAATCTGAGATGGAAAGATTAATTGAAAGAATTAAAGAAATAAAAAATAGAGGAGGAACAGTATTAATTCCTGCCTTTGCAAATGGAAGGGGTCAAGATATTTTAATGACTTTACATGCTGCATTACCTAATTTAAATGTTCATTATGATGGAATGGGAAAAATAATTACTAAACATTATTTAGATAATTCAGGATATCTAAAAGATTCCGAAGCCCTTAACGCAGCGTTTCACTGGGCAAAAAGAGTATCATCAAAATCAGATAAAAAGAAAGCCCTTGAAGCAGATGTAATTGTATCTACAAGTGGAATGTTAGATGGAGGCCCATCTATTTGGTATCTTAATAGATTAAGAAATGATGAACGAAACGCGATATTCTTTACTGGTTATCAAGCAAAAGGTTCTGGGGGTAGGATGCTTCAAGAAGATGGAAAGATTCCAATTTTTGGGAATATTTGTCAGGTTGATTTGGAATGGGACACTTTTGGTTTTTCTACTCATGCAGGACATAATGAAATTGTTGAATTTGCAAAAGCATGTGGGGCAAATGATGTGGTTGTCTACCATACAGATCCAATTAATGCACGACCACCCTTAGTTGAAGCATTGGAAGTAAACGGACATATTGTCCATCAACCAATAAATGGGCAATCCCATATCATCGAATGAATTGAATACCTAAGCCGCAAGCGGAGAACGATTAATATGGCTGCGAAGAGACCAACTAAAGGTAAAAAACCGGCTACAAGTGGTAAAAAGAAGAAACGACGTAAGAAGAAAATGCGTTTAACTTTAAAATCCCGTTCAATGAAAGAAGCTGATAGTTATACAGATTCAGTTGGTTGGTCAACCACAGGTAGGGTTTTGGAAGATGTGGTTGCAGCCCCACAATCAGACAAAATTAAACATCAATGCAGTCTTTGTGGTACAATTATGATGGTACCAAAACCAAAACGGGCAAAGTATACTATCACCTGCCCTAACTGTGAACATAAAGACGATTTCTCATGATACGCGCAACCACCATAACCCTGTTAATTTTATTCAGTGGGCTATCAGGCTGTTTTGAAGAAGTTGAAGATTCTGAAGGATTATTACTTGCAACCACCACTTCAATGAGAGATTCAGGATTACTTGATGAATTATTACCTGCTTTTGAAAGAGCAACGGGAATCCATGTTAATGTTGTGGCAGTTGGCACTGGAGCAGCACTCAATCTTGGTGAAAATGGAGATGTTGATGTATTAATTGTTCATTCACCCAAAAAAGAAACTGAATTTATCGAAAATGGATTTGGAATTTCAAGAAGTACATTTGCTTGGAATAGATTTGTTTTAATTGGGCCAAATCAACTAGATGGATTTTCTAATGCTTCGGAAGCATTTTCTTCTTTAGAGAATGAATGTTTTGTTTCTCGAGGGGATAATTCTGGAACCCATATTAAAGAACTAGAAATTTGGCAAATTGCAGGTGTTGAACCAGGAGATGAATATTTATCCATTGGACAAGGAATGGCAAGCGCTTTGAATATGGCGGATGAATTACAATGTTGGACTTTGAGTGATAAGGGAACTTGGTTATTTCATTCAAATAAATTAGATTTAGAGGCAACATCTTTTAATGATGATTTGACTTTAAATCCCTACAGTGTAATTCAATTAAAAGGAGAAAAAAGTGAAGATAGTTTACGGTTTAATGAATTTATTCTTTCTTTTGAAAGTCAACAAATAATCAATAATTATTCAATTAATGGGCAGACATTATTCAATTCCGGTCAACCTAACCAACTACCATCAAGTAGTGATTGAGGGACATCATTCTCTGTAACAACTTTACCATTATCTAAGATAATTATTTGTTTTGAAAGGCGTTTTGCTTGCAGCGAATTATGAGTTGCGAGGAAAATCATTGCACCACGATCTAGATGATTTTGAACTAACCTTTCCATCATTTCTACATTAGCCCCATCTAGACTAGCAGTGAATTCATCGAGGAGGAGAATATCTGGTTGAGAAGCAAGGGCCCGCACCAACGCCAATCGTTGTTTTTCTCCTCCAGAGAGGGTTTTTGGGGATTTATTTTTTAGAGTTTCTAAATTAACTTGTTTCAACCACCACATCCCTTCTTCAACTTCAACTCCAGCGTGACATATATTTTGAAGGACTGAACCATAAAGAATAACAGGTCTTTGATGAACCATCATAATTTTCCCTTCAACTTTAACAGAATCAGAATTAATAAGCCCAGCAATATGCCGTAATAATGAGGATTTACCACTCCCTGAAGCTCCAAGAATAGCGCTACATTTTCTTTGAGAAGGTAAATTAATATTGTTTAAAATCAATTTATTATCTATCTTCCAGTTGAGATTATCTACCACAACATTAGCCGAATATTGCTTGAATATAGGTGCCCTTTCGGAATATTTTTTTGAAGCGAATTTTTCTTTTTCTAATTTCAAAGCCAATCCAGAAGCAAATAAAGCGACGATGAGTAAAAAACCACCACTCATCAAAGCAGAATCCAAGTTTCCTTGTTGTGTATCGAGTACAATACTAGTTGTCATTACCCTTGTTTTTCCAGCGATATTCCCCCCTACTATCATTACCGCACCGACTTCAGCAATAGCCCTTCCAAAACCAACCAAAACCGCACTAATTATCCCCACTCGCGCTTCTTTTAATCTATTTATCATCATATTTTTCGTGGCCAATAAACCATGAGTTTCCAATACCTCTTTTGGGATTTTATCAAGTGCTGTCCACGAAAGACCCCAAATCAATGGCAGAATCAATAATGTTTGAGCGATTATCATTCCTTCAATAGTAAATAATAATTCGAGTTCACCAAAAGGACCTTTACGAGAAAGAGCAAGATAAACAGCCACACCAACAACCACAGGTGGAAGACCATAGAGGGTTCGAATCATAATTTTCAACCAATTTAAAGATTCAGATTGATGTTTTGAACACCATGAGGCTAATGGCAAACCAATCACTAATGCAAGTATGGTTGCCGTCCCAGAGACGGCCAAGGAGGTGAGGATAACCGTCATCGAATTATTCTACAAGGGGTTGGCATTTCATCCTTAGTCTAATAGCGATAGGTCCATGACCTAGTGGCGCAAGGCCGGCTTGGTCGCATGGAGTACTTTGTCTCACTCGAAAGAGCATTGGAATTAACCAAGCAGGTTAGTGTCCAATTAGACGAAGAAGAAATTATTCTTGATAATGCACATGGACGTTATCTTTCAAGAAGTTTAGAGAGTAAGGTGGATGATCCACCCTTTGATAATTCTAGTATGGATGGCTTTGCTGTGCGCCACCTTGATACACTCTCCCCTCCAGTTCGTTTGCAAATAATAGGAACATCCCAAGCTGCTGCAATTTCTGAAGAATTGGTGGTAGAAAAGGGCCAAGCCGCTCAAATAATGACTGGTGCGCCAATTCCAATTGGTAGTGATGCAATTATTATGGTTGAGAAAACAAAAACTTCTACTGATGGAGAATGGGTGGAAATATTGGCTGAAGCCAAACCAGGATTTATCAGAAAAAGGGGTGAGAATTTGGAAAAAGGAGTGGAAGCACTACATGTAGGAAGCAAGTTAACCCCCCACCGTCTTGGTTTAGCGGCGACAATGGGCTATCCTCATATCCCAGTATACAAGAAATTGAAAGTAGCAATTATATCTACAGGAGATGAATTGAAACAACCAGGAGAAGAACTTCAAAGAGGAGAAATTTACGAATCCAACTCTTTTGGTTTGGCTGGGCTTGTTAAAGAATTAAATTGTATTCCAATTCGTTATCCTGCTTGTGCAGACTCTATGGATAAATTACGCAGCGCCCTTGATACTGCTGTTGCTGAAGCAGACATCATCCTAACCAGTGGGGGCGTTTCAATGGGTGAATGGGATTTAGTTAGAAAAATAATGGAAGAAGAGGGAGATATCCATTTTTGGAGAGTAAAGATTAGGCCAGGTTCACCGCCAATTTTCGGAACCTGGAAAGGCACGCCAATTTTTGGATTACCAGGTAATCCAGTTTCAAGCCATGTAGTGTTCAGAATGCTAACACGACCATGGATACTAGAACAAATGGGCGCCAAAGGGCCCCATGAAACGATAGTCCCAGTCAAACTATTGGAGGATGTCAAAGCAACGTCAGATTGTCATACTCTACGACGAGTAACTATTTACAAATCCGATGCAGGTATGGTTGCCTCCATGAAAACCCATCAAGGTTCAGGTAATTTACATAGTTTAGTGGCAGCAAACGCACTAACTTATCTTCAGCCCGGTTCAACTGCGAAAACAGGTCAAACCATCGATGTTATTCTATTGTGAGTTGGCAGACGATGAACCCAAAATATGTAGTTGAAGAGGAAATGGAACTCCTTGATGCACTAACTAAAGTTCACCCAGAATCGAGTATGCGAACACTACGACATATGCTGACCCAAAAGCGAGTTACAGTCGATAATATGATGAAACAACAAGCCCGTTTAGTAGTCAAAGAAGGAGCCAGCATTGAAATTCATCCAAAACCACAACAAGAAATTAAGAAGATGCAAGGGGTAATCCATGAAGACCGTGAAATCATTGTAGTCACAAAACCAGCAGGGGTTTTAACCGTAGCAACAGACAAAATGGAAAGAGACACTCTTCATTCTCGAGTTTTAAATCATTTACAGAGAAGTGATGCTGATGCTTGGGGATATATTGTTCATCGTTTAGATAAAGATACCAGTGGAATAATCATTTTCGCAAAATCAGAAGAAAGTAAAAAACATCTCCAAGACCAATTTTCAGAACGTAAAGTAATGCGTTGGTATACCGCTATTGTAGAAGGCGAGCCCGAGGAAGACGAAGGGTCTGCCATCCATTGGTTAATAGAAGATAAAAATCTACGCGTTTGGGTGGTTGAAGAGGGGGTAAAAGGCTCAAAAGAAGCAGTTACTCATTGGTTTGTACTTGAAAGAAATGGCCTAACTTCAAAAATTGAATTGGATATTGAAACCGGCCGTAGACACCAGATTAGGGTGCAGATGGCTGAACTTGGTCACCCACTCGTCGGCGACCCTAAGCACGGGGCTCAATTCGACCCAGGCCGTCTTTTACTCCATGCAACATCATTGGAATTCATTCATCCAAATGGAAAAACTATGACCTTAATGTCAGCAATTCCTCCTGAATTTAATCGTGCTTCAAAACTCGAAGAAGAGGTGGAAAAAAATGACTAATTCAATCGACCATGGTTGGATTAAAGTCAAGGGCGCAAGAACTCATAATTTGAGAAATGTCGATGTGGAACTACCAAGGGGAAAATTCGTAGTTATTTCTGGAGTTTCAGGCTCAGGGAAATCTAGTTTGGCCTTTGACACCCTCTATGCTGAAGGCCAGCGGCGCTATGTAGAATCTCTCTCATCTTATGCGCGCCAATTTCTTGGACAGATGAAAAAAGCAGATTGCGACCAAATTGAAGGCTTATCCCCATCAATTTCTATTGATCAAAAACAAGGTTCTCACAATCCTCGCTCAACAGTAGCAACAGTTACTGAGATAATGGACCATCTACGTCTTTTATGGGCGCGGATTGGCGTTCCCCATTGCCCGAGTTGTGGTGAAGAAGTAGCACGCCGAACAGTCCAAGAAATTGTAGATGATATGATGTGGCGTTTTGACGGTCAGGCTTGTAAAATTTGGTCACCAGCAATCCGCAATCGAAAAGGGACACATGCAGATTTATTTTCACATTTAGTTGAACAAGGCTGGGTAAAAGGTAAGATTGATGGGCGGGAAGCAGATTTTGAAAACCCACCAACACTTGAAAAGAATCTCCGTCACGATATCGATGTTCAGATGGACAGGATGAAAATCAATTCTTCAAATCGTCAAAGATTGACTGAAGCGGTAGAAGCAGCCCTCAAAGTTGGAGGTGGAGCAACAGCGATTGAACCTCTAGGTGAAGAAAGCAAAATACTTGCGTATAGTGAGGAGTTTGCATGCCCAGTTCATGGTAGTTTTATGCCTGAAATGAGTCCACGAATATTCTCTTTTAATAATCCACTTGGAGCCTGCCCAGGATGTCAAGGGCTTGGAGTTTCCAGAAGATTTAGTGAAGATTTACTAATTATCGAAGAGTACTCTCTTTCAGAAGGTTGTATCCGCCCCTTCCGTCGTTCAATGTCACCAAGTTGGTACCGGAAAATGATGATTCAAGTCGCAGACTATTATGAGATTCCCACAGATGTGCCCTTCTCAGAATTAGATGAAGATCAAAGAGACATTCAACTATACGGTTCCGGCTCAACCATAATCGATTTTGAATTTAAGTCAGAAAAGGGCTCTGTTTACCGCATGCAACGAGCATGGGAAGGAGTAATTCCAAGATTAACTAGAACATTTACAGAAACAAATTCTGAACGAACTAGGCATCGGATGATGGCTTTCATGACCGATGAGGATTGCTTAGAATGCAATGGAGAAAAACTCAATCCAGCAGCAAGAGGTGTATTAGTAGCCGGTTGTAGCCTCCCTAAATTATCCGCATTAACAGTTTTAGAAGCATTGGAATTAATTCAAGAATGGCGCAATATTCTAGACGAAAAATCTATTTTTATTGGAACAGATGTAATCAAAGAAATTGAAAGCCGTCTTTCATTCCTAAACGACGTGGGTCTTGATTATCTAACTTTAGATAGACGAGCAAATACTTTGTCAGGTGGTGAAAGTCAAAGGATTAGATTAGCAACCCAAATCGGCACAAGATTAACCGGAGTCATGTATGTTCTTGATGAACCAAGTATTGGCCTTCATCAAAGAGACAATGCACGCCTTTTGGAAACATTACGAGAATTATCTGATTTGGGTAATACTTTGATAGTAGTTGAGCATGATGAAGAAACTTTACGACAAGCCGATTGGTTATGCGATCTCGGCCCTGGGGCTGGAATAGATGGAGGGAGAATTGTTGCTAATGGATTACCAGAAGAAGTAATGGCCACTGAAGAAAGCATCACAGGTTCCTTTCTTTCAGGAAAAAGGAAAATTAAAATCCCCTCAATTAGGAAAGCGCCCAAAAACGGCTCATTAAAGATAGTTGGGGCCAAACACAACAACCTTGACAACATCGATGTGGAATTTCCCCTAGGTATCATGACAGTTGTTTCTGGAGTTTCAGGAAGTGGCAAGTCAAGTTTAGTTTCAGGAATTCTTGCACCCATACTTTTGAGAGATTTGCATAAATCAGAAAAGAGCCCAGGTAAATATACAAAGTTTTCTGGAATTGAAAATGTGGAAAAAGCAATAGTTATCAATCAATCACCAATTGGTAGAACCCCACGCTCAAATCCAGCAACATATACCAAATCCTTCGATGAAATCAGGGGTATTTTTGCAACCACACCGCTTTCCAAAGAGCGTGGATACAAACCAGGACACTTTTCCTTCAATGTCCGAGGTGGACGTTGCGAATCATGTAAGGGGGCAGGTTCAATTAAATTAGAAATGAACTTTCTCCCAGATGTTTGGATGACTTGTGATATCTGCAAAGGAACAAGATATACAAGAGAAACCCTAGAAGTCGAGTGGAGAGGTAGGAATATTCATGATATTCTTGAAATGAATGTATCTCAAGCCGCTGAATTCTTCAAAAACCACCGCAAATTATACCGAACTTTATCAACACTTGAAGACGTAGGGTTAGGATATATTCGTCTTGGCCAACCAGCAACCACACTCAGTGGGGGGGAAGCTCAAAGAGTGAAATTAGCAAGTGAACTAAAACGCCCAGCCCATAAAAGAGCAGTCTATATTCTCGATGAGCCAACAACGGGTTTGTCTCTTTCAGATGTAGAGCAATTAATCGAAGTATTATTGAGATTAAGAGAAAAAGGGCACACTGTAATTGTCATAGAACACCACCTAGATGTCATAAAATCAGCAGACCACATCATCGACCTAGGTCCCGAAGGAGGAGGGGGAGGAGGAAAGGTTGTGGCAAAAGGAACTCCCGAACAAGTTGCCAAAGTGAAGTCAAGTTTCACTGGTTTTTACCTAAAGGACGCCCTTAAAGTGTAGCCGAAGCAATCATCCCTAATGCCTAGTCTCGGTGAAACATGTCGGATGAGATTCAGCCATTAGATGAAGAACTCCCCGATGCTCTTTCAGATATTTTCGATATCTCTGATTCGACCGATGCATTAGAGAAGAAACTCAATAAAGTTCACGAAGAGGAACATAAGATTTTTATTTTTAATACAGGAATTGGTATTTGGATAAACCGCCTTATGCCAATACCAGTAATTGCAGCAGGAATAATCTATCAACTCAATCCAAACATACTAACTGTGGAACTAGCCAATTCAACATTATCACTTATGCTCATTCTAATTTTAATGGGCCAAATCCTTTGGCAATTATTACTTGCAAAAAGAGCACGAGGACTAAAATTAACTAGGGCTGGATTTGAAATTCAAGGAGTAATTGCAAGAAGAAAAGGCCAACCTTTCCAATCGTTAGAAGGATATGATGATGTTTCAAACACCCTCCAAGATGAACATCTACAAGCCATTTCACATAGGATTTTCGGGATACTTGCTATTTTCTGCTATTTGGGAACATTTGTAGGCTCTTTAATCCTCAAACCACCTGCTGCATGGAATGAAATGTTGGAAGTAAATTTAGCAGATCCATGGCCCTTTATTTTTGCGATGTCAGTTGCAATTGGAACGGGATTATCCATTTTGGTTTGGGTTGCTGCAATAATGGACCCAACAAAAGATTTTGACACCTCCCAACCAACTGGCTTATTGGCTACCTATTACCCATCTGGACACCCCACTCTATTAACAGCCCCATTTTCACAAACCTTACTTTATTTAATGGAGCCAGGACTTGCAAATCGCTGGCTTCAACATACAAGAGAAATAGGTACACTCTCCATCGAAGGAACATCAGAAGTAGAAGCTCGTGAAAGAACTTTATTTCTTTTACATTTACATCAAGAAGGGGTTCTCAATATAGAAGAAGTTAAATCAGAATTATCTGAAATATTTCCTGAAGATGCAGTGGACGGAATTCTTAATCACGAAGTATTCAATATTGAGATGATTCACAAATTATTTAATTTAATGAGGGAAAGAAACCCCTCCTTCTTTAGAACGATAGATAGGCTTGAACACGGCTTCATCAACCAATTAAGAGAGATGAGAGAATCTCCATTTATCTTTGATTGTGAAGTGGATAGAGAGGTTGATTCAGGAGAAGCAAACTTAATGATTTTTCTTGGAAACACACAACAGAAATCATCAACATATAAGATTGAAGTGCACTCTCCAGGAATGGTTCCAGAACACCAATCAATACAAATTTTATTTTCTGAAAATCAATCGATTGACCTACCCGAAGAAAATGATTTAAAAATCATCACTGAAGGAGATAATGACCTCATTCATATAATGGGGACTGCTTTAGATTGTGGTTCCGTTATCTGGCTAACAATGCAACCTCAGAAAAAGGGAAATTATCACACACATGTTTCATTATTAGATGATAAAGGCAATATTTTGGAAGGTAAATCAATGCGCACAAATGTATCTAAAAATATCTCTGCAGCTCTTAAACAGAATGCAGGAAAAGCAGGCAAGGCTGGGGGTTTAGCAGTTCCAATCCTCAAAGCAGCTCCGAGCCTTCGAAAGTTGTTCGGTCTCCCCTAACCTTCATGGACGGTCGTCGAACGCCACAGTCTGCCCCTATGGGGCAGGTGCCCTTATGTCCATGAACATTCATCGCATAGAGGTCACTCCAAAACACGGAGAAGGGATGGTTGATGTCCGAGGAGACGTCATTCGTCGTCAATTATTGGCCGATCATAACATTTCAATTGAAAATATTAGCAGCGTAGTTGGTTTTATTGTTAAGGTTGATTTGGACGAAGCAACGATTTCAAAAGACGTTGAAGTTTTATTTGCAGACCCAATAATTGAAGTGGGGAATTGCAATAAAAATATTCTAGAAAATGAGGAGATTTTTGAACATCGCCCCGATGCCGTAATTTGCATTGGATTCAAACCAGGAGTCACTGATAACCCAGGGACAGCAGCCCTTGACGGGCTGCGAACTCTCCATCCTGATATATCTGTTAATTCGTTAATATCTACAACCATCACATACTCCCTCAATGGCTTGCCTAAAGATTTAGATTTAGATTATCTTGCCAAACAACTGCACAACCCACTTATTCAAAAAGCAATAGTAAAAGATACCCGCAAACGTTCTGTATCAATCCCACAATTAGATTTCCCTGAACGACCAAATTATGAATATCACCAACCCGCAGTAGTTGACTTGGAAGTATCAGATGAAGAGTTAATTAGAATTTCAGAAGAAGGAATTCTCGCCTTGAGTTTGTTGGAGATGCAGACAATACGGGAACATTACAGAAAACCCGAAGTACATGAGGCAAGGAAACTATTGAACCTTCCAGAAATGGCACCCACAGATGTAGAATTAGAATGCCTTGCCCAAACTTGGAGTGAGCACTGTAAACACAAAATTTTCGCCGCAAAAATTGAACATCACGACAAGGAGACAGGAGAAAAGAGCATAATTGACTCTCTTTTCAAGACTCACATTATGAAGCCAACAGAAGATATGCAAGAAGAAGTAAATTGGCTCCTTTCAATTTTCCATGACAATTCAGGAGTTATTTCATGGAGCGATGATCTCAACCTTTGCATCAAAGTAGAGACCCACAATTCCCCTAGTGCCTTGGATCCATATGGTGGTGCAATGACTGGAATAGTCGGTGTCAACCGAGATATACTAGGCACAGGACTTGGAGCACGACCAATTGCCAATACTGATGTATTTTGTTTCGGACCACCCAACTGGCAAGGAAAGTTACCAGAAAACCTGTTTCACCCATCTCGAGTATTAAGTGGAGTCCATGCAGGAATCCGTGTTGGCGGCAATGAAAGCGGCATTCCTACCGTTAATGGTGCAATTGTATTTGATGACCGATTCATCGGCAAGCCACTAGTTTATGCAGGCACAGTTGGCATAATGCCACGAGTCTTACCAGACGGCAGGGAATCTCACATCAAAACCCCAGCAGAAGGCGATTTAGTCTACATGATTGGAGGTAGGGTTGGTTATGATGGGATTCATGGAGCCACCTTCTCAAGTCTTGAGTTAACTGAAGAAAGCCCCAGTAGCGCAGTCCAAATTGGTGACCCGATTACTCAAAAGAGAATGCTCGATATGGTTCTTGAAGCGCGGGATTCAGGATACATCACTTGCATAACAGATAATGGGGCAGGGGGGCTTTCAAGCAGTATTGGTGAAATGGCAGAATATACCAATGGTTGCGAAATCGACTTGGGGGCCGTTCCACTCAAACAAAGCGGCCTTTCCTCTTGGGAGATATTAATTTCAGAATCTCAAGAAAGGATGACTATTGCAGTTCACCCCGACGACCAGCACGCCTTTGAAGCACTTGCAGACTTACATGAAGTAGAGCACAGTATCGTAGCCCGCTTTACTACAACAGGCTTGTTTCATGTCAAACATGGGGAGAGCACAGTAGCCCTTCTTCCACTAAATTTCTTGCATGATGGCGTACCTCAACTAGAACTTGAAAGTGAATGGGAAGAGCCGAAACTTGAACAATTCATACCCCCTTCAGTAGTGGACCATTCTGAACTACTTTTACAATTATTATCAAGGCCGAATGTTGCCTCAAAGGAAACCCTAGTCCGCCAATATGACCATGAAGTCATTTGCCAAACAGCCATCAAACCATTCGTTGGAAAGGAGTGTGATGGACCAGGAGATTCTGCAGTTCTCGCACCTTTGTATGGCGACCCTCATGGTTTTGTTGTTTCATGTGGGCTTGCCCCAAGATATTCAGATATCGACGCTGGAGCAATGGCGGCAGCAGCGGTTGATGAAGCAGTGAGAAATGCTATCTGTAGCGGGGTTGACCCTGCAAAGATGGCTGGATGTGATAACTTCTGTTGGCCAGACCCAATATTGAGTGAAAAAACTCCTGATGGTAGATTCAAGTTGGCCCAATTGGTTAGGGCTAATCGAGAATTGGAAAGAGCATGTAGGGGCTACAGGGTACCTTGCATTAGTGGAAAAGATTCAATGAAGAATGATTATGGAAAAGGCCCAGATAAAATTAGCATCCCCCCTACGATGCTTTTCACATTACTTGGCGATCATCCTGATGTTAGAAAATCCACCACAAGTGACTTCCTTGGAAGCGGACATCACATCTATCTCTTTGGAGAAACGAGAGAAGAATTAGGTGCTAATGAGATTGCCTTCATGCTTCAAGAAAAAGGCTTGACAAAGGGAGTTGGCGGGGAAGTACCACGTTTACACGATATTGGGAAAAACCTCAAAATGTACACAGCATTGAGTGCAGCAATCCATTCTGATTTAGTTGCAAGTGCGCATGATTGCAGCGACGGGGGCCTTGCAGTATCCTTAGCAGAAATGTGTATTGGAGGAAGACAAGGAGCATCAGTTAATATTTCGAAAATTTCTGAAACAACCCTCTTTGCCCGCCTTTATGGTGAAAGTCTCGCAAGAATAGTTGTCGCTATCAAACCAGAAAACATAGAAGCATTTGAAAATTCAATGTCAGGTAATCACTTCACAAAAATCGGAAAATCAACAAACAACAATTACCTTGAAATCAAATCTGCATCAAAGAAAATATTAAAATTAAATATAGACCAAATGGTTGAATCTTGGCAGTCAACCTTCAAAGGAGGGGACTTCTAATGCCCCATACTCCGAAAGTTGCTGTACTCTTTGGTTTTGGAATAAATTGTGATCATGAAACTGCAGCAGTCTTTAATTTAGCAGGGGGCGCTTCAGAGAGAATTCATGTCAATAGCTTAGTTGACGGTAGTGTTGACCTTGAAGAATACCATATTCTTGCTGTACCCGGGGGGTTTTCCTTTGGAGACCACCTTGGGAGCGGTAGATTACTTGGAAACAGAATGAGGTTTAATCTTCGAGAACAATTATATAATTTTGTAAAAGCAGGAAAACCAATTATCGGTATCTGTAATGGCTTCCAAGTTCTTGTTAAGACCGGGCTTTTACCTGGCAGGGAAGAGCCCGACTTCATACAACGAGCATCTCTAACCCTCAACAATACTGGAAGATATGAAGATAGATGGGTAACTCTGGACTTCGATCAAAATAGTAATTGTATTTGGACCAAGGGAATCACTAGAATGGAAGTACCAGTTAGACACGGAGAGGGAAAGTTCGTAGTTCCAGAAATGAAAATTCTCGATGAGATGGATGCAACTGGACAATTAGTTTGCAGGTATGTAGACCCTTCAACAAAAACAGGAGAGGGAATTACTGACGAACCTATCCCATTTCCCTTTTGTCCAAATGGTAGTATCAGAAACATTGCGGGTATTTGTGACCCAACAGGTTTGATATTTGGATTGATGCCACACCCCGAAGGTGCATATGCAGGCTGGCTACATCCCCACTTTAGGAGAGATGGAAGACCCACGCCATCTCCTACATCTTCACCCTTTTCACACATAATAGAAGATGATACAACCTCCGCCGAACCGAATAGAAGTGCTAGGTCTCGAGAAGCAGAACGTGATGCTTGGCAAGGAGAAGGAATGCAGATTTTCAAAAACGCCATTGAATATGCAAGAGAGAACCTTTGAACAAGCACCCTATGGCCGCCCCATGGCCACTGAAAAATTATGGATGGATTCTATCGAAGCATGTTACCGGACTAATTTTAAAGCAACAGTATCAAGCATTAAAGAAAAGGAATTGGTTTTGGATAGAACCCTCTTTTATCCTCTCGGTGGCGGGCAGAATTGGGATCTTGGCACCCTAACTTGGGACGGAGGAGAATCAGAAATTATTGAGGTTAGGGGGAGAGATGAAATCACACACCTTCTTGAGAACACAAAAAACCTCCAAAAAGGAAGCGAAGTCAATGGCAATATTGATTGGCAGCGAAGACATGCACATATGAGAATGCACACAGCTCAACACCTAGTTTCAGGACTAGTCTATGAAATGTTTCATGGAACAAGAACAGTAGGAAATCAAATCCATCATGATAGAAGTAGGATTGATTTCAACCCCATTAGATTTGAAGATGAAATGCTACAAAGAGTGGTAAGTCAAGTTAACCAAACCATTGACTCATCCCTCGATGTGGAGTGCTGTGTGATGACAAGAAAAGAAATCAACAAACTGATGCCACCTGAAAGAACCAATATGGATTTACTACCCGCATCAGTGAATGAATTACGAGTTGTGAAGATAGGAGACGGGCTCGACCTTTGCCCCTGCGCAGGAACCCACGTTCGTAATTTATCTGAAATCGGACATATCAGAATTTTAGGTAAAAAATCTAAAGGAAAAGGAACCCATAGAATCAGTTACACTCTTGATGGACTAGGGGATGAATTATAATCAAATATCCAAATCATCATCTATTTTTTTCTCATCAATTATTTTCTCAACATTGTCGACAGCCTCGACCCAATCTTCTCGCGCCTTTTTCCTTAATTCAATATCAACTTTAGGATCCTGAGCAGCAGCAACCCTGTCTACAATCGAATGGTCTTCACCCAATCTATCAGACCGGTCTACCTTTGTTATCTCACGGCTTGGGTTAGTTCTTTGTCCTGGGTTGACAGATTCATCTAGCGATAATAAGTCAGCCAATTCGTTAGCCTCTTCGATAGTAGGGGGTTTTTCTTTCCATTTATTTTGGTTGGCAAAATCAGAAATTAGAGATTTTTTCGGCTTTGCTGCTTGCTTTGCGAAAACAGCAGTTATTTGTTCTGAAGTAAGTTTGGGTTTAGGTTCTGCTAAGGTGCCAGCAAGAAACTGAATTTGTTTTAGTGCAGGGCCATGAACTTCATCACTATCCCAACGGTGAGGGGAAGAAACCATTTGTAATAATTCACGAGCCAATTGACCAACTTCATTTTCTGGCGGTAATTCATCCAGCCTTTTCCTAAAAACGGCATGTGATTCAATACAAGAACTACAACGAGGGGTACCAGCAATATCTGGAGAATCACATAGAAGACAACAGGATTGTAAACCCATTTTGAGCATCGCTTGGCGCGGCATCGACATGTGAACCACTCCGCCCATCTCCTAATATGGCATCAATCCACTGCTTGTTTGGTCGGAGTGTTCATCAAAGTCGCCTATCAGGAAGGGGTTGATGCCAAGGGACCCTCGCGCCAGCCGCCTTGAGGACGACCCCTTCGATAGAGTCAGATTAATTCAGGAAAACCCCCAACAAAGAGTGCAGGCACCAGACCTTTCTCAAGTCTTACAAAGCCTATGGGGAATGGCATATTCACAACCAGTGCACCACCACAAAGGAAAAATTTGGCATTTTAGTAAAGAAGAGAAAAAACATCTTTTATTGGCAACAGGGGCATTTACACTCGCCCTTGGTTTCATGACCGCAGGAGGGATGATAAATATGGTTGCAATTGGGCCTATTGCTTGGCTTGTCCGTGTTTTAATCTATATGCCAATTATGCTAGTAGCAGTTGGTCCAGCCTTTTTATTGCATGAAATTGGACATAAATTAGTTGCTAAGCACTATGGGTGCTGGGCAGAATTTAGGGCAGACCCCCAAGGTTTGAAATTTGGAGTAATGGTTGCATTTATTTTAGGAATTGTATTCATGGCCCCAGGTGCAGTTATGGTTGCAGGCAGAGTAAACCGAAAGCAGAATGGCCATATAGCGGCGGCAGGCCCATTGGTTAATTTAGGATTATTTTTGATTGGTATACCACTTGGAGCAATATTACTAG
>DUDM01000005.1 GCA_012959275.1 Candidatus Poseidoniales archaeon
TGGCAGGGATTTCAGTTTCAGTGCCTCAAGTAGTATGCGCTTTAGGTCGTCCATGCAGTGTCGATGACCGTGTCAGACTTCATCCCATCGCTACGCAGCCAAATGAATATTATGGAATGTCAACAGTTATATCATACCAACCGCTCCTAGGTACATGGTCAAAAGAATTGAGATGAATGTAGGTGATGCCCCTATTCAACCCATTAGAAGGAGAAGAGCAAAAAGCGACCTTTATGAAAAATTATTCCTTGTGTTGTGGTTGGCCACATTGCCCATCTGTTTCTGGGCACTATTATGGTGGGCATCCAATGATCTTTCCCTGTTTGGATTTGTGCATGAGGCAGATGATGGAATGAGGCGCATTGTATTCAGTGTGTGTGTTGGCTTTTGGGCATTTTGTAGTTTCTCATTATTGCGATTTGATGCGGCAGCAAAAGCAAGAGAAAAAATCGACTTTGGTCAGAAAATGGATAGATTCCATGAATTAGATAAGAGGCATATCGAACGAGAAGCTTTGCAATTGGATATGTCCATCGATAAGATTCGAGGAAGCACAGCCAAGAGCGATGATTCTGAGGAAAAAAAGCCAGTGGTTGAAATCTCAAGCGAAAGCAAGGGAGAGGCTGCTGAAGATTCTGCCTCAAGCGAAGAATAGCAAGGCGGTCAGGGAGAGGCCGTTTCGGCAAAGGGGTTGTATTTACATTTCAAACTTAATGATGAGTTAACATTAAAATATGAGTCAAAGAGAGTCTTTTTTGTAGCCGCTTTATTGATTATTTTGACAATAGTTCTCCCCTTATTGGCAATTATTACTGCTCCACTATTTCTTACATCGATGGTAATGGTTGCGATGGAAAGAATACACTTAGGGGAATTAGAAGAATCGATATTCTAAATATTATTACCTGTTGACAATATTTTATCAACGTAGGATCGCATCCGGGTCCTTAGCCAAATCCTTGGTGATATTCTTCTGATGAGATTCTAATGTCCCGCCACCGATTTCCAAAAGTTTAGCATCTCTCCAAAGCCTTTCCACTACATATTCCCCGACATAGCCGTATCCACCCATGACCTGAATTGCTCTGTCTGCGATGTTTTTGGCGGCCGTTGTTGCGAAGAGTTTGACCCCGTCGCTGTCTAAGCGGTTTCCACTTTCTCCAAGTTTCATTTGTGATGCGGTGTGATAGAGATAGACCTTCATAGCCCTATATTCTGCCCATGATTCCCCAATGTGTCTCTGGATTTGTCCGAAGTCTCTGATTCTCTTGCCGAAGGCTTCTCTCTCTTCGGCATATTTGTTCATAGCCTCTAATGAGCGACGAGCAATCCCGACTGCCATCGCTGCTAAGGTTAAACGCTCTAATTCGAGGTTGCGCATCATGTGGCCCAATGCTCCGCCTTGTTCCCCAACCATATTTTCTGCTGGCACGATACAATTATCGAAAACAAGTTCAGCAGTGTTGCTGGCACGCATTCCAGTTTTATCTTCGATTTTTTGACCTACGCTGTAACCTTTGGTGCCTTTTTCTACTAAGAATGTTGAGAGCATCTTTCGGCCTTTGTCGTCTTTACCTGTTTGAGCATATACCCAAACAATGTCAGCAGGTGTTCCATCTTCGTCGATGCAGCCATTTGTTATCCACATCTTACTTCCGTTGATTACCCAATCTCCATCTTCGTTCTTGATTGCGTTTGTTGAAAGTCCAAGGACGTCTGTTCCTGCATCAGCCTCTGACATCGCCATGCAGCCAATTGCTTCACCACTGCAAACTGCAGGTAGGAATTTTTCTTTTTGTTGCTGACTGCCATTGACTGCTAAGTTGTTTACGAATAACATGCTATGTGCAAGATATGCTAATGCGAAGCCTGGGTCGCTGGCTGATAATTCTTCATGGATGATTGCTGCTGCTGTTGCATCCATCCCTGCTCCGCCAAATTCCTCTGGCACAGTAATACCTAGTAATCCCATTTCGCCGAGTTCTCTGAAGAGGGGGAGATTGAATTCTTCTTTTCGGTCAAATTCGAGTGCTTGGGGCTCGACAGATTCTTCAACAAATGATTTGACCATCTCGCGAATCATGAGATGTTCTTCACTTGGATTGAATAAATCGCCTGACATACAATACCTCCGAACAGGTCGCCGACCTGTCTTCTTATGATGAAAGCATCGCTTAAGTCATTCGCGCTTTTCGAACTCTCACAGGCCTATTATCAACTCTAACATGACCATCTTGAGCTGCTGCTCTCCAAGCCAAACGTGCTACGGTTGAATCGCCCTTGATGACCTTGCGGACTTTCCTTCCTTGCTGTTTTGGAAGTGCCTGTGGAATTTCTTGTTTCTTAGTTTCATTTTGTGTTAATCCTGAAAGAACCCTCGCTGCTGCATTCTGGTGACTTGCTAATTCACGTGTTGGGTCCAGACGACGCTTTGCTTCCCTATGAGCAGTATCGCCCTGTGTTTCTGCTTCATTTTCCATCATATCCATCAATACACATTGCATTGAGAATTCTTGCTTTCGCTGTTGTACTCCCATCCCCATCGATATTCAGGGAGTCGGGCGGTAGTATAACACTTCCTTTAACAGACTACTATAATATGGCGTTTTTAAGACCCTGTAAAATTGGCCACAACCTCTTAGCAAATGGCTCCATCGAATGGTTATGGGCGGAATTCTGATCCTTGCTGCATCGACAGGAAATAACTTGGAGTTGTCGAGAATATGGGCTTCAGTTGCTGATGAAGAAGGCCACTCGAGTGAAATAATAGATTTGTGCTCTCTGGGCTTTGCTCTATTTACTCCGGCTTTGCAAAAGGCAGGTGCGCCTGATGGGCTTAGGGAATTAGAAGCCAAGATGGCTGCCGCAGATGCCTGGGTGATTTGTGCACCTGAATATAATGGTTCAATTCCTCCATCTCTGAACAATGCAATTGCTTGGTTATCAACCAACGGCGATGATTTTCGTGGACTCTTCAATGGCAAACCGGTTGGCTTGTCAACGCATAGTGGCGGAGGAGGAAGTTCTGTCATCGCTGCCATGCGAATGCAGTTCTCATATCTTGGTTGTAATATCATTGGCCGCTCTGTTTTGTCAAGCGATAGTAAAGCAGCCAATCCAGATGCAATGAAATCTATCCTATCACAACTCATTTCCTGAAATTGGTAGATGCTCGTGCCGGGATTTGAACCCGGGTCGAAGCCTCGAGAGGGCTTCATGATGGGCCGCTACACTACACGAGCGTAAGACGAGTCGCGCAATCGCACCCACTATTTGAGTGAAACGCAACATCTCCCTGTTGTTCACTTTCACTCCAAAACTGAAAGTGTAATCGTGCCACTGCAGGGAATCTTCTGTTTCACTTTCACTTTCACTCCCTTGCCTTGCTTCATATGCAGGTGCCAGTAGATGGAGTTTGATGAACACCACCGAGAATGATGAATTGATTGGGCTGGGCTTCGCCGACTTGGAGCCAACCAGTACAAATCACGAGGAATTGCCTGTATGGGCGATATCCTCAGTATTACTGGCAACTGCAGATGGAAAATTACCTACAACAAAAGGCATGCATTGGAAAATATCCTCATGGCCATTTGCAATAACTCGAAAACCCTGGAAGCACCTCATAGAGAGGGTACGAAATGGTGGTTTAGCATGAGTCGAACAAAGCGCCTACGTGGAGCCTTAGTCGAATACCTGGCCGAAGCAGGACCCGCCAACACTTCCGAAATATTCGATCACATAAACTCAAGATTCCGTTGGGGGTCAACGATGAATCAATTGGGAAACGTGTTAGCCCGTGATGCTCGTTTCATAAAATCGGGTTTCGATGAAAATCAATTAGCGGGAGGCTACCGCCTTAGAGTTTGTATCTGGGAACTTGCAGATGGTGTGGCTGCTTAACGGCAACACAATGAAAACCCCTATGCTCAAGCGCTTAGTGTGACTCAGTCATCCTACAAGGCTTGGCTAGAAATCTCTAGGCCACCAAATGTCATCTTAGGTGGAATTACATGCTACCTAGGTGGATACATCGCAGGAATTGATGATTCAACTAGCCTCGCCTTAATCTTGAGTTCAAGTAGTGTCATGCTTTTCATGGCTGCTGGAAATGTCGTCAATGACATCATGGATTCGGCTATAGATGCAGATGCTCACCCCTCACGGCCCATTCCTTCTGGTAGAATAAATAGGTCATTAGCAAAAGGAGTTGCTGGTGGTTTGTGGATATTGTCTTTACTCTTGATGGGGATTTCTGCAAATCTGCTAAAGGGTATTGCTGATTTGTGGTGGGGTGCAATTCTCATCTGGAGTATTGCAGCAATTTTGATGCTTTCATACGACCTTGGACCACGCACAAAGCAGAGGGGGCTTGTTGGAAATATTGTCATCAGTTTGTTGGTGGGTGTTGTTATCATCTTTGGAGCGGCATCTGTTGGGATGGTTTATCTTCCCTTGATCTGGCTGGTTGGAGCAACTTCATTTTTTATTAATCTGGCCAGAGAAATTATCAAAGATTGTGAAGATTTGGAAGCGGATTCAAAAACTCGTAATTCATTGCCAATGGCTGTTGGCAAGGAAAAAGCAAGAATGATTGCATATTCGATTTCGATGGGAGGCATTGTATGTGCCGCTTTGCCATATTATTTGGGCTACTTTCACTTAGGATTTTTGTTGTTTCAACTGCCAGCAATTCTATTGGTTCTCACTTGCAATGGCAAGATGATGGCTGGCGATGATAAATCTTGCCAACTTCAATTGCGCCAAGGCCTGGTGATGGGCCTTCTTGGCTTTTCTGCAAGTGTGGGATTTTCTTAAAGGTCCAAGAACTCAGCAAGGGTTTCCCATGCCGCCTTATTACAAAAGTAAGTCAAAAGTGACATTTGAGCCCACATACGGTTTTCTGCTTGGTCGAAGACAATAGATTGTTTGTGGTCCATGACTTCATCGGTGACTTCATCGCCTCTATGCGCTGGTAAGCAATGCATGAATGACCAGTCTTCCTCTGCTGCTTCAAGAAGTTCCATATTTACTTGGAATCCATCGAAATCCGCCATCTTGTCGACTTGGTCTTCTTCACCCATAGATACGAAGGCATCGGTATAGATGATGGTTGCATTTTTCACTGCTTTCTTTGGGTTGTGGGTTTGCTTCATCCTACATCCCGTTTCCTTGGCAATATTCTTGGCTCTCTTGACGATATCTTCATCCGGCTCATATCCTTCAGGAACAGCCCAAGTACAATCAACTCCCAAGATTGCACACCCTAGCATAAGGTCATGAAGGACATTATTTCCATCTCCAACCCAAGCAACTCTAGTATTGTTGAGTTTTGGGTCCTTCTCCATCATGGTCATTAGATCTGCGGCGGCTTGGCATGGATGGTGCTTATCTGAAAGGGCATTGATTACTGGTACGCTTGCCTTTTCCGCTAATTCTTCAACATCGGCATGCGCAAAGCAACGGTAAGTCAGTCCATCCAAGAATCGGCTCAAGACCTGGGCAGTATCACCAATAGTCTCGGACTTTCCAATCTGAATATCGCCCTTCAACAGAGTTAGTGGTTGGCCACCAAGTTTGTGGATTCCAGTTTCGAATGAAACTCTTGTACGGGTGCTCGGCTTCTCATAAATAGAGCCAATACTCATGCCGTCAAAGGGTTTGAAATCATAGGAAAAGTCTTCATCATTCTTGAAAGCAATAGCCCATTCAAGGATTGCTTTGAAGTCATCTGCAATATCGTCAATGGCCAATAGGTTGTCGCTCATATCACCTTGGCGGCGGTAGTAATTTCATGAACGTAACTGTTGGGCCGGTATCACTCAATAGTGTCTTTTTCATGCTCGATGTCGCTGGCAAAACCATCTCTAGCATCACCCATTCCACCATACAATGCTTCTGCAAAGGTTAGAATGTCGGCCAATCCTTCTTCCAACTCGCTGGACAGAGGGGTTAGACCAGGGGATTGGGCGAAGTCTTGTAGGAGACGCAGTTGATTGATGGCGAATTCTGTTCTTTGACCCCCTGCTTCCTCATAAAGTGCGAGCTCAAGTATTTCCAAGCGCTCTCCCCATTCCAAGATCTTCTCAAGTTCCCCTTCTTCTAAGAGGTCGCACTTGGATAGGAAATTCTTGGTTGGTAGTCCCAATCTAAACTCAACGATACTCGAAAGAAGCATTTGGGAGACGAATCCGCTGGGTGAACGAGATAACATTGGGTCGAAGAGATAGATGACCGCCGCTTTATCCTTACCCAAGACCTCAATCATATGGGAGGATGCTTCTCTGAAAGCGAATAATTCGACTTGCCCCGGGGTGTCGATTATCATGATGTCACCCGAAAGTCCATCCAATTCTTCTGCGATATCATGGGCTTGTGCTGCTACTAAATCAGCTGCTAAAATTTGTGCACCGTTTGGCCCAAGGTCATATTCCTCCATGACATCAGAAAGGGAAACTAGGTCTCTAACATCGAATTCAGGGTCGTGATGGACTCTTTCTGCTCCTGGGTCGAGATTTATTGTCAAGGTATCTACCTCGATAAATCGAGCCCATCTTTGGAATGCTGTTGTCAATGAACTCTTGCCGGCGCCGGCTGTCCCTACGATGAAGAGAACTGGTGGTGAGGTTGCATCTTGTCCTGCCATGGTTGGGGCCAACAATCACCCGTTTTCAATGCTCGCATCGGCCATACCTCGATACTTCAAGACTGGTCGACAGTCGGCAATCGTTATACCCTGAGCGAGAATGGGCGAAACGCCCGCAGTACTGGGGGCTGGAGATGATTGAATATGAGTGAAGAAATGCCACCGCCACCGCCAGGAATGCCACCAGCCCCTCCAGGGATGGACTTACCACCGCCGCCACCTATGATAGGCGAAGCACCAACTGCACCACCTGGCATGGACTTACCACCACCACCGCCAATGATGGGCGAAGCACCTCCTGCACCTCCTGGTATGGACTTACCACCACCGCCACCAATGATGGGCGAAGCACCTCCTGCGCCACCTGGCATGGACTTACCACCACCGCCACCAATGATGGATGAGGCACCTCCTGCGCCATCTGATATGGACTTACCACCTGCACCACCAGATATGGATTTGCTAGCACCTCCTGCACCACCTGCTCCACCAGATATGGAAGCACCACCTG
>DUDM01000006.1:0-19316 GCA_012959275.1 Candidatus Poseidoniales archaeon
CGTCTGGTTCAAACTCCCTTCGGCTTTGTTGTGTAATAATGAAAGCGCCGAGAGGGAGATTTGAACTCCCGCGGGACGGACCCACGTGATTTCCAGTCACGCGCGATACCAGGCTATGCGATCTCGGCAGCGAGCCGTCCACCTGCCCGCTCGGTTTAGCCATATCGGACCTCTATCTAGTAAGGTCGCGGGCGAAGCGGTTATGATTGAAAGGCAGGTCGGCGCAAATACTGCCACTGTGGCTTAGAGGTATAGCGACGCATTGGTAATGCGTAGGTCGTGAGTTCAATTCTCACCAGTGGCTCTCTTGGTTCTATTTCTGCTTCTATTAGTTACGAACCAGGAGAGCATGGTTAAGGTTCGTGTTTCCTTCGGTTATGTCCCAGTGAAACACTCTCCTCTCACCAGTGGCTCTCTCCAGATACTACGATTGTTTATGCTGTCATTGTATCTGGAGATGGACTTTGATTGAATTAATGCTAATTGATGAAGAAGGTGTAGTTGTCCTATGCTTGTTTGCGAACTCTTCATGTCTAACTTATCCCAGCGAAGCCCCGATGAGCGAGGTCTCCACCCCCGGCGAGGAAGAGCCTCCGCTTGTTGATGAGGTTGTAAATCGCCTTGGATTGATTCGCCTTTCTGACGTTGAACCGCGTTTCCGCACCAGTGATTTGCACCCCAGTATGAATGCTGTGGATAATTTACAACAGGAATTAATTTT
Source organism: Candidatus Poseidoniales archaeon (assembly GCA_012959275.1). Lineage (GTDB taxonomy): Archaea > Thermoplasmatota > Poseidoniia > Poseidoniales > Poseidoniaceae > UBA226. The sequence continues at coordinate 722 of DUDM01000006.1, forward strand.
CCATTTCCGCCTGGCACGAATGACTTGGAGTATCGCTCACCTACGTGCATTAGTGATTGGCCTAACCGCTTTTGCTCTGGGTTCCTTATCGCCAGAAACATGGGGTGGTGGAGACCCCATGATTGTAGGATCACAGGGGATAAAAGCAATCAATGGTTCAGGCTTTTTCTTATTGGTTTCTTCAGTTGGTTTGTGGCTTTGGTTTTTGTTCGAAATTTGGAATTTATTTCCAATAATGAAGGGGCATTCTGTTAGTTTGATTTTTGCTTGGATATCCATTATGGTGAGTATGGTTCTGTTTCATACATCATCTCCAAACTTTCCCTTCGAAATTGATGATGGAAATATGCTAGGTGGAGTAGTCACTATCTTTGTTATGGCCTTTATTGTCTACATCTTTTGGAAGGCCGTCCAAGAAACTCGTGACCAACATGTGCAAGAAGTCCACTACGACCCCGACCCCCGGAAAATGGAAGAGGCAATGAAGGAGCATAGCCTTGGAGGTTGGACTTTCATTCTGGCTCTTTGGTCGATTGCAATTTCTATCAGTTCTTGGGCAGGAGTTCATTACGTGGCTGACCGGCAATTGACAATGCCATTCCTTTTGGTCTTGCATATTGCCACAGGTGTTGTTGGTGTCTATGGCTTAATGCATCTTTTGTGGTTCCCTCAATTGATGTTAGGAGTTGGCACAACCAAGATCCTTTCTAGACGTGCTCGCGAGGCTATTGCTGACTTAGAGGCGCAGGTTTCTGATGGTATTGAATCAGTGGTTATCCACAATGATGGCACCTGCCCTGAATGTGGAGAAGGAGTTGGAATCAATCGCTCTCCTGAAGGTGATGCTGTTGCTAATTGTCCTGAAGTTGCTTGCACTGGTAGTGCTGTTGTTAATTCTAATTGTGAAATTTGCAAGACAAAGATTCCTTCGCGGTTTACTTGTGCTGCCTGTGGAATCAACGCTCCTGTTATGGATTTCTTGAGTGATACGGAGGCATGGTAGTGTCAGATTTTATTGCTCGACGTGATGATTTCCCTACTTTGCGTGGGGATGATGCTCCTCTTTACTTTGATAATGCCTGTATGTCTTTGAAGCCTCAATCAGTTATTGATGAGATTCATAATTATTACACGACACACCCTAGTTGTGGTGGACGTAGTGTGCATCGATATGCAAATCAAGTTAGTCAAAAAATGACTATTTCTCGACGCCGCCTTTCATCATTCATCAATTCCCCAACTACTGAACAGGTTGTGTTTACTAAAAATGCAACCAACTCCCTTAACCAAATTGCTAAGGGTTTGTCTTGGCAAGAGGGAGACATCGTCTTGACTTCTGATCGTGAACACAATAGCAATTTGATTCCATGGCTGCAATTAGAGCAAGAACAGGGGGTTGACCACCGCGTAATCCCAAGTTTAGAAGATAATTCCTTTGACATGGAAACATTCGAAATGATGTGTGCCGATGCCGGTTCTAAATTGAAGGTCGTTTCATTGCCTCAGGTAGGAAACTTGGATGGAGTTGAGTTTCCAGTCAAGGCTGCTGCAAAAATAGTACATGACCATGGTGGACTGATGGTAGTCGATGCTGCTCAATCAGCACCACACATGTCAATTGATGTACAAGATATGGATGCTGATTTCATCGCTTTTAGCCTACACAAGATGCTGGGACCATCAGGGATGGGGACTCTGTGGGGTAAAGCAGAGTTACTGGATGGCCTCCGCACCCTTTCTGCTGGAGGTGAAACGGTGATTTCATCTGATTACGATGGAATGAAGTGGGCTAATAGCCCTCATCGCTTCGAAGGTGGTTTGGATAATTATGCAGGTATTTTGGGAACGGGTGCTGCCATTGAATACCTATCTGGAATGGATATGAATGATATTCATGAGCATGAAACCAAGTTAAATTCAATCCTAACTGAAGGTGTAAAAGACTTGCATGGAATTTCAATTATAGGCCCTCAATCTGCTTCTAAACGTGGTGGTATTTGTTCGATGATTACTGAAGGATTCGATGCCCATGAATTAGCAATTCTACTCGATGAAACTGCCGGCATTATGGTTCGCAGCGGCATGCATTGTGTGCATTCTTGGTTCAGGAGCCGTGGCTATGAGGACGGCAGTCTTAGGGCTTCTTTTTACTTCTATAATACTGAAGAGGAAGTTCGCAATTTCGTTGACATATTCGGTGAAATACACAGCGCATTATTCTGAGAGGGTGAACTTATGGATGATAATGATGGAGTTGACGGATCCCTCCCTCCAGTTGTTGAGTCACGACAATTGGAAGATGACCTTGACAGCCTGCGAATGTTATTCACTTGGTTGACAGGAATAACCATCATTGTAGCTGCTGGTATTGGCTATATTGTCATCAAGAATTGGGTTCAAGATAGCATGGTTTCTGGGGCGCCTGCGGAGTTATTGGCTAATCAAGCAGCATTCAATCAGTTGATTCAACTTGATGAAGTAGATGGCTTAACTGGTCAAGGAGTTACTATGTGCATTGTAGATTCAGGAATTGACATGAGCCACGAGGCATTGAAGAATGTCAATCTGGCAGGCTGGAAAGATTTCATTGGTAATGAGGCTGAAGCCTATGATGACCAAGGACACGGAACAATGATGGCAGGAATTATTGTTGCAGGTGATGGTATGAAAAGCGTTGCTCCAAATGTCGAATTATATGTAGCAAAGGCACTGGCCAAAAATGGCTCAGGTAGTGACACTGGAGTTGCCGATGCAATAGATTGGTGCGTTGGCAAAGGTGCTGATATCATTTCTTTATCATTAGGTGGAGCGCCAGGGATAATCCCCTCTGCCTTTGAAGGAAGTTCATCTTCATCGGCTGCTAGAGATGCTATCGATGCTGGAATACTGGTAGTTGCTGCGGCTGGAAATGATGGTGATGATTCATCCGATGACAATGTCGATTCCCCAGGTGGAGAAGAGGACGTCATTTGCGTTGGGGCTGTTGATAAACATGGAAACTTATGGGCTAAATCATCTAAGGGAGACAATAACGGCAATATTTGGCCGGTTCTCTTACCACGAAATGACCCCGATAAAAAGCCCGAATTGGTAGCCCCAGGGATGGATATTCCAGTCATACTCCCAGACAACCGCTATGGATATGCGAGTGGAACAAGTGCCTCTACGGCTTTTGTTTCGGGTGCTTTGGCCCTATTACTAGAAGATAGGCCAGATTTGCAACATGATGGCTCGGCAGGAGGAGGAGCAACTGTTGAAAATATCAAACAATGGATGATGGATAGCGTTCATCCCAAATCTGGGCAAACTGACCATGATGACCATTACGGCTATGGGATGCTGCAAATCCTTGCTCTTTTGGATGCGGCAAATAGTTGATTCACTTCTTTATTATCGCTACTAATGTGCCACCAGTTATTGGTTGGAATGCTAAATGATGAGTGGTCGATAATTCTGTGATTAAATCCATCCATCCTTGAAAGGCGGCGATTCTTGCTTGACCAAATTCATCATCTTCTGCAGGGTCATCGGTTGGCACTTCAGGTTCTGCAGTAAGAATTATTCCTCCCTCCGAAAGTAATGGCAAGGCTTGTCGGATACACTCACTTTTATCCTCCCCTACATCGACAATAATGAGGTTCGCTGGGTAATTGAGTGGGCAATCCCCCATGCTTCCCTGTGCCGCAGCATTGGCGCTACTGGCTGCTGCTAATTTCCAAGCCTTTGCTTCTGCACAAATAGCAGCGAATTTAGCAACCCTGCTTCTAGCCCAATCATCAGCATCATAGCGCTTGATTAAACGATTGAGAATGATGCCAAACTTTGGACCTGCTTCAACTAATTCATAGGACTCAGGTTGTTCACTCTCTCTTTGCCATAAGTCGAATAGCCAAGCAGAAAGGTTACCGATTCCAGCTCCTATTTCAATCACGACTTTAGGTTTTATTCGGTGGACGATATCACGAATTCTTCGCATCATTGAGAGTGGTAGAGCAGATAATTCCATGTGCTTTAGTTGGGTACTGATATTGGCAGCGATTTCGGGTTCTTTGCGAGGTTGACTTGGATCTTTAGCCAATAGAGAAGCAAGAGCCTTATCGAGTTGGAGAACCTTGCCGTCGCCCATGCCTTGACCCTAAGTCTGCTCGCTTTCAACTCATTGTTTGGATTGCCTGCATCCATCGCCTTGAAAAAGGACTGTTCAGGCCCCAGTGCTGAGGTTGTAGGCCATGGATGACGAGGAGGTAGAGGAAGGCATAATGGAAAATGCCACCAAGTGCCCTGGTTGTGGAGAAATGACCGGTCATGAAGTTCTACGAGAACGGCAGCGTGGAGCTGGTGTTGATTTCCTCTTGAAGTGTGAGGAGTGCGACAAAGTACACACCATTGAATTTCGCTCTCCACCTCCAAAAATTATTCCTTTCATGCTGACTGATGGCCCAGAAAGTGTTGTTGTAAAACTCGAATTAGACCTTGACGAAATCATTACCGAAGGTGATGTCTTTGAGCATGATGAAATGCAATGGATGGTCACTCGTATCGAAGACTTGGAGGACAAGCCACGACGCAAGCGTGGAGTTGACCGTATCAATAGGATAATAGCCATTCGTAGCGATTTGGTCAGGGTTAAGGTAACCATGACAATTGGTGAAGATTCAGAAGCAAGCATCATGTTAGCACCAGGTGACAAGGAGTTTGTTGCTGGAGGAATTATCAAACACGAAGGGGAGAAGTGGCGCATACGTGCCCTTCATTCAGGTACAGGCCGAACATTATCTGGAAAGATGGCGGCTAGAGAAATCAAACGGATGTATCTGCACGAGCCGCCTTCAGAAGTAGAATTTGAGCCGCGCACCGAACAAGAAAGACGGCGAGCATGGCAAGAAGGACGCCTTGGACACAATCCAAATCCGGTTAAACCACCTAATGAAAAAAGCGGCGAAAAGAAGAAGCGTTGAATTTAGGTTTTGAAATTGGACCACTTTCCGGTATTGTCTAAAACTACCCATTTCTCATTGTAAAGCATGGTATGAATACCGAGTTCCGCTCTGTCGCTTCTCTGTAATCCTGATGAACTCCATAACAGGTCTTCACGCCAGCCACAAAGCCTCCAAGCATCTTCAGACTCATCCCAAGTTGCGTAATTCACGGGCCCTCCCACATCGATAACAATAGTCTCATCACCCAATTCATCAAAGCGAATGATGTGGCCATTAGTAGAACACAATAACCATCCTCCCTTTGGGGAGTGATAAATTCCAGAAAGTGCTGCTGGTACCTCAATGGCTCCTTGTGATTTCAATTCTCCATCTTCAGAATCCAACACAGCCCATCCCCCACCTCTTGTCCAGGCAATTATTTCCTCTCCTTTAATCCCCAATGTAATCAACTCCTGACCTCGTGGTAAGTCGCCAATTTCCTCCCACTCGAGAACTGGTTGTCGCCACAATTCGTTGGTATCAGGGGTAATACAATAGATTCCACGTTTCCAAAGAGCAAAACTGATTTTTCCATCATCAGCACAAATTGCCAATGGTTCTGCATTCAGTACTTGGGACCATTTTGCACCAGCCACTGCAGTAGCATGTTCACCAAGGTTCATAGTTGAGCGGACTATACTTTTACTCGCACCTTCAATAAAATCTTCACTGAGATCAAGACAAGCCATTCGTGCCGCTAAGAGGTCATGTTCAACCCAAAATGCGATTAGATACCCATCGCAAACTATGCTCTTGGTCAATGGTGAAGGGAATGGACGAACGGCTTGAGATTCTGATTCCAGAGTATTCGAGGAGAGGATTTGCAACTCTCCATCGCAGCCCACAACGAGTAAGCGGCTCTCATCTATCTGATGAATCCTGACAGGAGCAAAACTCAGGTCAGGCACATCCATGCTGCTTGGATAGCAATCCACTACAAGGGCTTGACTCATAAGCAGGGTCGCAATCCACATATCATGAAATTATCCAAGGTGCGCTTGATTATCGTTAGCACTCCTGATATCGCTTCACTGATTCAAGGTGAAGCATTATTGGAATTGGGGAAATGGGAACAAGGTCCAATTGTTGAGGAATCTAAAACTTGGAGCCGCAATGACGTTTGTATGTGGTTCTTGGAATCAAGATTATTGCATGAAGATGACTTGGATAAAAGATGGACTAATGCCACTTCACAGGAAGTTGTAGAGGTCATTTTCCCTAGTCGACACTTTGCCGCCTCTGGCCAACCAAGCCTAACTGTTCACCCGATTGGAAATCCCCATCTTGGAGTTGATGAAGAAATCAGCCATGGTGGTCGTGCTGGACAATGTCCACCTCCAAGTTCTCGGCTTGGCCCTTGGTTTAGAGAAATTATTAAACACCATAATAGTGAATTGGCAAATGAGTTTTCATTAACTCTCGAAGTTACTCACCATGGCCCTTGGCTAGAGGTTCCTTGCTTATTCATTGAAATTGGTTCTAGCGAATCTCACTGGGGAAGGAGAGATGCGGCTGCAATTCTGGCAGATATTATTTGGAGAGGTCTTGGCCTAGATGGAGGTAAAGGAATCGGAGAGTGGAGGAAAGAACATCATTCTCAGAAAGTAATCGTAGGCATTGGTGGTGGGCATTATGCTCCTTTTATTGGTCGACTTGCAAGTAATGATGGAATCTGGCTAGGGCATATGTGCGCTAACCACTCGCTGCCAATGACAAAACCAACAAATCCAGAATGGAATCCTCTGACTGATGAATTACCAGAAGGCAATTGGGCACAATCAATTGATGCGGCAATAAAATCGACTAGAATTTCATTTCCTAATGCTGACTTGTGGGTCTATCTTGACAAGAAATCCTTCAAAGGATGGCAGAGACAAGCAATTCGGCGCCATCTTGAGGCTCGATCTATTCCAATTGGGCGCACTGCAGATTTCCTATGAGGCTGAGGGATAATCGGAAATCCTCATAATCACATCTATGAATAACAAGTTGGAGAGGGGCGCATGTCTAGGCTACTTGGGCGCATGGTCGTCGGCACAATGCCGTTGATGCCCCGCTTTGTCATCAAGTGGGTTTCTCGTCGCTATGTTGCTGGGGCAAAAATATCTGAAGCAGTAGCAGTGATGAAAAAACTGTCAAGCGAAGGAGCTTGTTTTACCGTTGATGTATTAGGCGAAGAAATCACTAATTTGGATGAGGCTGAGTTTTTCATCAACGAATATCATAACCTGATAGATGCAATTATTGCAGAGGATTTAGATGCTAATCTTTCGATAAAACCAACCGCATTTGGTCTCTTAATCAACCGAGAGAAGGGCCTTCAAAACATCCAAGAATTACTTGCAAAAGCAAAAGAAAGTGGGATTTTCGTGCGCCTTGATATGGAGGACCATAGAGCAACTGATGATACCATCGAAGTCTGCTTAGCGATGCATGAAAAAGGACTAACGAATATCGGAGTTGTATTACAAGGTCGGTTATTCAGAACTTTAGAAGATATTCGTAATATCTGCAATAAACTTGGGCCTGCTGCTGATTTCCGAATCTGCAAAGGGATTTACCTTGAGCCAGATAATATTGCTCATACCCAATATCGACCAATTATTGATGCCACAAATGAATGTCTTGATTTAATGCTACAATCATCATCCTATGTTGGGATTGCCACTCATGATGTTCCAATCATCAAACATGCACTCGCCTCTTTGGAAAAACAAAAGATGGGCCCCCGCCTTGAAGACCCCCGCGAAAATCCACCTGCAAATAGGCGGGGGAAGGGACCTGGGTATGAATTCCAAATGTTATTGGGGGTGCGCGGCGACTTGAGGAGAAAACTCCACAAAGATGGGCATCGAACCCGCATTTACATCCCATATGGAGAGAGGTGGTATGAGTATTCAATGCGTAGGCTAAGAGAAAACCCGACTGTTGCATGGCATGTTGCCAAGACCTTTTTGATGCCTTGGAAAAATCGCCGTTAAGGCAATTAAATCCTATTCACTCTGATTTGTGATGGTATGTCCACACTTTCCACAGGACTGACGGTCTGAGTGAACTGCCATGAAAATCCCTGGACCACAGCGTGGACAGAAATCGGCCTTGCGTACAAGGGTTCCATCTTCGATAGAATACTTTGACCACTTTGCAGCGGCATTTGGACCATCAGACATCATTCCTCACCTCCGGCGACTTCGGTTGCTACAACTGGTGCAGCCTTGACTTTCTTCTCCTCACTGGAGTCTGTTTTTATTCCATGGCGCTCAAGCATGTACTTTGGTTCCACAATCATGCTGTCCTTTTTGCCGTAAATATGAGCAACTCCAGTTGTTAGTGGTTGACCAAAACGAGTATTAACATCCTTGATGATGATACATTCTTTGCTTGCCCCCGGTTCCATTGACTTGGCCATATTCAACAATTCATCCCTACTTGGGGTTGCATTGCCGACGTGGCGCCATTTGAAACTGATTTCGACTCTGTTGAGTAGGTTGTTTTCTTTACGATCTAGTATTTCCATTCAATCATCTCCTGTTCAGCGGATATTCACCTTGAGTGCATATGTTCCTGGTTCGGTAATATTCAAGCGGGTAGCAATTTCTGCTCTTTCTGGGTTGAGAATAATGACGTATCCCAAGTGGTCAGTGGTGACCTTGGCATTTGGGTGAGCGGGGCATTGTTCGACACCATCGTCGAGTATTCGGTGGCAATCGCCACATGCGAAAGGAAGTTTTGCCATTGAACTCACTCCTCTCTTTCTTCTAAAATCCAATCCAAGCCGCCCAAACCTGGTTGCTTGCAGGTTAGGCCAATCTTAGATTGGCGCGGGTCTGATGGGTTTGGGGATAGGGAAACTATTCTTGCACGAACTGTACTTCCAGTTTGCAATCTGCGGCCAGTTTGGCGGCCTTCGACCATTCCCATACCGACATTGACATCAACGTGGTCCTCCATGATTTGGGACTTGTGAAGTAGTGCTTCCATTGGCCCGATTCGTACGAATGTGCCGAACTCGTGGATTTCTGATACTGCTCCTTCTACGACTTCATAGTCATCCATGCAGAAAAGAATTGCATCAAAGCGAACGTTTTGGTAAATTGCACCATCTCCGTGAATGATTCGACCTCGTCCGAGTGGCTCGTGGTTTAGGGTTACAAGTATGAATCTGTTATCGTCATCGAAGCGACCTTCAAAGGCAGTTGAAGCCAACTTATCGATGTGCTGATTCAATGACTGACCCTTACGGATATACTCCGCAGGTATCCTGATGATATCCTCCTTCTGAACAAGTTTGTACATGGTTTTTCCACCTCGCCTTCGCCACTTTAATTCCGTTGGCAGATATCAGGACGGGTGGCCAAGATGGCCATTCCGTCCTTCACCGGCTCCTGCCTCGGGAGAGAAAGCGACTAAAGTCGTCTCGGCGACCTGTGTTTCCTTCATAAGGCCACCGCCAAAGATGAATCCCCAATTGTCCTTCCGTTCTCTTCAAATGAGGTTTTGGCATTAAAACATCTGATTGCTTTTCGGGGCCCTAAGGGGCCCCGTTGACGTAAGCCTATTAGCGGGTTGCGAGGCACGCGAGTCTTGACCAACATGCCCAATGCATCCAATACACCGTGGGTTATCATAACCCTAATGTTTTTGCTGGCTGCGCCATTGACGCCAATACTCACGCTTTCGGGCAATAATAGTTCAATGATTGAGGCAAGAAACGAAAGTCCATGGTATGGAAGTGAGGTATGGAGTCAATTCCGACATTTGCCAACTCACAATTCATCGATGCCTCCACATTCAGTGAATGGGGGGCCTGCTGATGGAGAAGTCGCAAATATAAGTGAGTTGATGACAATCGACAAGGCGATTGTTAATTGGCAACATGAATCAAATAATCATCCAGGGGCAGATGGGTATGGAACGGTTATCGCCGATTTCTCAGCATCTATTAGCGCTCCAAGCGCCGCTAACGACCGTTGTGGTGCTGAAACTTTGTTTGCTGTTATCGTCAGTACTCAAGACGTAGGTAGTGAATCTCACAGTATGTTGAAAATTATCGACGGTGGCTCGGGAAAAACCGCTTGGAAGATTGACCTTGGAGTCACACTGCCGGTCAAAAGTTCACCTGCTTTGGCTGATATCGATGGCGATGGAATGTTGGAGTTGATGGTTGCCTTTGATACCTCAAATTCAGTCAACCTTGATGTTTATTCGCCTCGGCTTTCCTGTGCTGAATCAGGTTGGATTACATCTGGCCATACTTCTGAATTATTGTGGTCTTGGAGTAATGCTGATCTTCGTCTTGGCGCTATCTCTCCGCATTTCGCTCTCGAAAATGATCACTTGGTCTCAAGTCAGTTATTGTTAGCAGACCTTACAATGGATGGCAGTCCAGAAGTCGTTCTCTCCGTAATCGACCAAGATACCGATAGCCCCAATGTGGTTGCAATTCCTTTGACCACACAGGGCCCTCCAGACCCAATGTGGACTGTTGTCCTTGATAGAGGAACACATGTTTCAGACCCAACATGGGTTGCCCTCGACCCATTGAATGCAGCGGTGTTATTGACTACAATCGATGGTAATAATGGAAATATGTGGGTTTGGAGAATAGATGGTTCCAGTGGCTCTCTTGATTGGGAGCGCATCATCCTTAGTGGAACACAAACAGATGCCGACCCTGTTCACCTAAGAGTCCCAGGCCCAGTTGTTGCTCAATTAGATTCAGATGCAACACCAGAGGTTATTTTCACAATCCCTTCCGACCAAAATGGAAGAACTACTGGAAATGGTGCTACTTTCATCGCATGGGAATTAACCTCTGCAGAGGAAATTTGGCGATTCAGAGCCCCTAATGGTTATGCAGATGCTGCACCCTTACCTGTAGATATCAACGGCGATGGTATTGCAGAACGCCTTTGTTGGGTTACTTGGTACAGTACCAGTTCTTGGACTCTTGATAGACAAGGGTTGGCTGGTTGCCATAATACTACCAGTACTCCACCGAGTAAAGATTTCAGCAGAACATTGGATTCATCTTCTGGAAATGCCAATGATGAAATTGCGGCAAGCGCGCCTTTAGCAATCGACCTTGATGGCCAAGGCGCCCCTGAATTAGTAGTTGCTTTTGGTCGCAAGGTCTATGCATTTGATGGTGATTCGGGTGTTTCTGCTGACATTAGTTCAGACTGGTCCTCTCCATTGAGCATATCTCATCGAACTTGGTCTGGTCCTGCTGCAGGAGATTTGGATGGCGATGGGGCCCTTGATTTGTTAATTGGAGACACTCTGATTAGCCGTTCTGCGCCCGATGCTGCACCGACCAGTGACGGTCGTGGAATCACTTTCAACCCCGAACAGCCAAACCCTGGACAAAGCACTACTATCACTGCACAGTTCTCAAATGTTGGAACAGATGACTTTGAGGGTGCTCTTGATGCTGTTCTATTCCTAGGAGGAAGTGAAATTGGAAGACACCGAGTGGTTGACCTCGAAGCAACAGCCCCAAGTGGCAATGGTGGTCCGATTTCATTTAGTGTGGAAATTGTAGCAACAAAAGGAGTGCATGAAATTTCATTGCTTCTCGACCCCATGTCTAATCAAACTCAAGCTCGAAAAGATAATGACTACGAAATTGCCTTCTTGGAAGTCTTGGAACCCTATGTTCTCGACATCAATTCCCCTCTTGAGATGACCCGTATATTGCCTGGGGAATCATCTGACATCACTCCAAGTATTACGGCGATTGGGAGAAAAGCGGCTGAGTGGAGCATGCAATTGCATGACGAATTACCTGAAGGTTGGAGTATTTCAGACCACACAAGCGGCGGTAGCCAATCTCGTACTATTACCCCAAATGAAGCATGGAGCCCAACGATTAGGGTTAGCGTTCCAGAGGATGCAGAAGGAAGTGATAGTGGATATTTCATTCTTGAAATGACTCTTGACTCCGACCCCAGTATCTCATTCAATGCAACAATCCCAGTAGAAGTACAACGGACTAGAGGGCTTTCAATTCAAGGAGCAGACGGATTACCCCTCAGTCACGGCCATGGCCGTGTGGGACACGATGCAAGTGCTTGGTTCTTAGTGGAAAATCTAGGCAATGCCGCTGAAACTACCAGTAGTATCACCTGGGATCAAAATACATGGCAAACTTCGCCAAGGATAATTGATGAAAATGGTAATGAAATTAATTTCTTTGACCTTGCACCTGGACAAGTTAGGGAGTTCATCGTCAAAGTTGATGTTTCATCTTCAAAGGCAATACTTGGTGACTCAGTGAATAATCAATTGGAATTATGCATTGGAAATGGCGAGAACACTCTATGTAGACAAATGAACTTCATTTTCACGGCTAATGCCGCATCCCTTTATCCACCACATATTCGGGACGAACCTCAAAATGACAGGTCTTGGCAATTAGAAGTTGGTAAACCTGGTGGTCAAGAATTAACTTGGGACATTGGTGCTGCTGGCCTTCTCAATGATGGATGGCAATGGAGTGCAGAAGGAGATTTCAGTATTAATGCAGGGATTCTGTCCACCAATCTAGGCCCTTCTCCTAGCACTGGTTGGTTGAATCTCAGTATTCCAGGAACAACTCCTCCTGATTTGTACATGGTTAATATTAGCGCTGAAGAAGCACAAAATCATGACCTCAACCTATCGATGAATATTCTTCAAGTACATCGCGCGGACCTTTCTCTAAGCGCTCCATTACCTGAGCCTTGGATGATGAATGTATCTAAGACTCCAAGCGATGAAGGTGAACGATTGATAATCAAACTGTCTAATCCCGGAAATGGTTTGGACTCTTATAGCCTGACTGGAATGGTAGTTGAAGACCAGAATTTCAGTAGTGACCCAGGTGTTATTTTCCTGATTCCAAATCCAACAAGGAATCTCAGTGCCGGCGCTGTTGTTCACGTCCCAATCAACATCAGTCTTCCAGCAAATATGCCTGCAAGAATTCCTATTCACTTACGCTTTAGTATGACATCCAATCTTGATTCTGCAACTATTTCCTCAATCGAAGTTTTCGTATCTGCGCGTCCAGACCACAGATGGAACGTATCTTCGATGGATGGTGTGAGTCAAAGTGCCATGCCCGGAGATGAGGTTTCATTCGCATTTGATGCTACAAATGTTGGGAATAGTGTAGACCACCTATCCTTCACCCCTGCCATCTCATACCTGTATTCGGGAGATGATTCAAGCACATGGAGTTTCTCAGCAACAGAATTGGTAGATATTTCAATTTCTGAAAGTCAAATGATTTGGCTTAACCTAAGTGTTGATGAATCCGCTTGGAATGGCACTGTAGCAGAAATTGAATTGCAATTGATTGCAGAAGACGTGTCCATCCAAACTATTGAACTTCAAGTAATAATTCTCCACCATTCTGAATGGAGTTTCGACCTCTCTAATACGATTTTAGAAATCCCTCCCGCAGGAGCAATGCTCGAAGTTGTAGTAGAGCAAAAGGGAAATGAGCCAACAGAACCGTGGTTTACATTGGTAATGCCTAATTGGGATGTGTCCTACCCCTCGAATTTGAGCAGTGTATCGCCAGGACAATCAACAATCCTCCAAATCAACCTCACCCCTCCTGAGGATGGCCTTGCTGGTCAAGTTAGTCAATTGAGAATAAGGGCACGAGAGGCAGACGGTAGTGGCTTAGGGGAAGTTTTGATTCCCGTTCGTATCGGGGCGATTCATTCTTTGATTTTTGATTCCGCTGAGACTTGGTTTGTCAGCCCAGAAGGTGGTTTGCCTTTGGCTTGGTTAGAAAATGATGGCAATGCGTTAGCCGATGTTGCTATTTCGGTTAGTGGACTTCCGGCTGGTTGGACTGTGGCTGGAAGTAATCATTTGATGTTAGCAGCAGGGGAATCCAAAGGTCTTACAATTGATTTGAAACCTTCCGCAAATTGGGATGGGAGTAGTTTCCTAGCCAAGGTTTCCATTCTCTCTGATTCAGGAATCAGTTTAGAAAAAGATATCCGAGTACAAGCCGCAAATACTTCTTGGCAAAGTAGTCCATACATCAATGGGGTCTCCAGCGACCAAACTGCACTTCGGTTTTATGGCAATGTTAGTTCACTCTCTATTTCTCAAGCAGGCATTGCTGTCACTAAAGATGGAAGTGTATGGTGGTTGACAATTCCTTCATCTTCAACAGACCTAATTGCAAGTGTTGTTAATTCTGGCTCATCTGAAGAGTTGCCCCTACATATTGAGTCATTTCCCCTAAATAATCGAGGTGTGTCATGTATGATTGTTTCTTCAGTTGCTGCTACACTCGGAGAATCAACCCATAATAGTAGTGCTACTTTAGCCACTTGTACTATTCAAAATGGTAGCTCAAGTATGAGCGCTACAATTATTTTATCCACAAAATCAGGTGAAATAATTCACTCATCTACTTTCAATGCACCTATCGATGACTCATTGGTCATCAATATCACTTCATCAAATTGGGAAGCCATTCCAGGTAAGCACAATTTGCAAATTAAACTAGTTGATTCACATGGTAGGACACTCTCAAATGATGAGGAAGACATTTCAATCAGCGCAAGTGGCTGGAATATTGGAGTTTCATACCTAGAGGAATTAGATTCGGGGAGCCTTAGAATTGGTTTGTCCAGAAGCAATGAACAAGTGTTAGAGAACATTGATTGTTGGTTGCAATTGAACACCTCTGAATGGAGTGGGATTTGGTCCATAGATTTAGTTTCATCAGACCACGTTCCAATACTCGACCTAGATAGACCTCCAGTGGATGATGGAGAAAAGGTAGTTGCGACATTATTCTGTGATGCCCCTTATGATGCAGATGATGATCCCTCAGATGATTCTGCATTCATCGTTTTATCAAAAATGGAAACTACTGAAATTATTGAGTCTGGAATACTTTGGAGCAGCGGCATCGCCATCTTGGTATTGGCAGGGCTTTGGTGGGCAGGGCTTCTTCTGCCTTCAACCTCAAAAGGCGATTCCGGTGAAGATGGAGGGGGACCACTCCAAGAAAAGAAAACACCGAATATTGATATTCCTACCCCAATTAATAGCGAAAATATCGACCAAGGATTGTATCTTGAATCAGAAGATGAAGTATCTGTAGTACCAAGCACCGAAGTTAAAGAACAAAATGAGGAAGAAGAGATTCAAGAGGAGGTTTTGGAAGAAGTTCCACAATTAGGAACAGATATTCGAGAACGCATTAAACAATTACGTGCCTCTGCACGAGAAGAAGTTGCAAGCGACAGTGATGGCGACCTTGAGCAGAGAATCGAAGACATGTTTTCACGCAGAGGCGTAGAGTGAAAATTTAATCAAATTCACGAGGTTTTGAAATGATAAGTGGTAATACAAGGGCATTCTATACTTTCGATGCAATCGAAAGTGATATCTTTTCAGAATTAATGTCATCACTTCAAACTAATGATGATGACAACTCATTCTCAGATTTAATCAAAAAAAATGAAGAAGTTTCAATGCGCTTGGATTCAGAAGGTCAGAAAAACATTTCATCTCGAAACGACATATCTTGGGATGATGCAACTTTGCTCTGGGTTTTGTCAAGTATTAGGAAGGCTGACGGGAGTATGGAATCCCTTGACAAAGGTCGGGCACGAGAAAAGTTGGGTAGATACCCAAGTGCTGATGGCTCTCCGCTGACCTATCTTGAAGACTATTTGATTCAAGAAGACGGCTCAAATATACTCTCTCTTTTGACCAAATTACAGGGATGTCTTAGCGAAAAGCATCTTGGACATTCCCGTTTTGAAAATGGCTTTGGAGGCTTGGAGTTGAGGGGTTGGCTATCTGCTGATGAAGTAGCAACTCTTCGCCAAGAATTACAAAAAACCCCTTGGGGGGTTTCATCTCATGAATTATATGACGGAGGCGTTATGGAGGTTGTCAAGCATCTTATGATTATCTTGCGTAGTGCTCACTCAAGCGGTTGGGGGATTGTCTTCCGTAGACATGCTTGAGAGGGTTTAGAATTCCTCGCCTGTCAATCTTTCAAACATCGAGGCGTACAAATCAGCAGTTCTATCAATCATCGATTGAGGTAATGCGGGGATTGGAGGCTCTTCGGAACCTTCACTTCGAGCCTTGGATAATTGAGTATGGTGGCCACTTCCCAAGTAATGATTCCTGACAAATTCTTTAGATAATTGAACTATTTCTCCATTGTCATGTTCCTCTTTGTCCCACCAGCGGTCTTCATCAAGGGTGCCAAAACTATCAACGAGCACAGGAATCCTGTTAGGTCCTAAAGCAAATTCCTTCTTTCCATCAACATGAATCAAACCTCTTTTTCCCGCTTCTCTTTCGATTAATTCATCTACTTTTAGGACGATTTCTTTTATCGCTTCAAATTCTTCAAGACTCAAGTTAGAAATTTGAAGAGCCTCTTCCGTTGTTAACAAGCGGTCAAAGGCTTCAAACTTAGTTGAAACCTCAAGATAGGGTGTTGGAAGTTTTACTCCCTCTTCTAGAACTGTGCCGGCATCAAAGCCAAATTCTTCAGCCCCAACATCACCACGGGCATACCTTCTCCAGCCTCCACCTGCAAGATAATGCCGGCAGATTACTTCTAAGGGGACAAATACATTTTCCATGTCTGAAGGTATTGCTCCGGCTTCACGAATGACATCGAAGCGCCGCGCTAAGACTCTATCAGGTGCATTCATCTCGATTAGATGAGTCTCACATATTTCTTCATCCTCTACCATTTTCAGCCAATGACAAGAAGCACGATTTAGGCTCTCACCTTTTCGTGGAATCAAACTTGGGATAATCTGATCAAATACCGAAATCTGGTCGGTATACCTGAATTCAATGACATTTGAATCATCAGTAGACCAAACTTGCTTGACCTTTCCGGAGTAGAGTAGTTCTCCCATTGAGTAATTGCTTACGCGAGCCGTCTTTCAACATTGGCGTCAAACTCATTCCTTGCTTCTTTAATTTAGAATGTCTCGATGGGTGCTGATTTGAATGGTCTACAACCGTCATGAAAACCAGTGGATTTGATTCTCCTGGTTTGTTTACTCAACTTTTAAGTCGGTGAACTATCTTGTAATTAGAAAATAAAAACAGAAAATACTTGGATTAAATTAAACCAAGTGCATCTTCAATTCTATTCAATTCCGGACCAGTTGTTTCCTTGGCAGTAAATACACCTGAATCTGAACATGCCATTCCAGAACCGATGAATGGAGAACCTCTGGCAACTGTCCCAACCATAGGTGGAACATCCATTACTTGTTGAATTATTTCAATTTCTTCACTTCGAACGTCAGGGTGAAGAAGGATTCCTTTGTTATTTGCAGCAGCAAGGCTTCCAACAATTGATTGCCCTGCAACTGAAGTACAGCCGATATCGACTTGCATGACATCACCAAGAATAGCCAATCCCTCATCAGGTAAATCAGGACTGGCAAGGACACCATGGTCAGTACAGACTAGAAGATTGCCTGCAGTATTGATTCCGCTTTCCATAACCACAACGTCGCCATAAGATGTCAACTCGTCAATATCTCTTTCAGTGGCTAAATCCGCCACCGCTATACCTTTTGAATTACCAGCAAGAAGGCTGCCGATTAACCTTGAACCCCCGATTAAAATTCCTTTTGTCTCAAGTTCAAGAGTTGATTCTATTGTTTCAACAACATCCTGCTCCAATTCAAGAGGGTGAAAAACGGTATCCCCAACTACAGCTAAGAATACGCCAATTTGGTCAGAGCCAAATACATCCCCTGTGACTATGCCCATAGCGACCCTCAGGCACCTGCGGAAGCATATCCTTCTTGATGATATGGGAACAAATCCTAAGGAATATTATGTGAAGATTCTGATAACTGGTCTATTAGCAATGCAAATGTCATGCACCTTATTTGAAAGCGCCTGCCACCATAAAACGGAATAACTAGATCTGTTCCAGATAATCTTGTTCTCAAGTTAATCAAATCATTCCCAGTAACGTGTTGCACTGGGACTGAAAAAAATACGGGGATAAACCGGTGAAAGAAGAGGGGCACAGTGACTGCCGTTCCCGTGGGCTCTCGCACCACAGTAAAAGGACAGACGCAGGAGGTCTTGACTTCCGGGTTCGGAATGGGACCGGGTAAACACCTCCGCTATGACCGTGCACCCATCTTCTCTCGAATCGGATACGCGACGCGTGTCGCATGTTTTGAGTAATCAAGAGGTAAGTCCTGTTAGACGAAGGATGCTCGTTTCCGGAACGAAGTGAAAAAAAAGATGCTCGGGCGATTAGTGCTGCTGGACTGAACACGTCGGCGAACCTTCGTGCGTACATCCGCAGTCTATCAAACTCGTCTTTTACGAGTGCCCTGAGATGTCTAGTCTTTGGGGTGGCTTCGAGCTTAGATGCTTTCAGCTCTTATCCATTAGGGCGTAGCTACCCAGCATTGCCTTGTCAGACAACTGGTAGACCAGTGGCCCCGAGTCCTCGTTCCTCTCGTACTGAAGGACCCCTTCCATCAGACATCTTACACGCTTCTACCGCCAAGCAACAAACCTGTCTCACGACGGTCTAAACCCATCTCACGATCCCTTTTAATGGGCGAACAACCCCACCCTTG
>DUDM01000006.1:19348-40978 GCA_012959275.1 Candidatus Poseidoniales archaeon
CAGGATAGGAAGAGACGACATCGAAGTAGCAAGCCACCAGGTCGATGTGAGCTCTTGCTGGTGACAACTCAATTATCCCCAAGGTAACTTTTCTGTTATCTACCGCCCCCAGAAATGAGGCTGGTAGGTTCGTTAGGCCCTGCTTTCACATCGTCGATCCTTATTGTGCGGATCCACGTCAAGCCAGCTTTTCCCCTTACAGTCAACGGTGGAGTGCTGAACCACCTGAGCTGGCCTTTGGGCACGCTTGTTATCTTTTCGAGCGCGTGGCGCCCCACCCAAACTGCCCACCTATCGGTGTCCTCTAAAGAGTAAGCGTAGTTACCTTCCAAGGGTGGTGTCTCTATGTTCGACTACTCCAAGGACTGACGTCCCTGGGATCAAAGTCTCCCACCTACTCAGTACGTGGAAAGCGACTACGCAACGACAGGCTGCAGTAAAGCTCTATGGGGTCTTCGCTTGCGGGTAGAAGGTACTGGACTGTGCGCCAGTAAAGTCAATTTCGCCGGACGTATCGCGGGGACAGTGGAGCCCTCGTTGGACCATTCATGCAAGTCGCCAATTAAGCGACAAGGTATTACGCTACCTTAAGAGGGTCATAGTTACCCCCGCTGTTTACTGGTCCTTCGTCAGGTTGAAACCCGATTTCAGATACCAGCACTGAGCAGGATTCAGCGACTATACTCATCCTTTCGAACTGGCAGTCGCCTATGTTTTTATTAAACAGTCGGAGCTCCCTGGTCACTGCGACCAGCTCATCTCTGAGCTGGCACCCCTTCTCCCGAAGTTACGGGGCGATTTTGCCGAGTTCCCTCGCGATACTTGAAGCCGAGACGCCTTAGGCTACTCACCCAGGGGCACCTGTGTCAGTTCTCGGTACGGTCACCTCATACGGCTTTTCACGGAACCTAGGCCTCAACTGCTTTGATCTCACGACTTCTCTTCCTTCTCACCATGACGGTCCTCCAGAAGATTATGGACGCTTCGCGCACCTGACATATGATGCGGCAGTCTAGCCCAAGCTGTTACCTTATGTTGTATGAGGGGCTTACGATTATTAACGCAATTCCCTTTCGATCATCTCGGTTAAGAATGACCTTAGGACCGGCTAACCCTCGGCTGATAAACAGTGCCGAGGAACCCTGGCCCCTTCGGCGGTGCGGATTCTCACCACACTGTGCTGCTACTATTCCCAGGACTCTCATTAGTACTCGGTCCACGAGATCTCAAAACCTCGCTTCCACCCAAGCACTACGCCGCGTTACCACATCGCCTTTCGGCGGTCTAAAGTATCGGTACCCGATTTAAGTCCCGTCCATTTTCCCGGCCCGCAAGCTAGACCAGTGATCTGTTACGAACTCTTTCAAGGATGGCTGCCTCTAAGCCCACCTTCTGGTTGTTTTCGACCACGGACACGGTTTGTCTGTGACACTTAATCGGAATTTTGGGACCTTAACTTTAGGCTGGTATGTTCACCTTGCGTAATGGTAGCTTACCCACCATCACTCACTGCCCGTTTCTTTGACGACTGCACCTTCGGAGTTTGGCAGCATGCCGAGGAATCGCTCCCCCTAAACACACAATCAGTGCTCTACAGCGCAGTCTATCTCCACGGACGTCTACCTACGAGTAGTTTCACGCGGAACCTGCTATTGCCTATCTCGATTGGACTTTCACCCCTATACCCAGCTCGTCCGAGCGATTTGCAGATCAGCAACGGTTCGATCCTCCACCCAGTTTTCACCGGGCTTCAATCTGGCCAGGCATAGATCGACAGGCTTCAGGTCCTCCACCATTGACTCCAAGCGAGCACACTTCGTCCCTCACAGTAAACTGCTGCGGACTTGTCGGTTTCCCTACGGCTTCGTGGATCAACCACTTAACCTCGCCAATGATCAAGACTCCCTGGGGCATTTTTCGAAACGCAAGACAGGACGCTGCTCATATCTTCGCTTTCACGCCCTGTCAGCCTGTGCCCATCTGGTTTCAGGTTCTTTTCACATCCCGCTAAGGATTCTTTTCAGCTTTCACTCACGTTACTCGTCTACTATCGGTCTCGAGCTGTATGTAGGATTGGAAGTTTCTGCCTCCCTTATTCATGCGCGATATCCAACGCACACTACTCCGGCCTCACTACGTGGCCATATCAACTACAGATACGGGACTCTCACCCTCTATGGATGCGTCATTCCAGACGACTTCTCCTTCGTTGACGTAGGCAAAAAGTGGGCCAAACACCACATGTCTCAAATGTTTCCATAAGAGATTCGGTTTGTCCTATTCCGTTTTCGGTCGCCCCTACTCACGGAATCTCTTTTGATTTCTTTTCCTCCCCCTACTGAGATGCTTCAGTTCAGGGGGTTCCCTATCGCATAAGCGATTGAACCCTGAGGTTCAGGAAGTCCCATTCAGCGATCCACGGATCCAAGGCACTCATGCACCTCCCCGTGGCTTTTCGCAGCTTGTCACGACCTTCGTCGGCACTCGAGCCGAGCCATCCCCCAGATGGGTTGTAGCATCGTGGTACTTCTTTCCGTACCACGAGCACCCTTCGGTATCCAGGCTTACCTCTTGTCGGCCTCCTCAGAAGCCCGCCTCCCCGTGGGACAGACCTCCTCAGCCGCTTCCCCAGCCATGGCTTTGCATGACCGAGTGCACTCAGAACAGCCGCCCGACTGACCATCTATATATCAAAGCATCGGATTAGGCCATTCGTCAATAACGTGGTACTGCTCGGCAATAAGAGGGGTGATTATGCCGTTTCAACCTTCCGCAAGAGATGGGAGTAGTGTCGCCAAACTTCTTGGAGTTAGGGAATAGGGCGCTGTAGCGTGCTTTAGAGATGGAAATAAGGGATTTTACAGCGAGGGACGGGATACTCAATTCTGCTGGAGAAAAAAGAGGGGTGCTTTCAATTAGGAGGGTGAATGGTGATGACCAAATTGGATTGAGATTCAAAGTACTATCCCGAGAGGGATGAAAATTGTATTCAGAGTAATTATTTGAACGTGATTGGGGAATCAAGTGGGCGAAACACGAGAAAAGTTTGCCTTCAGAATTTGATTGTCCGGTTCAATCGAAAGTGCCGATGATAGATCGTTTTTAGCTGCATCAAAATTCCCTAATCCAATATGAGCTGCGGAACGAGCATTGAGGATTGCAACTTTAGGACTATGTGGCCTATTAAGGACTACATCTAAGATTGAAACTGCCTTTTCGTGGCGCCCGCTGGAAACAAGTGCAACACCCAAATTGTACAATATCAAGGCTTCTTCAGGATTGCTTTTCGCCGATTGTCGCAAAGCCATGATTGCTGCTTCATATTGGCTATCGACAACCGATTCATCGACGCCTATTTCTTCAGTTAAGCCCATGGCATGTTGTAGTAATGCTAGCCCGTAATTATTCAGAATCGAGGAACTGTCTGGGTCCTTTGCTGCCATCGAACGGAAACTCCTGGCGGCTTGCTCCCAATTGCCTTCCTCTAAGGCACTAAATCCACTATCGAGAAGCATATTCATCTCTGAATCTCCCTTTGTGTCAATTTCCAATGCTTGAGCGGGAAATAACTCAGGTTCAGGAGTTATGTGTTCTGGAGCGAAAATGACATCTCCCATCGGTTCATCTTCTGCCATCTCATCAAGATTTACTTGTACCTCTGAAGTTAATTCATCGCTCTCAAAATCATGGAAGACAACTTGCTCTGGCTCAGCATATAATTGCTCCATATCGACCTCAGCTGCATGAATTTGGAAATGCCCTTCATCTGAATCTGATTGTGCAAGTGAAGCGGTGGTAGGTGCTAAACCTAGTGTGGTTTCATTGGCTTCGCTAATTTGTTCTGACGGGTCATCCACTTGGATTGCAATGGCTTTCAGTTTCATTGGTTTGGGAGTGGCTTCGGCATTTTTCTCTGGCAATAATGGGGAAGGGAGTGGTACCGTTTCCAATTCATCAACAGCAGTTCCAGGCAAAGGCACAGGTTCTCTGTGAACTAACTTAATTTCATTAATTGAGGATTCTGTAGGGGTTGCTTCGGTATTGCTTTCAGCGGGTTCTTCCGAAAGGTTTGGAGTTTGAATTTGAGCTGCTGGCTCTGCTTGAGATTGGGCTGGTTCTTGCTGAAGGTTTTCAGTCATTTGGTCCTGATTTTGTTCAATAGCATCTTGGCTATTTCCTACTGCCCAAAGTTCACCTCCAACATCACTCCATTGTTCAGGTTCTACAGGTTCAGGTTCTACAGGTTCAGTTTGAGAATTGTCAGATTGTTGTTGTAATAAGTCAGTATCTGGAGTAGCAGATATTGCGCTTTCAATCGATGGACTTTCTTCTTTTTCAGAGTTTGATTCTGCAGATGGTAAACCGGCAGATCTACTTCCAACTCCAAAAGGTAAACTGGAAATCTCTTCGCTTGCGCCCCCACCTATTGTGAAAGGTAAAGATGTACCAGTTGGCTCTTCGGCCTCGGCTTCTTCCGCCAAACCCTCCTCTCCTACGACGCTAATCATTGCTGTGTTGAGTTCGCTCATCCCAGGGATTCCGCCACGTTGTTCAATGACCTCTTTGCCATTTCCATCGACATCGAGTTCTTGATTACCAAGGCTTCCACAACTGGGGCAAGCAGCCCCCCCTAG
Source organism: Candidatus Poseidoniales archaeon (assembly GCA_012959275.1). Classification (GTDB taxonomy): domain Archaea; phylum Thermoplasmatota; class Poseidoniia; order Poseidoniales; family Poseidoniaceae; genus UBA226. The sequence continues at coordinate 23,983 of DUDM01000006.1, forward strand.
GAATAGTAAACCACAAACTGAACACTCAAGCATACCTAACGGCTTAACCAACGGACAACCTGTATTGATGCTATCGCTGTTTTGTCAACGCATGACTTTACATTATTATGCCCAGAGAATCACTCCGATTCTTTAACCAATTCATCGGGGAACCATCTGTCATTACCTGGTTTTAACTCCCACCAAATATCTAGGGCTATCACGACAATTGTGGCGATGAGTACTTTCCAAATTGCTATTCCCCAGACATAAACTAACATGCAATACAATGTTACTATGGCAGTAGTGATTATCATTATCGGGAAACCAGTCTTGAAGAATTCATTGAAAGAAATCTTGTAACCCTCTTCTTCAGCCATGCCTGCGGTGACAACATTGGCTGATGCCCCGATAAGAGTACCATTACCTCCTAAGCAGGCTCCGAATGCTAATGCCCAAATGAGGGGTTGAAGTGCCAATCCTAATTCTCCGCCATTAGCGATTGGTTGTGCCATCACGAGAACAACTGGCACCATAGTAGCAGTATATGGAATATTATCAATGAAGGCCGAAGCGATAGCACTAACCCATAGAAGCAAGAGAATAGCTACAGTTAACTGAGTCCCTGAATCATCAAATTGAGAGATAGTGAAAACTACTTGCTCACCTATCCATTTTATGACACCCATCAAATCAAGGGAATGGACGAGAACGAATAAACCTGCGAAGAAAAGAAGGGTGCTCCATTCAACTTTTTCTAGCGCTTCTTCTAATTCATGAGGTGTAGTAACCAAGAGGGTGAGGACAGCCCCAATCAAGGCTACCCAAGCCACTGGAATATGCAACAAAGGATGTAAGAAGAATCCCAAGATAACGAGGAATAATACCCCCCCAGCCCGCTTTAACAAAGCAGCATCTTTGATTCCATACTTCGCTTCTAACTCCTCGACATCTCTGTGCCTATGGGTGGAGAATACATCGCGGTGCATCCATTTTAGGAACATAAATGTTGGAATTACAGTCATTAAAATTCCAGGTGCAAGATTGATAATGAAATCATTGAAAGAAATCGCTTGTGAGGCTAAGGCGTCATATTCCCCACCGCTAAGGGCTGCTTCTGACATGCCATTTCCGATGATGATATTTGGTGGATCTCCGATCATTGTTGCAGCACCACCGATATTTGAAAACATAACTTCTGCAATCAAAAGAGGCACAGGAGGTAAGTCGAGAACCTTTGCCAATTGTATGGTTACTGGAGTTATCAAAAGCATAGTAGTAACATTATCTAAAAATGCTGATAATACTGCAGTTACAATACAAAGAATGACCACTAAACTCCAAACTGAACCGCCGCTTTTTTTGTAGGCACGGACTGCAAACCATTCGAAAACACCGGTATGCGAAAGCACTCCGACCATAACCATCATTCCCAGTAAAAGGCCGATGGTATCCCAATCAACCATATTTGCAGTTTGACCAAGAGTTAAACTTCCTTCCATGTGATAAATCAATGCACCTACAGCCACTAGGCTGCCAACAGCAGCGGCCAAAGTTCGATGCATCCACTCAAAAATAATTAGCATGTATACGCCAAGTAGAATTAGCGCTCCAACAAGAACTGCTTGGCCCTCCAAACCTTCTCTAATGACTACATTCAAGTCCCCAGAATCTCCACTAGCACTAGCCCGCATTGTCCAAACAATAGACAATGTTGCCAGTGTCAAAATGAAAAGCATCAGACGATGTCTAGCCTGACTTCCGAGCCGCTTGACGGACAATTCTCGGCTAAGCATGAGGCCTCGACAAGAAGACGCCTTGAAGACATTATCATTAGAGAATCAGAAAAACTAAGCATTTGCTCAGGTCCGATAAAACACCGCTACGTTTCCTCTCGCAAGTACAAGAGTAGCACTTAGTTCACTGCAAATATGATCCCACATTTCTTGTTTACTGCCTTTTTCGGTTAATCCACGGTTTAATTTTACTTTGACAATTTGTTTAGATTTTAATTGGTCGTCCAATTCCTTAATCAGATTATCCGCAACACCAGAGCGGCCGATTCTAACTGTTATTGAAAAATCTCTAGATGTTGCCATTTTGTCAACCCAATTTGGTATTCCACTCATGCCTTTACCTCCAATACAAAGCGCTTTATCCTGCCACATTGGCAACAGGTGATGATTCTTCTTCCATTTCTAATCCTTACTTTTGACTGAGGTAATAGATGGATTTTGCAACTTCTACATATCTCACTTTTTATCAGGGGATGAAGGCCAATTCGGTGGCGCTTACCAATATTCCACATTTGTTTTACTGCGGCATTTTGCAAACTGGGTGAAGATGTTCTTTTGTTTGTTATTGTTTCAAATAAATATTCTCTAGAGGCAATGGCATTTGCTCTTCGATTGTTCTTCATTTTATTAGAACGCCTTGATGAATGTCTTCGACCCGACAAATCATTCACCTCTTAATCCACTCAAGACCTTCAGCAATGATTCTCCGACTAATTCGATATCCCTATCTCCATCAACCGCTTGAAAAAGACCACGTTGAGAATACCAATCTGCTAATGGTCTTGTTTGTGAGTGATATGCTTGGAGTCTTGAAGCAACGGTTTCCTCATTGTCATCAGCCCTTCTCTTCATTCCATGGTGGGAGCAATTATCACAGATATCTTCTGAAGTTGTTGGATTGAAAGAATCATGGTAAACTGCACCACATTGAGGACAAGAATACCTACCGCAAATCCGCTCGATAATTCGCCCATCTGGAACTTCAATCGATAGTACAACCTCTACTTCCTCTATTTCCATCAATGCCTCAGCCTGAGCAACTGTACGTGGAAATCCATCTAACAAGACTCCATTTGAAGCATCCTTTTCTTGGAGTCTCTTCTCAATCAATCCGATGATAATTGAATCCGGCACGAGTTTTCCTGCTTCCATGAATGACTTTGCTTCCAATCCAAGGCTACTCCCTTGGCCCAAAGCGGCTCGCAACATATCTCCCGTTGAAACTTGAGGCAAACCTGTTTCTGCCATAATAATAGCGGCCTGTGTACCCTTCCCAGCACCAGGTGGTCCGAACAAAACGATACTTGCCATGAAGCGACGACAAAGGACCCCATGATGAACGATTCGCATTCAGTGTGAATCATATTGATTGGGTAATTACCTTCAGGCTTGCCTTTTCAACCACTCTTCTCCATAATGCTGCCATTGTTGCATCGTCCATCCGGCGGGTAGTCCACCGGCTGGGACTGAAGGTCCAGTGAAAGATTCGGCAGCCGGTGCAGCCGTAGGTTTTGCAATTGGCAATGGAGCGGGTTGTGGGGCAGGAGACTTCAACAAAGGAGGCAGCCCAGCAGGAAGTGTCGAAGCAGAACCAAGTAATGGTGGCAATACTTTGTTTGGCAAAGGCGCAGGCCCTGGAGGAGGGAGAACCGGTACTGCTTGGGCTAATGCATCTGCGACTTCTGCTGAACTAACAGAACCTGATGCAATTTCATTGGTTTTATGGCCGATATCTGTAGCATCTTCTCGACGTTGAGCAAAATCAGTCTGTGATGAATGTGAACCTGGTGCGACCAGCATCTCTCCCTCGTCCATTTCTCGATTGACCTTTCTCAATCGTACTCCGATAATAGTCACCAAAAGGAGGATTACCCCCACGATAATGCTTGTTGTTTGGGTAGTAAGACCCGCAAATAATCCACTTGATTCAACTACTCTTGCAACACTTGCATCAAATTCAATGCCATCGACTGAACCGATGTGATATTCACTTTGATTTGATTGAACAAATATAGAGAGAGTGTAAATCCCCTTTTCCGCATCTTTTTGAGGAGTGATTGTACAAATAAATTCAGCGGAATCCTTTGATTCTAGACTTATTCCTGATTCTGAATCGCAAGATAGCTCCCAGCCTCCCACTTCTCCACCCGATGAATTTCTAAGTATTACCGATGGTGTCCAAGTTCCTGCGGCATTACCGATATTGGTTATTTTAAATGTCAATTCTTGGGCTATGCCAACTTTACTCTCCAGTAAATTAAACTCTTCTTCACCCAAGAATTCTAGATCTAAATATGCCGAATTTGTTTCACTCATTGAAACCACTACAACTTCCGAAACCGATTGATTGGAATGAGAGGCGGTGACCCTGAGTTGAAGTAGGAAATTTGCGCCAACTTGAGAGCCTTCACTGCGTTTTGCGAGGAACATTACAGTTGTTTGTTCATAAGGTGAAAGTGAAGGAGGCGCTGCGGCAAATCCCATCACCCAATTCTCATCAGGGCCCTCTGCAACAGACCAAATCAAATCAAGGTGGGCATTTCCGGTATTATTAATGAAACAATTCAGAGTGGCGCTGTCTCCAACTGTTACTTGCAAACTTGGCTCTTCTGAAGATTGGCTATTGTTTGAAAGACAGGAAAACTCAATTCCTACGTCCTTTCTCACAAGTAATGTGGTTGAATTTTTAGCACCAAGGTTAGAGTTACTACCTTTCAGCCAAGTAGTTATTACCATCGAATTTGAATCGCCTTCGCTAGCAGTCGGTGGAATAGCAGCCAAAATCTCAACACTTGTTACACTTCCTGCAGCGACAGTAATGTCCAATTGGGTACTTGCTTCTTCCTCTTCATGAATTAATTGTACCGGCCAAGACACGGCGGATTTTGTTGTCTGAAGAGAAATGCTCAATTCTAAATTAATATTTCCAGTATTTTCTATCATTAAAGTGTGATTATATTGCTCTGAAGCCGATACAGAAATCGTAGGAGCCGTCGCGGCTGGCCCTACATTCTCACCTGAGGGATTGATTAATTGCACCGAAAAGGTATCTAGAACATCAACTTTAATGTCAACCTGTAAAGAATAATTCAATGATTCGTCATCAAGGCTGGTTATCCAACAATCGACAATATCGCTACTTCCAGCAACTGGGCTTCCAGCAACTGCATTTGGCACCCTAACTCTAACAGCCATTGGCAGGAATTCAAGCAAACCTAATGGCTCAAAGATTTGGGAAGACGATGTGCCATCTCCAAGTTCGATTTGCCATCTGTTTTCAGATTGGCAATCTACTTTGTATGTAGCAGGGTTATTTCCCATATTTCTTACAGATACAGAAAAGGCTGCAACTTCACCGGGCTTCGCACTCAATCCAATTGTCCCAGCAATCGCAACGTCAACATCGTCGACTTCGTTAACCACTATTGTAATTCGTAATTTGTGTTTGACAAGTGGCTGTAATTGATAACGGGCCTCTAAATCTATCACATAGGTGCCAGCATATGCATACCTTGGAATAACTCCATTGGGGTCTGCATCTTCATCTACTAATGTCAAGGTGAAATGCTGCTCATCACCAATATCTCCAGCAGGTTCCATACTCAACGGACTGCTAACATTGACTGAGCGAGTCCAAGAATCTGGAGGGCTTTGGAAGACGCCCTCTTGTTGAGGATTGAGCATTCGTACAGAGCCAACTGCCAAAGTAACCGATTCGCTTCCAGTTCCTTCATGACGCAGAATCATATCGATATCAATTTGTGAATCAGTATTTGCTTCAAAAAATTTCATTGCGGCAGCAGAATTCTGCTCAGGAGTTGTTGGTTCACTCCCATCATTTAGGAGTGGGATTATCCTTACACCTAATGCACTAACGTTGATGGTGATTTGTTTAATATTATTATCATAGCCGGAATTCCCATCATTCAATTCAGCGATTTGGTCATCAACATCGATAGTTAACCTAAGAATATGAGCACCTGTTGTGGTAAAAGCATGGGTAATCGATGCTGATTCTATTTGCCCTCCTGTGGTGCCACTTCGGACCATTTCCGAAAGTGTTGTTCCAGTTGTTGTATCGACCAATGTGACCTTGTAACTTCCAGTCACTAATGGTGCTTGATTAGTCCATGCAACGCTGATGGAAATCAATTCGTTGACCAAAGGTTCGGTGGAACTTGCACGAATACTTTCATCAAAAACAGTCAAATCAGAAGCAGGGTCATGATTCCCATCAGCAACAACTACCAATGCAAATGATTGTTCGGAGCCTGCCCTGTTTGCAACCTGAATACTCCATGTGCCACTTTGAGGTGTGGCTCCGGGGGCTAATTCGATTCGTTCAACAACATTCGTTGAATCAACCATACCAGTAGTAGTAGAAAGCCCATTTGAGAAATCATTCCCAAACCAAATAGTACCATCTGGTGCTGTCAATATCAAATCCAAGTCATTGACTAATCTCGACGCTGATTGGAGTGCAGAAGCAGAGCCCGCTACATCGGTCCAAACTAGAGTGATAGAAATTCCATGGGCTGCATTGAAGTCAAAACCATAAATAAAACCGAAACCGGGTGAAAGTGATATGTTAGTGTCATAAAAGGATGCTAAAGCAGTGCTTCCATCTTTCGGTGAAAAACTGTTAGAAAGGTCGATTTGACCCCAGCCTTCCTGCGCATTTGGAATATTTTTAACACCTAAATCACGAGCCCCATTAATCAAAGTGGCTCGAACTAAATCCGCACTTGGAGCATTAACATTGGCCTCTTCTCTAAGAAATTCTCTTGTCAATAAGACCGAAGCGGCAGCAACTGCAGTGGCATGGCTACTGCCATTGGATGATCTGTAAAGTGGATTGCCATTCGAGTGAATACCACTCGCACAATCAACCCCGAGTGGAGATAATGCCTGTTCTGACATTGTGCTACAAATTTCAATACCTGGAGCAACTAAATCTGGTTTGATTCGCCCATCTGCACTGAAGCCATTGGCGCTTTGATTCCAAACTTCACCGGCTGGTAATGAGTTAGGTCGTTCTGAAGTTGCAGCACCGATGGATAGAGCGTTCTTGGCAGTTGAAGGGGCAGCAATACCAACATTTGATTCACCTGCTGCAAATAAGACAGTGAAATCATCATAGTCATTAGCGAAGGTATCAACGCTTCGAGAATCGCTAGTATATTCGCCTTGAGCCCCAGGGGCTCCCCAACTATTGGAACCTGTTCTGGACCCAGCGGTGTAAAAATCTCGTAGCATATCGTATAATGAGCCTTGACGTCCAAAGAAACCGGTGTTGTCATGCTCTAATGCTTGAAAGTGCATCGATGAACCAGATGCCAATCCTTTGGCCTCAGAATCACTACTTCCATCGCCTAGTATGGTTCCCACAACATGGGTTCCATGACCGGTATTTTTGTCTAAGGAGGAGGTGTCCAATCCATATTGAGTCTTTATTGAAAGAATCCGCTGATTCAAGTCAGGATGAGAGGAATCAATTCCAGTATCCGCTATACCAATCACTTCTCCGGTTCCATCAAGGTCCATGTTCAGTGTACCAAGAACCTCATCCAATTCAACCGTCTGTGCAGCATAGGAATTCAAGGGAGTGGATGTTTCTAGGAGTGAAATATGAAGTATTGAATCATCTGCAATTAAGTTTGTGATTTGACGGTTATTCCATCCCATTCCCCATATTTCACATTGGGTCCAACCACACCAAACCTCTCTGGTTTGCAAATCTTTCAGTCTGGTTTCTAATTGCTCAATGCCAGCCTCACTCAAGTCAGGGGCTAATACCAAAGAAAGGTCAAGCAAAGATGGGGATTTGGTCCATGCTTGTTGCAAATCTTCAGACATTCTCCAAGCAATATTCAAGGGGGAAATCCAGCGCACAGATGATTCATTTTCCAGTGCAGATATTCTGTCTTGGCTGGGGATTCTTACAATCCAGGCTTCATCAGGCATATGGTCAAGTATTGACAGTGAGTAAATATCTGCTAATTCTGCCAAAACCATTGCATCTGTAGTATGAAGTTGAATAAGAACAACCTGAGAAGAAAAATTGTTTGGAAGAATTGCTGGGGTTGGATCCTCTTGCAGTAATGGATCAAAGGCACCGGTTGAAAGGTGAAGTACGCCAGTTGATTCCCGTAAATCTACAGGAATCATTCCAGAAGGAGAAATTTCAGTCCAAATAACGGGATTTGTCCTCTCCTCCTCTTCAGAAGAACTTACCCCCGACACGTATGAAAATGGGGAGAGGAGGAGTAATCCCAAAATGAAAAAGGTGAATCGCTGAGAATCTGTCATGCCACTCACACCTATTGCGACCTTGATACCCTTATTGATGGAATCGGCACCATGAGCGGGATTCGTTTTCAAATATTGTTGAATTTTGCAATTGCTGCATCGGTTTTTGCAACACTTATTTGCCATTCTACTTCAGTATTCATCAATGCTCTAATAGCATCAACATTTTCAGGAATAACATCGCTTTCTTGGTGGATTGCTTGAAAATAGTAAAGGGTGTTTTCATTCAGACTAACTCCATCCTCCCAAACGAATATTTCGTGTAAGTCGCCCCAAGTTCTTCCTATATCTCGTGCTAATTCCATAACTTCGGCAGTAGTTGTTATCCTAGTTTTCGCCCCATTCATTATGATGATACGAGGCGAGTCATGCCACATTTGTAGGATTGAATCTTGAGTTAGTCCATGACCTTCGGGAAGTTCTACTGTCATGGCATGAACGTGCATAATGGTAGTTGGGACAGCCACTGCCAAACTGTTAATCCTAATATCAGGCTGAACGGTCATAACATCTGGCCCATGGTGAGAAGGCACTTTCAATACGGGCTTTATTGCATTAATTGGCCCTTTGGAGGAATCTCCTGGGTCGGCTGCTCGACGAATCATAACACAATTCACCGAAATACCACCTATCTCTGAACAGTGATTGTGTAAAGGCATTAAAGTTCGCGACAAACCAGTTGTATTACAAGAAACTACTCGGGTACAGTCAGCGCCGAGGTTTTGGTGGTGATTAGCAGATGAAGAATATGATAACCCCGTCAAGGAATGTTTCTCGCCACCTTGGAAGATGGACTTGACTCCAGCCGCTTCGTATTTTGCCAAATTATCAGCACCAACCTTTCCAGGGGAACAATCGATGACAATATCACAAGCGGTAAGCAGGTCTGATAGGCCGCCACTGCAACTATAGCCTTCGGCAGCGAACGCGGATATCTTTGCGGAATCATCAAAGGTGCAATACAATGGATATCCTTTTCGAACTGCTAAATCACAGCCAAACGAAGGACTAGTCTTAGTTACTCCTACTAATTCCATATCATCTTGTGCGGCAACCGCATCCGCAACTCTCTTGCCAATCGTACCATATCCATTGATTGCAACTCTGATAACGGCCATCTGCACCACCCTCAATACAATGGCCTTTGCGGTATGCTCATGAACATTACTGAAAAGGCTGCCAATCTGCTCAAAGGTATACCAGACAAGTGAACACCTTGAAGGCAATGAGGCTGTGGGGCAGCCAATGGCGCAGATGCGAGAGGATGTCAGCCGCAGCCTTGCACTGAATAAGGACCTCCAACGGTTAGTGGAAAGGGCATTGCAACTCGACCAAGGCATGAAGGTCGGATGGAGCCGCGACGGTGAGCCAAATCCCAAGCAAGGAGAAATGGGTGTCGCCCCTGGATTACCAAACGGTGCTAGATTACGAATGCTTGGTGCTTTGAAAGACTGCGTTGGAGCATTTTCAACTGGTGGCTCCTTCACATTAGAAGGTCATGCAGGTGATTATTTTGGCGCTTGGAATAATGGTGGCCACATTTCAGCAGAGAGAGGGGTCGAAGATTTCGTTGCACATTCAATGTCATCAGGAAGGGTTGTTATCAGGGATGGAGCAGGGAATGATGCCGGCTCTTGTATGTCTGGAGGAATATTGGTTATCAGAGGCGATTGCGGCAGTCGAGTCGGCGGAGGAATGTCGGCTGGAGACATCATCATCCACGGTGATGTGAGCCACGAACCTGGAGTCGGCATGAGTGGTGGCAGAATTATCATCAATGGCAGATGCCCACCAATCCCAAACGGAGTGAAAATGTCCACCCTAAGTACTGCCGACAGTAAAAAACTGAATTCAGAAATGGCAGACCCTACTCTTGAGATACCTGCTGATGCAGTTTGTCTAGTAGTCGATAATGATTCGGCAGTAAATCCAGTATTACCTAAGAGGAAAAATAGCGGCTCTTGGGGTGGCATCGCTCTCGTTAATTCGGGAGGTAGCAACCCTCCAAAGCATTCCGAACGAGACACCATGGTCTTACTTGGTGAAAGAGGTGGCGAATGTGAAGCACTCGGATTACCATTGCCCCTCCTACCAATGCGTGAAGACGGCAAGGGTTTGAACAAAGGAAGGGTCAGTAAACAACCATTCTTAGTAAGAACAAATCCAAGGGCAATTGATTTGGTTTTGCTCGATGAACAAAACCTCAATCAGGCAGCCGATTTGCTAAAAGAAGCAGGAGGGGTTGTACTCGATATTTCTGCAATCCCTTCTCTGAATTCTGCCCGCTTAGATGGGCTCATTGTTTCCCTCAAGGGATTAGTTGGAGAAGACTCACCAATCGTCCTTCTTTCAGACCTCGATGAAGTTGAAAGGCTCCACATACTTTCAGCAAATTCAGATGTCGATGCATGTATCTCTCGCCTTGGTGACCCAAGTGGTAGGACTGCCGTCTCAGCATTACCCCTAATTGGACGCTCTGCAGCTGCAAACTCATTAGCAAGAGATGGAATTTTATTAGGGCTTGAATTGGATTGGGATGCTACTGCTCAGGACTTGGCAATAGCCTGTTCAGCAGGTTGTAAAATGGTTATTTGTAGTATTCCCGTAAATGGGGTTGCGGCAATTAACCAATGGTTGGAGGAACAAGCCTCAAATCTCGAAGGTTGGTTAATTCAACTTGGAATCGTTAGTATTGACCAATTGACACGTAAGCATTTGAGAGCGATCAACAATGAAACAGCGGCAACCAGTGGACTTCGTTTATCAGGATATGGCAGACCCTTGCCACATTGGTTTGCCAGCTGAGGTGATTGAGATGCCAACCATCAAGGTCGAACAGTCTTTATTGAAAAAACTGCAACAAAGGCACGATATTGAGAGCAGCCCTGAATTGATTGCGGAGCAGTTACCTTTACTCGGAACCGATATCGACAGATGCGATGATGAAATGCTAGAAATTGAGATATTTCCAGACCGACCTGACTTGCTTTCTGGTGAAACTCTTGCCCATGCAATTCGGCCCTTCTTACATGGAACTGTAGCCGTACCAGAGATGAATATTCAGCAAGGTCATGTCAAACTTATGGTTGATAGTAGCCTAAAGGAAATCCGACCTATCATCCTCGGGGCAATAGTAAGGGCTGTGGATATTGGTGATAACTCAGAGGAAAAAGAAGAGTTCATTAAAATCTTAATGGAACACCAAGAGAAACTTCATTTCGCACTTGGAAGGGGCCGGAGAAGAGCATCGATCGGAGTCCATGACTTGGCGTCTTTGAAGCCCCCCTTCAGGGTTGTTTCAGTGCCAAAAGAACATTCATTCATTCCACTTCAAATGCAAAAAGAAATGTCGATTTCTGAAATCCTCACCAGCCATGAAAAAGGCGTTGAGTATGCACACCTCTTAGACGGGTTTGAGCGCTTTCCTGTAATCCTCGATAAAGATGATGCGGTGCTATCATTCCCTCCTATAATCAACGGTGACCATACCACTGTGAACCATCAGACTAACGATTTCTTCATCGATGTAACTGGTTGGGACCAGCGCGCCTGTGAATGCAGTTTACTCCTTATTTGTCTCCAATTACAAGCCAGAGGAGGAATCGTTGAATCGGTTAACATTACAGATTGCGATGGGCAGCAATTCGAATCCCCCAATTCCAAAGCGGTCGTACACAAAGTTCCAGAAGAATTAGTATTCTCAATTCTTGGATATAATTTTAGCGATGCTGAACTTAATCAGGCAATTAATCGGATGGGTGGCCGTTTCATTGGTCGAGAAACATCCGAAGAAACTGGAAGCGGTAGAATGGCAGATGCCAGTAAAGGCTCCAACTTGTTGATGATAGAAATGCCTAGATGGAGGTTCGACATTTTACATCCAATAGATTTGGTAGAAGAAATTGCAATCGGCCATGGTTATGAAAACCTCGGTGAAGCAAGTCCAAGCCACGCAACTACGGCAATTCCCCATCAAGATGCAACTTTCAAGCGAAGACTTAGAGACAGTCTATGTGGGCTTGGACTAACTCAGGTACAAAGTTTAACATTATCAAATGAAAAAGATCAATTTACATTTCCTCGTTGGCGAAGTGAAGGAAGTCCTACATTAATTTCCAACCCAATAACCCAAGATCACACCATGCTCAGACAATCTATCCTCCCCAGTTTATTGAGGTTATTAGCTGCAAACCGACACCATGAACTTCCTCAGCGCATCTATGAAGTTGGCACCACCGTTCGAAATCACCACAACAAGGATAGAGTTTCTTGGCTTTGTGCAGAAAACATTTCCTCATTCGCAAATTGCAGAGGTATGGTTCAAGCATTCCTCAGAGACCTTGGAGTCGATTCATCATCTTCACAAATAGAGTGGAGAGAGATGCCCGCACAGCACGGGCCGTGGATGAAAGGTCGGTCTTCTCAAATTTTCATCAACGGTGAGAAAGTTGGCGAAATGGGTGAAATTGACCCTGCGGTCGGCGCATTATTCGAATTAAGGGTGCCCCTACATGGGGCTGAATTTTGTCTTCAGGCATTAATGAAAACCATTCCTGACCCTGTCTTGTAAGCCATAAGTTTTAGTTTAATTTGCTGAAAATGGCTGGAATGTTCCATCTTCATTTTTAACATAGGCTTCGGGCTCAAAACTACCATCGGCCTTTTTCAAATACCAATAGCCATCATTTGACTGAATATATTCCCTTTCTGGAACTGTTGATGCTTGTTCTGCGGGTGCTTCTAAAGTAGGGTTCGACAAAGTCGCCATCGCTGCTTTGTAATCTTGGCTATCGGTATGAGTGGTGTCTGACAAAATCTTTGCAGCGCTGTCATCATTTCGATCATAGGAAATTGGTGCTGGTGATTGCTCTTCGGCAACCGCCTTCTTCTTGAAAGGCCATGGTGGGGTCATGTTTCATCGAGAGAGGTTGTTACGAATGAGGTTGCCGATTAGTTTCCATACACGAATCAACGCAATGGTTGAAGAGCGAGATGCCTGCCAGCCTCTTGATGAAGGCTCAGTTACTGGTGATTATTTTACTAATCTCAATCACCACCGGTATTGTTGACGCTTCTTTGTCGTCTCCTACATTTGAGAAAAATAACACTTCTGCTAGAGAGGCTGACTTCACTGTCTCTAATCCTCAAGTCGTGCATATTCATCGAGATGAAGCAAAAGGAGTTTCATTGATTTGGCATAACCTGAAGAGTGAACAAATTAGCACTGATGTCAGTATGCAGCAATCCCTCGACTCAGTTTCTGTCGCGGGTTTACCAAGTGAAGGCATTGAAATGAATTCAGGTGCATTAGGCCAACTGCTTTTCACCTTGACAGCAGATTCCGATGCAGCCTTGGGAATACAAACTATTAATCTTGAATGGAGGCACAATAGTAGTCAAGAATTATTTCATTCCATGAGTATCAATATCTCTGTCGATATCGAAAGTTCATTGGGGTGGGGAAGTGCAGGAAGTACCTTCAAAATCAATCCAGACACTCCATTCTCTTTTGCCCTAAATCTTAGCAATAATGGGACTACTTTGGATGAACCGCTGATAAAATTGGAAGGCGATGTAGGATGGAGAATTCAATGGGATTTGGGAGAGGAGCCTTGGAATGGAAGTCTGATGAGCATAGGGGCAGGTGCGATTGGATGGGTGAATATCCAAGTCTGGGTTCCTCCGGTCATAAATGGAAGTCCAACTTCAGGAGATGGATTAACATGGACGATGACTGCTACTTCCTCTCTTGATTCTGCTGTATCTTCATATTCATTTACAATTATCCCAAAAACTTTTCACAATGCAACTATCGATTGGCATCAGGGAAATATTAGTCTTGATCCAGAGGCTACTGGGAAACTACAATTGAAAGTTAGAAATGTAGGTAATTCACAATCCAGAATGGAAATTGAAATTATGGAATTAGACCAAAATGGACTTCCGATTGGAGAAAAAGCAGATATCCTCAATGTTTCAGGTTGGACTTTTAGAATCTCAACAGAATACAATGCATCTTTACTCGCAGTCAATACAAGTGCTTTCATCGACATCTCAATTCTTGCACCGGCATTGGCATCAGGTTCTGCAGGAATTAGAGTGAGTGCTTACAGTCCATCTGCTCCAGCGAGAAGTGTCAGTGTTGATATGTTTGCCAATATTGAATTAATTCGTAATGGAAGTATTGATTTAGACGGGTTGGAATGTCGAAGTATCAAGCCAGGTGAAACTTGTAGCGGCTCATTGACAGTGAATAATAGCGGGAATTTCATTGATTCCTTCATTTTATTTTCTGAGTCGCCTGAATGGCTAGTTGTCAATCAACCCTCCAGCCAAATTTCACTCGCAAGAGGCGAATCGGTTGAGATTCCAGGGATTGAAATTACTATTGATGAAGGGATAGAAGCCTTTACTCAAGCCGAAGTTATTTGGAAATTGCGTCCCGCAGATGGAGAAATAGTTGATACATTGAAAATTAATATCAGTATTGCTTTAGATTCTAATTGGGTTTTCGAAGAAGTGGTTCAAGAGGTTGATGCTGATGGATTGATGACGATGTCTTGCACGGTGAAGAATCTCGGCAATGGTAAAGACGGGTTAATAGTGGTCTTAACGGTCAGTCATTACACTGAACATGGCTTGAGCCCACCTGATGGGGCTGAGTTTGAATTAGAGGCAGACCCATTGCGCGACTTCCAAATTATCGGCATAGATTATGGACAGAATATAACTTTTCGTTCTTGGGCCAAATTACCTGTTGACGTACTTCTAAATGGGACCTTATGGATGAACGTCAGCATGTGGAGTTTTTCCGACCCCGATGGGGATGAAGTCAAAACATCAAGCAACGAGGATTGGTTGGGTACACCTTGGCAACCTGATCAGCCGGTTGAAGAGGAGCCATGGTTCGACTTTGCTCCAATGTTTGGCTTCATTGATGAAACTTGGAGTCGTCATTCGTACACTTTCTTTGCCATAATATTCTCTATTTTTGCAATCCACATCGCTCTGCAGAGGAGAAGGAAGATTGAGGAGGAACAACGCAGCCTCAAAAAATTAGAAGAGGCAAGAAAACCTAAGCCGGCAGAAGAGTTTAGTGATATTGAATCTAAATTTGCAGAGAGTGGAGAAAAACAAGTAGAATTGGTTGAAAGTCCAAGTATGGATGCAGGTGCATTCAGTGCCGCATTCAGCCTTAGCAGTGGGCCAAGAAAACAAACATCAACTCCTGCTGATGATCAATTAGTTGAGGCTGCTGCTACCGTTTTGGATCATCACGATGCCAAGGAAGTAATTCTCCAAATGGATGAAATGGCTACCAATTTAATGCTAGAGGGTAGTTCTCCCGCACATTCATCAAACCTAGACCTACCTGATGTAGATAGCGAAAATGAAAGAACCACTCGCCATGATCCAAAGGGGTTGATGGAAAGCAAAAAGGTCCCTTTACCAAAGAATGAAAACTTAGATGACCTTGATATTTAGGCGGTAATATGTGGCACATCGGTGTAGATGAAGCGGGCAGGGGGCCGGTGATTGGACCTTTGGTAGTAGCATGTTTTACTTGCCCTGAAGAGGACCTACATCTGCTTGTCAAAGAAGGTGTGAAAGACTCAAAAAAACTGTCTCCAGAGAGAAGGGAAATATTGGAAAAATGGTTGAGAAAAGAATCCGAGTTAAGAGATTGGCATTTCTTTATTTATTCTTCAAGTCCTGCAGCAATCGATAATGCCATGCAAAGAGGAAACTTGAATGAACACGAATGCATTCTATTTTCACACGTAATCAATAAACTTCCAATCCTAAAAGGAAGTGGTATTCTTGAATTAGATGCTTGCGATACCAACCCAGTGCGCTTTGCTGAGAACGTATGTAAAAGGATAAAAAATTGGCCGTGGAGGAATTGGGAAGTGGATAGTCGGCATGGGGCTGATGATATTCATCCTGCAGTTGGGGCGGCGAGTATTCTTGCCAAAACAACAAGGGATAATAAAATTCAAGAATTATCGAAATTAAAAGGCTTTGACCTCGGTTCTGGCTATCCATCTGATGAAAAAACAAAATTGGCAGTGCGGAAACTAATCGATAAAGGAATCTGCGACCCAGATTTAAGGTGGCGATGGCAGACAGTTACAGATGCTTGGAAGGAGAATAACCAAGGCCTGCCACCAACAAGGCCAATAATTGAAAACGGAGAACTGCAACCTCCTCAAAAAACTCTATTCTGAAGAGGTAATTCAGCCGCCTGATTGAAGACGTGTATGCCATGCCGCGCAACGAGAAAGATGTCTTGGCAAGCCGATGAGGAAACCTCTATCCTAATTCGTGCCTATTGTCTTGCCAATGCCTTGGAGTATGAAGGGGCTGGTAAAGCGGGCAGTGTGATTGGTAGACTAATGGGTGAAAGAGCCGATTTGAGGCCATTTGGGAAGGACGTCTCGCCATTGGTTGCTGGATTAGTAGCAAATGCAAATTCTTTATTCGAAGAAAAAGGAAGTGATTTCATTAGGGATGAATTAGAATTAATTGCCCCACATCTACTTGAAAAGAAAGTGAAAGAGCGAAGGGTTGGGCTACCCGACCTTCCCGATGTTGGCGAAGGAAAAGTTGTTCTCAGGTTTGCACCAAACCCAAACGGCTTGTTGTCATTTGGCCATAGCAGAGGGATTATCATAAATTCAGAATATGCAAAAGCCCACAATGGAACATTGATCTTACGTTTCGATGATACCGACACAATTCAGAAAGCCCCTCTCCTCTCTGCCTATGAGAAAATTGAAGAGGAAGTTGAATGGTTAACTGGCTTAA
Source organism: Candidatus Poseidoniales archaeon (assembly GCA_012959275.1). GTDB lineage: Archaea > Thermoplasmatota > Poseidoniia > Poseidoniales > Poseidoniaceae > UBA226. The sequence goes on from DUDM01000006.1 coordinate 40,875, forward strand.
AACCAAAAATAATCATAGCCAGCGAGAGAATGGAATATTATCACGAACATGCAGTTCAATTATTGGAGATGGCAGGTGCATACATCTGCTTATGCAGCGGAGAA
>DUDM01000007.1 GCA_012959275.1 Candidatus Poseidoniales archaeon
ACGTCTTGGTGGTTTGGTGGAGATGGATGACCCAATGTCTGAGGATTTCATTGGTTCTGAATCCTGTAGTATCCGTATTTCAAATTTCAAGTGAAGACTATAACCCTAATGCGACACCAATTCTTTGTCCCAAAGGGAGCGAAAGCGATGACCACAGGTAATTATACCGCACCTGAGAAGACCCCAACCGGATACGGGGTAGGGACGCCCCGTGTCCAAAACGGGTGAACTAAATGGGGTTTTTTGATTGGTTAACTGGCGGCAAGAAGCCGCCCTCTTACCCCCCATGCCTTTTCCCAGGATGCAATATTGATGGATGGCACGCGCACCGCAAGGGCCCAATCTGCGCTGTTGAAACCTGTTCTACTCACGCCTGGTCAAAAGGCGATATCCTTTGCGATCAACATTATCTTTCAAGAAACCCGATTTGTGCTGCTTCAACTTGCACTCAACATGTTTTCAAACCCGAGCACACTCATTGCTATGACCATTGGAAAATTGGTGAAACACAAAGGAAAAAGCATCTAAGGGAGATGAGTAGAACAGTTTCTTGGGCTCGTAAAGGTAATTATAACCGGTTGATTTCTTTTACATCATCATATTTGCGAACACCCATTGAAAGGTGTGATGAACAATCAGTTCTTGATTGTTTAATAACCAAAATGGGGATTCATCCTGGTCATGCTGCTGCATTCACTTCTTCCGACGCGGCAAGAGGAATCATTGGTTGGGCTCCTCCTCTTGACACAAAGGGGTTGGAGAATGAGGGCTATGAATGGACTGACTTCAAAGGAGGAAAATGGTATCGTTCACTTAGTCAACCTGGGCCTTGGACTCGTCATGGAGGGAAGGTTCACGATGAGTTAGGGAGGGGTAATACACCCACGGGCATCCAAGAGCAAAGTAATAAATCCACGATAATTCAGAATATCACTTACAATATTCAAGATAGCGCAATATCAGGAGATATCAAGGCTGATGTAAATCTCAAAGACGATTAGCACTTCTAATGTATGAACAGGGATAGAAAAAAAGCCATCTTCCGAATCTATAATTCTGCTTGAACATGCAATTGGAATTGTTGATTTTTCAATTGAGCCATTCATCCACCAAATGGACCAAGGTCTCGGCTCTATGGTAAGGCGATACAACGTCAGCCGCCTGCTTGGTTGATTCGAATGCACCACCTACTGCGATGGAATGTCCGGCCACCTCAAACATCGGGTCATCATTGGATGCATCTCCAACAACACACACATTATTTGCTTCAATACCCCTTATCTTGAGAGAGTGTAGGAGACCAGTACCTTTGTTGACTTGGGGTTCTGCAAGATGAATGGCAAATCCTGTTCTCACCACCGTCAAGTCAGACCATTGCGAATCTGCCAGCAATTCTCTCATTCTCTGGTCATCAGCAACGGTCTTCAGGCACCATTCACTTTCTCTCCAAGCATTTGATTCAATTCCAGTAGGGTCTAAGTCCATTTTTGTTGCAAGCCAATTAGCGGCTGATTTGGCTCCTTCTCCATCAGCCATGACATCGAGACGATTGAATGCCGGCTCCCAGATAACTCCACCAGTTTCACAAATCATTGGCCCACTCAGGCCAAGAAAACGCCACAAACCCCACGTTATTGGTCTTACATTTCCGGTTGCTAGTCCAACTGGAATTCCTGCCTGTTCTAACTCGCGTAATGCTTCAACTGCACCGGTGTGGAGTAATTTATTTTCATCTGTGAGAGTTCCATCAATATCGATGACCAACATTTGAAGTTGGTGTGAATCAGGCAGCAGACCCATGATTGTTGCTAAAGGCAGTAGCGCTTGATTGTGCCGTCGCCTTTGCGTTGGGTTCAAGACTGCTTGCTTGCCCACGTTGAGTATGGCTGAGGTTGTCGATGATGGTGACTTCCTCTATCTAGATGATGAGGTAGCACCTCCAAAGGTGAAAACTTCAAAGCCGAAAAAAGTTCCAAAGCCCGTCGAAGTTACAATTGAAACCACACCAGTAGATTCTGTGTTGATGGATTTGGTTGTGGCTGGCGAGCAATCGATATCTTGGCCACTGAGTGGAATGGACTGTCCTGATTGTGCATTCAAGGCAACAAAGGCTTTGAATCGACTTGATGTTGTTTCTGAATGTAGCGTTTCTGCCACTGAAGGTAGCGTTCGTTTAGTGGTAGATTTGTCCAAAGGAAGTCTTTCTGAGGCAAATACAGTTCTAACTAGTCTTGGACATGCTCCAAATCTTGGCTGGAATGAATTGGTTGGAGTAAATGCTACGGCTGTTTCTTCTCGTCTTGATGTTGACCAGCGAGGTTTACTCAAATTACTAAAGCGCCAATCAGGAATTCTTGATGCGCAAATCGATAGTGATGGATTTGTGCTTATTCAAGTTTCAACTGATTGCAGCCCCTCGATTATTGAGGCAAGAAACTCTTCTCTTGCAAATTTAATTGGGCACGAAGTTTCATTGAAAGTATCTTCTTCTCAAAAACTTAGACCGGATCAGATTAGATTGGTAGGTGGAGCCTTAGCAATCCCTGCATTCATCGTAGTTTTGGGATTAGAAACGGCTTCATTAGGACCAGCATGGCTTGCCGCATCCATTGCAATAATGGGAATATTAGTGGGTGGTTATCGAATGTTTATCGAGGCTTTTGCCAGTTTGAAAAATCGTCAGATTGGTTTCCAAGTTCTAACTTCATTAGCAGTGATTGGGGCTGCTATACTTCAGGCTTGGAGCGAGGCGCTTTTGGTAATTATTTTGGTAGCCTTCACTGCACATATGGAAGGCTCTGCATTAGTGCGTGCTCGTGAAGCAATGCAAGGGGGGCTTGACCGAATACCAAGAATGGCCCGTCAAGTTAAGGGAACAAGTAAGCCGAAAAAGATTCTCCAAATGGCAAGTTCACAAGACCTCTCCCCCGTTGCGGCAAAAAAACCTCAATGCAGTAGTGAAGAAATGCCAGTATCATTATTGCAAATCGGAGATATAGTCGAAGTTCGAAGTGGTGAAATCATCCCCGTCGATGGCATAGTGACTGAAGGAATGGGTTCGATCGATAGAGCACCATTGACCGGTGAGTCAATCCCAGTAAGGGTCGAAAGAGGCGATGAAGTGCTTGCTGGCTTAGTATTGCAGCAAGGACCATTGATCATTCAAACTGCTGCGATTGGAGACGATACTCGCTTGAATGGCTTGATTGAAGACGTTCATACTTTCAGAGAAAAACCACCCCGTTTACAGAGTTCAGTTGAGGTTTTCACTGCTATTTGGATTCCACTAGTATTGTTAGGTGCGCCCTTGGCTTGGTTCCTTTCTGGTGATGTTGAGAATTGGAAATTGATGTTGCTGCTTTGGGTGGTCGCTTGTCCTTGTGCATTATTGCTGGCAGCACCTGTTCCTCATGCTGCTTCTTTGGCGAATGCAGCTCGAAGCGGCGCTATTGCTCGAGGAGGAGATGTAATGGAGCGCCTCGGCAAAGTCAATCTCGCTCTTTTGGATAAGACTGGAACACTCACTTCAGGAAAACCTCGCCTTGAACAAATTGTTATGGCTAAAGGGCGGCAGGAATCTGCGGCACTCAAATTGGCTCGAGGAATCGAAGCAAGGTCTTCACACCCCTATGCGGCCGTGGTGATGGAATATACCGCTGATTTACAGGAAGCCGAAGTTAGCGAACACCATGACGGGGAAGCCGGCGTGATTGCGAAGCAAGGTACGGCAAAGGTTTACTTCGGCCGTCCAGATTGGCTACAATCAGAAGGAGTTACAATCCCAAAAGAGTTACTATCCGCCATTGAAGAGGCCAAAGAAGTAGGCCATGGAGCCTCATTACTGAGTAAGTCAGGAAAAGCAATCGCTCTCTTTGTTTTCGTTCACGATGATATCAGACCTGGGGCGGAGGAACTCATCAAAGACCTTCATCATCAGAAAGTCAATGTCGAAATTTTGAGTGGTGACCTAACAACTGCAACGCAAGTATTTGGACCAAGAGTTGGCTTACCTGCTGCTGCCTGCCGAGGTGATTTATCACCTGATGATAAGGCAAGTTGGGTTGGTTCTCGCTCAAATACTCATGTTACGATGATGGCAGGAGATGGATTCAACGATGCAGCGGCCTTAGCAAATTCCGATGTGGGGATTGCGATTGGCAGTGGAGAACAAGTCAACTTGGAGGCAGCAGATGTTCTAGTTCCTGGAGATGACCCACGTCTGATAGGTAACCTTCTAAGATTGGCAAAGAAAACTCGTACCATAGTTGTCCAGAACATTCTAATCTCTGTATTAATTACTTTGATTCTTGTTTGGTCAGTCTTATCCCAGTATAATGATCAATTGTGGATTGGGGTGTTGGTGCATGAAGCCTCTGCGATTCTTGTTATTTTGAATGGCGCCCGCCTTTCTGGCGACAAAGGGATGCTGAGAATGTTGCTTGACCTTGGAAAAGACCTGTGGAATGATACTACAGATGCGTTCAAGGCAATAGTTGCATCTAAAAAATCCTCTTGATGATCCTAAACAAATCAACAATTTTCATGTTGTCATGAATTGAAGGTTTGCGACGCCTTGAAATATGCATGAGCGGGCTTGCAGGTCGCGGGGAATGGCGATGACGAAGATTCGAGGCGACCCCATCCGAATTTCTCTTGCTCATCCAACTAGGCATGCCCTGTATTCTCAATTGTCATCAGCGCCTGAGATGTCAACAGTTCAGTTGTGCAAGGCAGTTGGAGTCGAGCGATACCATCTCTATCATCACCTCAAGCATCTGGTCAAGGTTGGTTTGATTGAGAACCATAGAGATGTTGGTAGGGCTCGCTGGTGGAAATGTACTCAGCAAGTTAGCCTCGAAACTTCCGCTCCGGCCGCTAGTTCAGGAGCAACACCTGCTTGGGTCTCTAATATCGATCCTTCTTTACGAGAGATGTTGGAAAAAGGAGCCACCATCAAAATGGTAAATCTATCCGGAAATGCATCAGATTCAATATCTATCAAAAAATCCTTAGAGCAATTGGCACAAGATAATGGTCTTGATTTAGATTTGCCATTCACTTTCATTCCAGCAGCGGTTGCAGTTATCTCCCGCTCTCGTTGATAAGGAGGTAGTTTTATGTCAAGTGAGGATTCAACATCAGAGGCCCGTTCAGTGGAATCGAAGATATCGCCTCCACCATTAACTTGCCCTCGTTGTGAAGGTCTACTTCCAAGTGTGTTGGGTGAAATATCCTGCTTGCTTTGCGGGGCAAGGATGAAGATTGACCATGAACCAACTCGGAGAGAATGGGAAGATGAAAAATTAAGTTGTCCTGAATGTAATAAAATAGTGGTGGTTGGACTTGGTAAGAGACCTTGTAACATAAGGTGTAGCGCTTGTCGATGCGAAATTGAAGTAAAGGTAAATGTGCCAAAAACTGAAATTGAATGTCCAGACTGTGAACGCAGGCTCCGATTACGGACTAAACCTGGTACTCGCAAGGTTACCTGTCCTGCTTGTGATACTCAATTCGAAATGACTGGTTAATTGAAAGTGGTTAATAATCAATCTTTTTTTACCAATAAGTAGGGATTGATTGAAGGGCTAGATACCTCCACAAACACAGTGATAGAGATGCGTACAACCTACCGAATGATGGGCATCGCCGACTTCATCACCTTGGCAAATGCTCTTTTTGGTTCAATTGCTGTGTTTATGTTGGTCTTAGCAGTTGATTCATTAGACGACCCTTATGACACTGGAATGAAAAATCAATATATTTGGGCTGCGGTATTATTTATCATCCTTTCAATCATTGGAGATATTATAGATGGACCCGTTGCTCGTAAATACTCCAAGCGTAGAATTCTTGGAGGAAGTTTGGATATCATGTCCGATTGTCTTTCATTTTGTTTTGCTCCAGCACTAATGATATTCGTAATGTTTGGGAGGATGGGTTCAGCAACTCCTTTTTGGACGGTTCTATTAGCAATTGGATGTTGCTGGTTAATTGCTACAGGAATGCTAAGGTTGGCTAGATTCGCTCATGAAGAAGGCGGATATGTACCATATTTCAATGGCCTTTCTAGTCCTGCTTCTGCCCTATTATTGATGTCTCTTTCCTTGCTAATTTGGTTGCAGCCCTCTACCGGTATTGGTCCATCCCTTTCTTCATGGGATTGCAATCCACTTTGTTTCGGAAAAGGTGGAGATAAGCCTTACTTTGATTTCTTAATCCTTCCATTCATGCTCATTGCAGGTGCAATGATGATTTCAGATCGAAAGTTGCCTAAATTAAAGAATGGCTGGCCGATGTATGCTTCGATTGCACAGATGCTTTGTCTAGTAGTTGCAACCATCATAATGATGATTCACATTTCTAGAGGTGGTGATGCATATGACTTGGGAGTTTCTAGAATTGCTGCCTCTTTGTTATTGACCTCATTCATCTTAGTTTTATTTTACTATATTTTGGGCCCTTCAGTTGTTGCTCAAGAATTACAAGAGCAAACATCCGAGGAATGAATCAACTATCAATCTAGCCTCGCGAAAGCAAACTTGACCCCCCTCCCTTAAGTATGGGAGGATAGGCATTAGGTTCGGGATGGGATGCCCATGAGCGTCAGCGAAAGCGATAATTCAACCGTACAAAGAGGCAGAGATGGGCATGGCCATAGCGGTGATGCATTGTCACTATCGGCCCTAAGAAATCAGATGACAAGGGCAGGAAGCCCTACATTAGATGCTGCAGTACAACGCAGTTCCAGGTTTCGTGAGGAAGAGAGACTGAGGGCCCGTCTAAGGCGAGACCGCCACTTGCGTCTAAAGGCTCAATCCGAAAGGATAACCGCCATGCAGGATGTTATTGCTATTGAACTTCAACAACAACACGAAATGACTATTTCACAATTAGAAAGGGAATTACGTGCAGAAATGGAAAACGAATTAGCTCACCTTGAGTTAGAAGCCCTCTCCAAGGAAGAGACTGATATTCGCGAAAGACTTGAATTGAAGATGCAGCGAGAAGTAGATTCACTGCGTGAACAATTAGAGGTTGAACAAGAACGTCGCCTTGAACAACACCGTCAACATTTACAATCAAGACTGGAACAAGATATGGCAACTAATCATCAACGCCGACTTACTTTTCAGAGAGAAAGGATGGAAATAGAATTTGACCAAGCATTACAAGCGCGCATCAAGGACTTAGAATCCACTATTGAATCTGAATTGGAATTAGATTATTCACAAATGGAGCAAAGTGAAGTTGAGAAACTAGAAGAGGAGAACTCCTCTTTACTTTCCGAGCGCGAAGAACAACTCCGCATAGGAATTCGTCGCCGCCTTGAAAACCAACTCCGTGAAAAAATGCGAAGTAGAGAAGCCAAATTACGCGCAGAATATGAGCGTCGTAGTCGCCGTTTAGAGGAAGAGGTTGCACAGCAATTACAGGTTGAAATTGAAACTGATCTCCGCCGTCAAACATCTGAATTGGAAGACCGGATGCGCGAAGATGTCGAAATGGCAGTTGCTCGTAGACGCGATGAATTACGCCTACAAATAAACCGTGAACTATCTGAAAATTATGCAGACCGTTTAGCGGCTCGTAAAGAACGCCTCCGTGAAAAATATGATTTGACCTTTGGTCAAGCCATTGACAGTATAACTCGGGATTTAACTGAGCAAATAGAAGGGGAGATGAATCGCCGCCTGGAAGAAGAATTTACTGCCTACAGAATGTCTAGAGAGGCTGAGATTCAGAACCGCCTTTCTAGATTCCGTTATGATCAAGAAAATGAACTTAGAGACAGCCTTGACCTCAAGTTTGGAGAAGAGAAGCGAGATTGGGTTGATAGATTAGAAACAGAATTCCAATCGAGAGAAAGAGCAGCAAAGAAATCAATTCTTTCAGAAATCGACGCTCAAATGCGCAATGAACGCTTAACCTTTGAGACCGACCTTGATTTAATCAGGGACGAGACTACAATGGAATTAGAAGTTGATATGGAAGACCGCCTGAAGGAATTCCGCGTATCAAAGGAAGACCAAATATCCAGCCAACTCGAACAACAATTGGCCAAGCGCGAGGAAATTATGCGAAATAAGGCTTTGATTGAAATCCGTCGCAAGGAATCTCAAATCCGTTCTGAAATCGAAGCTCAACTTGGAATCAAGCGTGCCGAAATCAAGGATAGATTGGGACAACTTGGAGAACAGATGGATTCATTCAAGGAAATGGCTGAAACCAAGATGCGTGAATCAATAGAAGAGAAGTTGCAACTCGAAATAGATGCGGAAACGGCAGCGTTAAGTGACAAAGAGAAGGAATTCGCTCGTCTTCAGAGTGAGGATGGCCGAATTGCTAAGCAACAATCATGGCTCACTGCAATTGCTGGTCAACCAGCTGGTCCTGCTACCGGTGGATTAGGGGACCCGAGCAAATTAGGAGCCCGCCCAGATGCAAAGTTAGGAGCCGGTGGAAGAAAACCACTCGGAGGTCTTGGTGGACCCGTTGTTCCTGATTTGAAGCGTCGCCCTCTTGCTCAACAAGGAGCCGGTCCAATGGCTCGCCAAGTGCAACAACCAATCGAACAAGGTGCAACAGGAATGGCTGCACCAAAACCAGTTCACAGAGTTGTCAGGCAACCACTTCCATCTCCAGTAACCACCGCCGCGGCACCCCAGCCTATACCTCAACCTATACCTCAACCTTCGATGTCATTTGATCCTAAACCAGAGATTACCCCCGAAAGAGTACTGCCAACCGTTCCAGAATTTACTCCACAGCAATCTGTAATGCCTGAAGCGGTTGTACCGATAGGTCCGATAACTCCCGAGATAACACCTGATGGAAAGGTTGCTCCAGCCAGAGCCCCAGTTTCATCTGACCGAGTGCTGCCGACCTTACCAAGTATGGTTGAGGACTCAGGTACTGAAGTGGCTGCAGAAATATTACCAAAGCCAGTTCACGGTCAAGTATCAGCACCCGAATCAGCGGTAATGAATCCAATATCAAATACTGTTTTATCCCCTAAGCCAAGTGGGCCAAAGGGTGGCACTACGTCATTGAAGCCGGTAGATACAACCATCATGTCTCCACTTTCATCAAGCCCACCGCCGCTAAGTAAAGCCAGTATAACCCCAGTTTCGCGCCCAGTGATGAGTCCTTCACCAGAACCGCAAACAGCGAGCATCACACCAATCGCTAAAGTAATGGCTCCATTGGTTCCATTAGAAGAGAGGACCGATAAACTGGAAAAGATTATCGAAGCCAAGGATAACGCGGAAGTCGACTTGGATGACGAGGACAACATGGCATCAATGCTTGATACAATGAATATCAAGATACCAACAATCTCAGGCGTTTCTACAAATGAAGAAGATAGCGGAGATGATGAACAAAATCCAGTAGTCAAGAGAGGCCCTCCATCTAGTGCAGGAAGGCGAGGAGCCCCACCAAGTGGTAATCGTGGCCCACCTAGTGCAGGAAAGCGAGGCCCACCAAGTGGTAATCGTGGCCCACCTAGTGCAGGAAAGCGAGGAGCCCCACCTAGTGGCGCTCGCCGTGGCCCGCCTCGTTCATCTGAAGAAGAGTGACACAACCTTGGAACCGTTGACTTCAAGGTGTAATCCATCATGGGCGTTGTATGAAGAAGATACCGGCAATGGCCTGTGTTTTACTAATGTGCAGCCTTTCGTTGACAACATTACCAGTTGCCTCCGCCTCATTAGAAGATGCAGGAACGGTTCAAACCCTCTCAGGTAGAGTTGTTTCATGGTTCACTTTGGATGATTCTAGAGTTGGTGTGTTATTTGATGATGGTAATTTTGAAGTTGATGATTTTTCTTCTGGATTTCATAATATGAATTTTGAAATTACCGGCATGGGAGTTACTAATGTCGCAAAAGTAGACCCTAGTAATTCATTGATTGGCATCGGTACTGACGAAGGAATAATCGTCATTAATTTGGCAACCATGTCTATTATTGAAAACGTCACCACAGAATTTCCAGTATCAGCCTTGGCATGGGATATCGATGGAGACCTTTGGATAGGTATGATTGGTGGCAGTAGAAATGCCTTAGAATATAGGGCTGGGGCGGCAACTGGCAAAACAACACAATCCCATTCAATCGGAATAACTGACATAACCGTACTTTCAGATGGGAGAATTGCTACAAGTGGGAATGATGAAATCATCATTATTGACGACCTTTCAGGCAACCCTGTGACAACTCTAACTGATCATGATGACCGTGTTTTGAAATTAGCCACAGATTCATCTGGCAGATTGTTATCATCCTCTGCAGATGGAGTATTAATTCGCCATTCTCCTTCTGACTCGTGGAGTACTGAGATTATTAGCACCTCTTCAAGCAATAGGATATCTTACCTAAATATTGAGGGAGAAGAAATTCACATTGGGGGGGATAGTGGGAAATATCATTCAATCAATAGCACAAGTTTCAGCATCGAAGAGGAATTTAGTATTGGAGGACAAATCCGAGGGGCGCATCGAGGAATGCGTGGGGAATTATATCTCATCGCTGCTTTGACATCCTCAACAAAAATCCGACTTTTTGACATTGATAGTGATGATGATGGCGTGGTTGATTCTCAAGATTCATTTCCAAACGATGCAAGTGAAACTGAAGATTCCGATATAGATGGAGTGGGGGATAATGCAGATGCATTCCCCGATGACCCTAGTGAGACAAAGGACTCTGATAATGATGGAGTTGGAGATAATTCAGATGTATTCCCTAATGACATAAATGAAACCTTAGACGGAGACGATGATGGAATTGGCGATAATGCTGATCCCTTCCCTGAAGATGGAACTCAATGGGCTGATGATGATAATGACGGATTAGGTGATAACCCAGCCGGCAGCAACCCTGATGATTGCCCAGGGATAAATGGCGGCTCACAACATGATAGACAGGGTTGCGTAGATTCCGATGGTGATGGTTGGTCTGATGCCGATGAATCGTGGCCTGTAAGTCCAAATGGTAGTGCAGATACCTTCCCAAGTGATAGAACTCAATGGGCAGATTCTGATAATGATGGATATGGAGATGACCCGGTTGGATACCGAGGGGATGCTTGTCCAACCCAACCTGGTGAAAGTAGATATGCACTAGTTCCTGTAGTTTCCAATATTACTGGTGCAATCACAGATTGGATAAAAATAGATCAATTTGGTTGCCCTGATGGTGATGCAGATGGCTACGCGGATCATGGAGACCACTTGCCTGAGGATGAGGGAGAATACTTGGATATGGATGGTGATGGACTTGGAGCGAAGAATGATTTCGATGACAATGACGCATCTGTGAAAACCGAGGAAGATTGGTGTCATAGCAATCCGAGTGATAATAGCAATTATTGTGTTGGGTTACTAGATGTGGAATATCAGGCTTATGTTGTTAAAACTGAAGCAGAAGGTGGCTCAGTATGGGGTTATTACTCATGGAAAAGCAATAAGGAATCCGGAGAAAAGTCTGAAGAGACTAAAGAAAGTACCATGGATAGCAGAATCGAGGAAGCCTTGACTTATGGTGGAATGGCATTTGTTGGTCTAGTTGCTTTACTGTTAATTTTCAATGGAATAATGAAAATAGGGCGCAAGCGAAGTTTCACCAAATCCTTTGGCGGAGATGGCTTTTCCCCAAATGCCTCACTCGCTGAATTGGCTGCTCATGAAGCAGGTGAATCTTTCGAAGGAATAGGCGGAGTTGTTGAACAGGAAAAGTGGGGAGACGAGGTCGAAAGCATGGAGTTCCAAACTACTCCTTCACTAGATTCGATGGATGATATTGCTGCAGAAAGTGCGAGTATGGACTATTCAGCAGATGAAAACTTTGAGTCCATGGCTGGATTACCAAGCCAGCCGGTAGAGCAAGCAGAGTCTGCCCCAACTACACCAACTCAAGCACCACCAATCCCTGCTTCAGGACTTCCACCTGGTTGGACTGAAGAACAGTGGAAGTGGTATGGCCATGAATGGCTTGCTCAGAACGCTAATCAATGATACAAACATGAAACAACGTGAATCTTCGAGTAGATTACTATACCACTGCTAAATTAGGCCACGTTCAGTGGAAAATAACAGGAATCGAATTTTTCATTTCGCCTAATTGTGCACCTGTGAATAGGGTGGAACCTGAAGCATCTTTCATGACATTCATCATCAACCAAAGGAATTTGTTCCAAACCATTCCACTGGCATGTAATTCGACTTTGTTCAAGGCAGACAATTCGAGCAATTTTGCTTCATCCGAAGTGGAATCGAAAATGGCTCTCACCAAATGTTCTGCTGTGAATTCCCATGTGGTGGGTTTGCCTGGTCTTGCAGTCTTCACTTTATTCACCTCAAACTGGGAATGGTGAAAGGGCTAATTTACGAACTAAAGCATCTGCATCTAACTCATTCAACTCATCCAATCGACTTCTTAATTCGTCAAGAACTCCTTTCATCCGCATTAACTTATTTTGTTTTACCAGTTCTGCCAGAAGGTCATCAACACTGCGGTGGTCCCCCATCGCTTTCATCGAATTTAATTGTCTTCTCGTCTCAAAACTAACGCTTAGTGATGTCATTCCAGATGCAGTCATAGTAAACCCAATCCAAAGGCATCTTTCCTGCCTACTTAACTTCAATGCAAAATAAAGCATCTTTTGAGGAGTTACAGGGCTAAACTTGTAAGCGGTTGGTTTTACTGATGCCCATTTCTCTTCGCTTTTGTTCCACTCTTTGATGGAACTCTTTAGCAAAAGTCCAATATTGGAGGCTACCTTTTCCTTTGCTATCATTACCAGGTCTGTGAAGAAGAACAGTTGGTGCACCTTCTGAAGGTGCTTCGGCAATTTTAATCAACCTCTGAATAACAGTAGAATAGACATGTTTGGGAAAGTGTTTCTTCACTTCATCACAAACAGTGTTGGAAAGTTTTGATTTGGCCATAACCATCGTCATGACAATTCCCATCAACTTTAGGTGAGGGTTGATTCTTCTTTGGACTAGTTTAACTGAATTCATCAGCAGGCTCATACCTTCCAAGGCGTAGAATTCTGCTTGTACAGGAATTAGAACCCAGCGTGCTGCTGCCATTGCATTGATTGTAAGTAGGCCAAGGCTCGGGGGTGTATCGATGATGATGTAATCAAATTCATGCTCAATTGTTGCCAAGGCTTCTCTTAGGCGTGTTTCACGACCAAGTTTGTGAGACAATTCTATTTCTGCTCCTGAGAGATGAATAGATGATGGTAATAGCCAAAGGTTTGAGACTTTCAAACCCTTAGGTAAGCGTTTATTTGGATATTCAGCCTTCCAGGCCCTTTGTACTGAATTGGTTAACATTTCTGGTGATAGAAGAAATTCGTCCATAATTGGTAATTCTTCCCCACTATCATTCATCAAAAGGTCATGAACAGTTTTTTTCAAATCACGCTTTTCGACACCAAAACTGGTTGAACAATTCCCTTGAGGGTCTAGATCAATTAACAATACTTTAGCAGGAGGGATAGTCCACCGTGTTCGGTCCTTCTCACCTTTGGCTAATGCAGCAGCAAGATTTACTGCAGTGGTAGTTTTGGCACAGCCACCTTTCTGATTGGCAACTGCAATGACCATTGAATACGGGTCCATTCAAATTCCTCCCGTTCAGTCGCATGTTGTGGCCATCACCTTTGAAGCGATGGGTCGTGATGTGTCACCAATAATTGATCAGGCTGGCTGAATAACTGGTACTGGAACTTCAGAGACAATTTTTCTCATAATGTGCATACCGGTGATTCCACGTATTTTCGCCTCTGGCTTCATTACAATTCTGTGACTGCAAATTTGCAAGGCGATTGTTTTGATATCGTCTGGGATGACGTAATCTCTTCCATCTATTGCCGCTACTGCACGACTGGACTTGAATAGAGATTGACTTGCACGAGGACTGCATCCGTTGATGATGCGGTGGTCTTCACGGCTTCTTTGAACAACTTCTACGATGTAAGAAAGAATGGCTGGATCCACATGTACAGTTTCCAATGCCTTTTGCATTGCTACAACCTTCTTTGGTGAGGTGATTTGTATGACGTCGTGACTATCCTTTCCGCGCAGTTTTCTACGAGCAAGAATTGCTTTCTCTTCAGACCTATCTGGATAACCCATACTCATCTTCATTAGGAAACGGTCCATTTGTGCTTCTGGAAGTGGGTATGTACCTTCTTGCTCGATTGGGTTCTGAGTCGCTAATACAACGAATGGCGCTGGCAACTTGTGAGTTATTCCCTCAATGGTCACCTGCTTCTCTTCCATCGCTTCCAAAAGTGCTGCTTGGGTTTTTGGAGGTGCACGGTTGATTTCGTCAGCCAATAGGATATTACAGAATAGTGGTCCAGCACGTAGTTTGAATTCTCCAGACTTCTGATCATACATGTAGGTCCCCATGATATCGCTCGGGAGCAAGTCAGGTGTGAATTGAACACGCTTGAATTTACAGCCAAGGGCCATTGCGAAAGTGTTTGAAAGCATTGTTTTTCCCAATCCAGGGAAATCTTCCAATAACATGTTTCCGTTGGAAAGGATTCCCACAGTAACTCTTCTCAAGTTCTCTTGTTTTCCAATTATGACCTTTCCAACTTCAGCCATCAGGGTCTTAGCGATGGCACTTACAGTTGCGATAAGATCCTTGGTTCGGTTGTCTCCACCGGCTTGCGCCGCTCCGTCATATGCTTGGGCCATGTTGAATACCGTCCTTCGGACAGTTTGCCACTGCGCGGAATCCTACTTCAAGATTGGGGATGCGTAAGTCAGGTGAAAAAAGTCTGTAAATGTGTCACTGAAAGCAATTTTCCATTATCTGCCCCAGAAATGGTCTTGTTTGCGGTGCAAAGCGATGAGTTGCTCAAGAACTTCCTCTTCCTGCGCAGTCATCTCTAATTTTTTCAATCTACGAGCATGACTTTCAGGAACATCTACCAGCAGGACATCTTGCTCATCAATTCCTCTACCAACGGTTGCACCTCTGATGGCACAAGCAACCTCATCTCCCTGAGTTGCTTGTTGCATAGAATCTTCCCCGCTGCGCAATGATTTCACACGGCCGATACTTGTGCCATCCTCTTTCATCAAATATTGACCGACATGTATTCTTCCCGCCAAAACCCTGATACCCACAACTGCTGGATTGCTGCGCCTGAAAATATGGTCCCGCATGATGAGGATTTTGCCAGGATAAACCAGAGCTTCCCTACTTGCTTCCTCTATTTTCCGCTTAGTTTCTTCATTCCATTCTTCTAATCTCTCGATAATATGGTAAATGATTTCTCCTTCAAGTAACTTTACTGGCGAATCCTCTGCTCTCAAGGAATCTCCGATTTCATTTACTGCAGAAGTAGAGAATGCAAGAATAATTCGATGCAATGGGTCTTTTGCATTTTGTGCTGTTAATAAGTCGCGCTTGTTAACTTGACCAATTGTGGCAAGGCGTATGGGCACCTCCAACTTTTTCAATTCAAATGCTAGTGCTTCTAGTCCACCTAATGTATCTGATTTTAGCACAACGCCTTCTTCATCCGTCTCAAAGGAAATTTTTGCTTCCTCCCATGCTAATGCTTCCGCATTGGTTAATTCTTCATCGCTATTAGAAAGCCTCAAAGAAGTACCGGCAAGAACATTTTCAAGCCCAGGCCCACTAATTTTGACACCTGATGCTGCTTTGATAAAATCGACACTATCCCAGCGATCTCCAGCATCTCTCATTTCTGACATGCCACGAGGTTGGAACATCCCTTTGATGTGAGTCTGAAAGGGACCATCTTGGGAAACTAAGGTTATTCTGTCTCCTTTTTTCAACTCACCACGGTAAAGGATGACATCGATTGTCTTACCTAGCCCTCGTTCCTCCTTCATTTCAAGGACGGTGCCCTCTGCCGGACCAAGAGTATCTCTGAGTCTATCTTCAAGGAACCTTTCTGCTAAACCAATGGATATCGCCAATAGGTCTTGCAGGCCTTCTCCTTCTTTGGCTGAACACGGAACGACTGCTACTGATTGAGTGAAATCGCGCAGTTGGTCATAACGTTCGATGTTGAATCCATGTTCGGAAAACTGCCCGAGCAATTTCCACCATTTTTCTTCAAAATATTCTCGAACATCGGGCCGCTGGTCAGCAAATGACTCAGTGAAACTACGTCCACGTTCACACATCCATCCATGAAGGCGGTCAATTTTATTTGCTGCAACTATGAATGGAGTTTTCTGTTTACGAAGAATATTCAATGATTCAATGGTTTGAGGTTGCAAACCTTCCATCAAGTCAACCACAAGAATTGCAATATCTGCTAATGCTCCACCCCGGTTTCTCAGGCTGGTGAATGAATGATGGCCGGGAGTATCGATAAATAAGAGCCCAGGAGACTTGAATTTACGTCCGCCCATCATTTCTTTACATGCTTCATTGAGCAGGTCTGCAGGAACTTCAGTGGCCCCAATATGTTGAGTTATTCCACCGGCTTCTCTTGCCATTACACTGGCTTGGCGGTCCATCCCAAGAGAACGGACATAATCGAGAATACTGGTTTTGCCGTGGTCTACATGGCCAAGAACACTCACGATTGGTTGACGGTTATCGCCGAGAGGTTGGCTATCAGTCGCTTCTACGACCTCTTCTTCATTCTCAGTTTCACTCATATGGCCCACCAACTAGTGGAATTCAGGATTCGTAAACCCATTTTTGACTGTCACAGGACCAGTCCATGGTGCCATCAGGGAACCATAAGTTGAGTTCGAACTCTGCGGTTTCTTCCGCATCACTGCCATGAATCATATTGAATCCCATATCCATTCCAAAATCACCGCGAATGGTTCCAGGTGCCGCATCTCTTCCATTTGTTGGACCGATTAGGCCTCGTGCCACCTTAATTGCTTCTACTCCTCTCCATGCCATACAAACTACAGGCCCGCTGGTTACGAATTTGATTAGTCCTTCAAAGAATGGGCGCTCGCTATGAACTGCGTAATGGGCGCGGGCGATTTCCTCACTTGGAACAACTCCCTTCAATCCAACTAATTGGAGACCTTTAGCCTCAAAACGGCCAATGATTTCTCCAACTAACCCTCTTTGTACTCCATCTGGTTTTACCATAACGTATGTGGTCTGCATGCTACTCACTGAGCCGCCGTGCGGCCTACCCTTCATGAAGGATACCCCCTTAAATTGAATGAAGTATACCTCTGAAATAAGAAATAATCAGGGCAAACGAGCCACGTTAACCAATTATTGGTTCATCGAACGCCGCCACGCACATAATGGCGTGTCCACTTAACACGGCGTGGATTACGTTTCAAGTTGAGGGCGTTTTTACGAGCCTTACTGTTTTTGAACCACATAACTGTACCATCACGCTTGATGAACATTAGACCTGTTCCTGGTTCAATCTCTTCTCCAGAGAAGGTGCAGATTCTACGCTCAGGCATTTCCTTCACCTCACATTCAACTTGCGGGCTTCACGGCCAGTATCTCGGAGCATCAAAATATCCCCAATTCGAATTGGCCCCACAACGTTGCGGGTGATAATACGTCCAATATCACGGGGGTTCGGTGCATCGTTAACACGGACTTTGACCTGAGTTGCTTCTCCGGTCATTCCAGTACGGCCGACAATTTCGACAACTTCTGCTGGCCATCCATTGACCTCATCGCTCATCTAAATCTCTCCAATATTCACTCTGTGAGTTTTGAAATCTGATCAACTATGCTGTTGAAATTTGCTTGACCGGCTTTTCCGATGTCCATCAAAGCCAACGATGCAGTCTTGACGCCTTTTGGCATTCCTGCTTCTTTTGCTAGGAATTCTTGACTTGGTACATATCCGTATGGGATTTTTTTCTCATCGCAAATCATTGGGATGTGAGCAAGTAATTCTGGCGGGTTAACGTCTTCTGCAAGCACGATGAACTTGGCATTACCACGTTCGCAGGCCTTAGTGACCTCGTTGCTTCCTTTCTTTACTGCTCCATTCTTTGCTGCTGTCTGAACCAGTTCATAAACTGCATCAGCCAGGTCGTTAGGTGTTTCAAATCGTACGTGTACAGTCATTGGAATCTCTCCATTTCCCTCATGTAAGGCAGCGCTGCGCACAGCATCGGGGGTTTAAACCCAACGGAACATTATCAACCTTCTCGAGATTAATAACAACCACATAGTGGCTCGCAGTGTTCCGTTTACGCATTTTCATATTCAAAGACCAAGCATTTGCCGGACCCCTCTTGCGAGGGCTTTTCCACCTGATATCACAGACCTTGGATTAGCCAAAGAATTAGTTGCATGAACTCCATCGACATGCTGATCTAAGCGTGAAATAGCACCACCAGTAAACAAACCATGAGTACAAGCTGCATGAACTTCTATTGCTCCTTGAGTGTGTAATGCTTCACTGGCTTTACAAATGGTGCCTCCTGTTGAAATCATATCGTCAACAATTGCCACAATCGCCCCTTCCACATCGAGGTCCTTGGCTTTGTGAACAATATTATGGGCATCAATCCTAGTTTTTTCCAAGTATGAAAACTTACAGCCTATTGCTTGGGCAACAGAAGAGGCCCTTTCTATTGCGCCTTTATCGGGACTCAGAATAAAATCGGGCTTAACAACCTCTTGCAGATGTGCAGCCAACTCAGGCATAGCCGAAACAAATGATACGGGTACTGAAAGCCCCTCAAGCGCCACTGGTGCATGAAGGTCGAGGACAATTATTCCATCGCAATGATTTGCGAAAATCCTTCCGAGGGCCTTTGCTGAGATTGCCTCACCTTTTTGAAAGCGCTTATCTTGACGCGAATAACCGAAGTAAGGGATTGCAAGATATATTCCTGGGCCGACATCTTTCCCTGATTCTTCTCCACCCTTCAGGCTATCAAGTCGCCCCGCCCTAACATCTGCTATCGCTTCGAGGGATAATAAGGTCTCAACAATTCCTGAATCAGGAAAGGTATTGGATACAACGACTACATCTTGATTTCTCAATGAGTCAATAGATGCCTCAGGAATCCTCACATAGCCTTCAGTATCAGGGAACCTTCGAGATTCAATCTGCACATGTTGCCAATCTAACTCCTTTGCTAAGTCCTTAGCAAGACTCTTTGCACTCGAACCAGAGACTACAGGCATCGGCTTCCCTCATACGGACGGCATGGACTACGCCTCAAGGTTGTTGCGAATGAAACAGCACATCAATAACTCAAGAATATATTGTTATTAACGCTAAAATCAATTAGAATCTAAGTTGGTTAGAAAGATTTTGACTCACAACGTTAACATTATTCAGAATCAAAGTGGGCGAGGCAGGATTTGAACCTGCGACCTCCCGGTTATCAGCCGGGTGCTCCAACCAACCTAAGCTACCCGCCCTTCGGGATTTCGGGCGACCTGACTCGTAGTCATAACCATGACGGTCTACCCAAATCACTGGGCAATACTATTGAATTCACTCTGAACCAAATTCCGGATCGTTGATTTGAATGAATGATGGAAGTTGTAGAGTTTTGTCAAATGTACGTGATAATACAACTTCATCCAATCTTTCACGAGTTCTTGATAATGCGGTGATTGGCACTCTCAAGATTGGTTCTACACCATATTGCCTCTGGATTCCAGAACGGACTTTCACAACAACACCACGATAGGTGCGCTTCACTTTCACTAACTTTGTTATAACTCCGATTTCCATTCCCTGGTTATCGAGCAATGCTCTATCCATCATTTCATCAGGTGCGTATAATTTCCCGGCAATTCTGACAGTGTCTCTCCACCTTCTTTGTAATTCACGCATGGACTTACTTAGCTTGACACTTCCATCTGGTTTGATGCTATGTACAAGTTCCTTTGCTAGTGGTGCAAGTTCTGCAGGCTTTCTCATGTATTCTTCAGCGATACTAGGTTCCACCTGAATGCGCATCGATTGAACGCGCGCTTCATTCGGGTGGTGTCTCTCACCTACAATCACTCCAACTTTCGTTTGATTCACGTATACCTCCCTCTGGAGGAGGTCCTGAATCGAATAGTCTCCTTTCGTCATTATTTTCCCATCCTTTTTTCTTAAACCTTTTCTGGTCTGTCATCCGCTACTTCGACTCGGTATATGAACTATCGGTAATCTATAGGAACAGGTATGCAATTGGAGTATGTTACTGTAAAACCCATCTTCCAATATAAAATCATAAAATTTAGAATCGATTTTTCATTGGCGTATAATCCTTAAGTCAATTAGAATATAGCGCCTTCTAAATATCTATCTTCAATTGATTAGATCATGAGATTAGGTATTTTTATTGTTCATTGGCTCTTAATCAGTGTTAATCTAATTGAAATTACTGAAAAACAAGCGCAAATTAAGAATGCATATATTGTAAGTAACATATGAGAATAATCAATTGGAATAATTGAAAAATCAATTGGATAATAGATAACTCCAAATGGGGAACATTATACGTCCTTCTAAGGATTGAAACCTTGATAACTAAGAACGAGCATTAAAAACTTCATGAGCGCCGAAGACTTGCACCCGAACCCACCTTGGAAAGACATTGAATGGCTCGAAAGTAAGGAGGCTAGAGTCATTAGAATGATGGCAGAATTCGTGGCTCCAGAAACTCAACTCATTAACAAAGGATTCACCGATACGGTTGTTTTCTTTGGTTCAGCAAGAACTTCATTGAGTGAACCTGATTGTCTCGCAGCAACTGAAATTGCACGACGATTGAGTGAATGGGCAATCACTCCTAGAGCAGAAGGAGGAGGGGCTAGAGATGATGGTTCGCAAAGGTTCCATGTCTGTACTGGTGCTGGACCTGGGATAATGGAGGCATCGAATAAAGGCGCCTATGAAGCAGAAGCTGGGAACATCGGACTTGGAATAGAATTGCCATTTGAGCCAGGAATCAATAAATGGGTTAGCCCAGACCTTGGGTTTCAATTCAAATATTTCGCGATGCGTAAATTTTGGTTCGTTTATCCCGCTAAAGCAATCCTTGTTTTCCCGGGGGGTTTTGGAACATTGGATGAATTATTCGAAGTTTTAACTTTGATTCAGACTGGAAAAATTTCCAAAAAACTCCCCATCATTCTTTGGAATACAGAAAACTGGAAGCGCTTAATCGATTGGGATTTGTTAATTGAGACTGGAATGATCAGCCCAGGAGACATGGATTTGCTACATTTCTCTAGTGATGTTGATGAGGTAGTTTCTCTTCTATTAGAGCATCTTGGATCGTTGCCAGAAGTTGTTCCAAGCGCCCCATGATAGCCAATAGTAAATTGAACAACACTTGTGCGGTTATTTGATGGCGAAGGTTCTGGTGTTGGCAGACAATCAACCTCTCGCCGATGAATTCATTCAACTTCTCAAGCAAGATGGGCATTCTGTCGTAGGAAAATTTGCTGAAGATGTAGACCACATTGTTTCGTTTTCAATCCCAGTAGATGAAAAAATCGAGGCGATAATGGTAATCCCTCCTTCCTCAGATTTAATCGGAAAAAGGTGCACCATAGTTGTCCATGATTTAGTTCAATGTGGGATGGAGGAATGGTCTGACCTGTCATTCCAAGAATGGTTCAACTCCAAATGCCAGCATCCCCCTGTACATGATTCCGTTCATTATTGGTTATCTTGGAGAGATACACTCTCTGCATTGATGGGAGTAGTATTTTCAAAAGCCCCACTTCCAAAGAAATTAGATATTTGTGGAAGAAGGGGTATGTGTATTTTAGAAACATTTGAGGAATTCAAGATTCTGTATCAAAGAACGATGAGAGTATTGGATTCAGGCATGGATGCTCAAGATTTAGAGAAAAAGACCATTGCTTCATTCCCTATAATTGCAAGAAGTAGTAGACCGAACTTGAATCCCCTTCATGAATCACTTTTAGCAGCAGGCAGGGATGATGGTTGGAGACCAGCCTATGGAATTGGAGTTATTTTGATGGAATGGTTGGCCGGAAAGGTGGAAGCACAGGAAGGCGTGCTTTGAAGAACCTCCGTCACCCGGATGTATTCATGACCGACCTTCTCAAGACGCAGGATAAGGATGGCAGAAACGTCAGCCCAGTTCTTTCTAAAGAATGCAAGAACTTCATGATTGATATCGATGGCACTATCTGCGATGATGTGCCAAATGAAGAACCTGAAAGAATGGTAGATGTAAAAGTCTACGAAGGAGCAGTTGAAACAATCAATAAATGGTTCGATGAAGGGCATATCATCACATTTTTCACAAGCCGAACCGAGGCACACCGTGAAGTCACAGAAACTTGGTTGGCAAAGCATGGATTCAGGTATCATGGAATTCTATTTGGTAAACCCAGAGGGGGAAACTACCACTGGATAGACAATCATACCGTAAGGGCAACGAAATTCCACGATAATTTCACTGACTTAGTAAAGAAGGTAAAACAAATTGAAGTTTTCCCAGATGAGCCTGAAGTTTGAGTTAGCCAAAAATGTCTGCTCCAAGAATTGGAAGCAATACGCTAGCATCACCCTCAACACAAATATGAGGGGCTTCCGGCTTCATTTTACCCCAAGATATTGCTTCTCGTAATCGAGCCCCAGATAGAC
This sequence comes from Candidatus Poseidoniales archaeon, assembly GCA_012959275.1. GTDB lineage: Archaea > Thermoplasmatota > Poseidoniia > Poseidoniales > Poseidoniaceae > UBA226. The sequence continues at coordinate 22,597 of DUDM01000007.1, forward strand.
TCCCATCATGTTCAGGAGCAGTGGTAATGTAGACTGCCGAATCTAGGCCTTCACGATATTGGTTCCACCAAATCACGTGATGTTTAGAAATACCTCCACCAATCATCAAAGCGTTTGAGGTTTCCACATTCCATGTTAGGTCTGAAAGAATTTGCTCATCTGCCAGAGTATCAATATGAAAATCTCGATATTTTTGTCTGAACATGAATAGTTGTGCTCCAATACTTCCATCTGTTATTCCTGGAATTACTACAGGAATCTTGTGTTTGGCTGCCCAATAAATAATCGAATCCTCTGTTCCAATCCTCTTTCCTAATTCCCAAACTAAGTTAATGCTTCCGAAACCCAACCAGAGGTCTGCTCCTGATTTTCCTGTTTCAGCCATTCTATCATTTCTAATATCTTCAAGAATAGGCATTACCATCGCCTCAATTATTTCACCATAAGATTGGTTAGGTACCACCACGTTGCCAAGGCGCATCAATCCAACTTCGCCTAATTCGATATCGTCTAATTCAAATGACCCGTGATAATAATGCTTGTAGGCTCTTGCAATATCGTGGTCAAGCATTCCACAAGTTGTTGAAACAATATTGAACATTTGTCTTTTTAGTGATTCGACAAAGAATCCTCTCGTTCCTGTTGCACAAAGGCATGCTGGGAAAGATAACCAGTTGAGAATTTTAGAAGAATCATAGTTTTTTTCATCAATTTGAGATTGCATATCCCTCAGCATATCTCTTGCTTTTGCCAACTTTGTTGCTGTGAACCCCCCCGCCTCAGCCATTTGATCAAGCAGCTTCTTTGTCGAGCCGCCTTCGGTGAAATCGTAGTCCACAACAACTTTGTTGAATGACTCAGGGTCTAATGCCATGTGCTGAGCGACCTGAGTTTTACTGATGAATGCTACCTAAAGGTCGGCTTCTAATTCAAAGATTCTATCTCTCAAGGCTGCAGCCTTCTCGAAATCTAGCATTTGTGCAGCTTCTCCCATGGAGGTTTGCAACTTTTTCAGGAGTTTTAGCCTGTCTATATTTTCCAATTGGAAATCTGTTAAATCAATTGGCTTATCTATTGGCTGAGAGAGTCTATTTACAACATCATTAGAAGATGCCCAAGCGCCTGCACCATACTCTACTTTACTTGAAGATTCACGACCTCCTTTGGGTGAGACCAATCTTTTACCACCACCTCTACCTTTTCCGGATGTACCAGATATCAAGTCATCTACTTCTGAAGACATATTTGGCAACGGCTTGATTATTGTTTGAGGGGTAATATTATTTTCCAAATTATTTTGAATTTGTCTTTCACGTCTGTTGATGGTTTGTTCTATCGCTGCTCGCATTGCTGGACTAATACTATCGGCATAGAGAATAACTTGGCCCGACGAGTTTCTTGAAGCCCTACCCATTGTCTGTAACAAACTTCTTTCATTTCGAAGGAAACCTTGTCTATCAGCATCAAATATCGCAACAAGGCTAACTTCCGGAATATCGAGTCCTTCGCGCAATAAATTGATTCCAACAATTACATCGATATGCCCAATCCGTAATGCTTTGATGATTTCAGTTCTTTCAATAGTGTCTATTTCACTATGAAGGTGATGAGCCTTAACACCCATTCGACTGAGATATTCTGCAACTTCTTCAGCAAATTTGATTGTCAAAACCGTGACTAGCACCCTTTCATTTTCTTTCACCTTTTGGTTAATTTCTGAAAGCAAATCTTGAATCTGACCCTCAGTGGGTCGTACTTCTATTTCCGGATCAAGAAGGCCAGTTGGTCTAATTTCCATGCGAGGGATTCCATCGATTAGACTCAACATTGTATGCATACTTTCTGCTTGAGGATGTTTCTTTGGTAACTCTGCTTCAATACTGCCCCCGCCTCCAGGTGTGTGTTTTAGGCCTATCAATACATCTTGTCCGGTTACTTCACAGAGGTGGCGCAGCTCTCTTTCTCCAGGGGTTGCTGAAACATAGAGGATTTGAGGAGTGAGTTGTTGGAATTCTTGAATTTTCAGGGGCCGGTTATCTGCTGCACTGGGAAGGCGAAAGCCATGCGCGATTAGGTTGTCTTTGCGCGATTTATCTCCGGCATACATACCTGATGTTTGAGGGAGAGTAACATGGCTTTCATCCATGATGACTAGGAATTTATCTGCTTGTTCATGAAATTGTTTGGCACAAGCTGCCATGAAATCAATCAGGCAGAAAGGGCGTTCCCCAGTTTCTCTACCATCGAAATGCATGCTGTAATTTTCAACTGCCGGACAGTAGCCAATTTCTCTGAGCAATTCAAGGTCATATCGAGTTCTTTGCTCTAGGCGATGAGCCTCAAGTTCCTTTCCCTCTGCTTTGAATGAAGCGACACAAATATCCATTTCCTCTTCAATTCCTTGCATGGCGGCATCATAGCGTTCCTTACTTGTCATGAAGAATTGCTTAGGATGAATCCAAGCCTCTGATAGTTCATCTATTATTTCCCAAGAAACTGGGTCGCAAACTTGTATTGCGGTAACTCCTTCAAAATCGAAGCGAATTCGCAGTGGGTCATCTCTACTGGGCATCCAAACATCCAGCAATTCACCTCGTAGTCTAACTTCTCCACGACTAAGTTCGCCAGTAGTTCGAACATATTGTAATTCAATCAATTCCTTGAGCAAATCCATTGGTTCTATGCTTTGAGCAACATGACAACGACAATGGTGTGAGAGAAATGTTTCTGGGGAATTTAATCCGTAAATACATGAAACGCTAGAAACCACAATAACATCAGGTCGAGTTACTAGACTAGCTACAGTTGCAAACCTTTCTTGTTCAATACGTTCATTGATTGAGAGTTCTTTATCGATGAATAAATCGCGTTTTGGAAGATATGCTTCCGGCTGGTAATAATCATAATGGCTAACAAAATATTCAACAGCATTTGTTGGGAAGAGTGTGCTGAATTCATGATGTAATTGCCTTGCAAGTGTTTTGTTATGACTCATCACCAAAGTAGGAATGTTCAATCTCTCGATAAGGTGTGCCATAGCGAATGTCTTACCTGAACCTGTTACCCCAAGTAGCACGCATCTCTCTTGGCCATTTTCCAATTGAATCAGTAATTCTTCAATTGCATTTTCTTGGTCTCCAGCGGTTTCAAAGTCAGTATCAAGTACAAACTTTGCGACATTCGGATCGAGGTACTCTTTGGCAGCCCCTTCCAAGGCTTTGGAAATGTCGAATGGGTCGGGCTTATTCATTTGGTTGCCACCTATTTCAGAAAAGGTATTGCCCACCATTAACGTGGATAATCGCAGCAGTCACATATGCCGAATCTTCTGATGCAAGGAAGGATGCCACTCCAGCGATATCTTTTGGTGTGCCAATCCTTTTCATTGGCACTGATTCCTCGCGCTCTCTTCTTTTCTCTTCGCTATCGCCTGCAAGAATTGAGGTATCGATTGCTCCAGGGGCGATGATATTCACTCTCTTCCCTTCAGGGGCATAAGTCTGCGCTAGACTTCGAGCCCAAGCATGGAGGGCGCCTTTACTTGCCGAATAGTCAGCACCATGAGGCGACCCCCTGATGCCCAATTGACTGCCAACAACAATCATTCTTGCCTTTTCAGTTAGTAGTGGGCTCAATGCTTTCCAAACAAGAAAGGCTCCTTCAAAATTAACATTCATAGTTTGTTGTAAACCCTCAATTTCTAATTCATCGGCTTTGATTCTGTGATATTGACCATGGTTCAAAACTAGCACATCAACACCGTTTTTTACCCAAGGGTGATCTGCAAGTAATGCCACTTCTCTAGAATCACTGCAATCTACTTTGAAGGCGAACCCATCTGAGCCGGCTTCAACAATTTCTCCGACTACTTGCTCTGCGGGAGTTGATGACGTATGATAGGTGAGAAGAACACGATATCCATCCTTAGCCAGCCTTTTGGAAATGGCTGCACCTATCCCTCTACCGCCACCGGTTATCACTGCAAGAGGTGCTTCCATGACCATCCCATCAAGTCGTATGGCTTATTGCTTTAGGAATTGTCCTAGATTAGGAGGCGTCCAACCCTCAGGTTTCAGTACCTTCCCATCTTCTCTACGTAATACCTTTCCATCAACCAATTTTGCCATGTTGGAGCGATGCACCTCGTCAAATGATGCATCGAAAATATCTTGCATTCCGTGATTGATAATGGTGCCAGCGAGAATATATCCAATATCCGCAAGTGCATCGAGTACTTCCACCAAATCACCCGCACGCGCGGCCTCTGCATATTCTTGTACTTCTTCTTCAAGCAATTTAATTCGCAACTCAATTAGTTCTTGAGAACCGAGTCCTGGCTCATCGCGTTTAGGGATTTCGAAGGCTTCATTGAATTCAAGCAAGGACTTGACTATTGGGTTCATGTGCAGTTGGCATCCCTGAAGGTTCATCAAATTTGCATCTCGAGTATTAGACCTAGAAGCAGTAGCCAACCAGTTGAAACGCTGGTTCTGAAGAGTCTTGTTTGGAAGGCTTTCATCTCCTCTTTCTTTGAAGTGAAGGCAATGATATTCATCACTCCCATAATAATGCAGGCTGCGGTCCAAAACCAACCACCTTGTGCAATAATGAGAATAATCATCCAACTAACAGTTAGGAGTACTGCTGCCCTGACCGTAGTTTCAACACCAAAACGAGATGAGAATGAATGGATGCCATTTGCCAAGTCACTTTCAATATCCATCATTGAATAACCAAAGTCGAAAGCAGTTATCCATAGCATTACGCCGATTGAAAGGAATAACACCTCAGGTAGCCAGTACAATTCTGTAATTGCACTCCAACCCAATTCACTTCCTACAATGCCCAACCAAGCCCCTGCAGGTGCAAGCCCAAGGCAGCCTCCAAGCCATAAGTGGCAGGCCCATGTTTTCCGTTTCAAGAATGGATAAATAAGGAATGCTAAAACCGGAATCCATGCTAATTGTAAGGCAACAATATTGAGTTTCCACGCCCCGAAAATTAGCATGGCAAGGAAAATTGCGGAGAGAGTTAATGCCGTGTTCATCGACATTGTTCCAGAGGCTAAATGTCGCTGGGCGGTGCGAGGATTTGCAGCATCAACTTCTTTGTCGATGATTCTATTCAATGCCATGGCCAATCCTCTAGCTCCAATAGCGGCGATTAATATCCAAAATAATTGAAGGAGGGTTGCTTCATCGGCAAAGACCGCTCCAATGAAAACAAATGGAAGACTGAACAAAGTATGTTCTATTTTGATAAATTCGAGGATTTCTTTTACTCCCAAGGCCAACCCTCCTGTTTAGCCATAGCATCTATTTTGGCAATGACTTTCGGATCGTGTAAGGTAATAGCAGGCCAAGGCCGAATGGGAATCTCACCATTTCTAGGAATTGGAGCCGTAGCATCCCAAGCGATTCTCTCCTTATTATCATCAAAGTAAAGGTCACGGCTAACTTCGAACCTACAGAATAGTTGCCAGAGCAATTTCCTTCTGCAACCTTTGGCATTCAACTCAAGTTCATTATCTGTAATAAAGAGCCACCTTAGTTTATCACTACCTTCCAATTGCCATATTAGTTTTATCAATTGCAAAATATGTCCAGAATGAGCCTCAGAACTTTGTTGATTTATTTGATTAACAGTTTGCTCTGGTTTAGGTCCAGCCTCGATACTAGTTGTTATGACAAGAATCGAGGGCCTCAACATCCTTGCTTGTTCAACCCCTTCAACTGTTGCTGCCAATTTCGCAAATTCTAAACCGGGCCCATCTGCTAACTGCATTCCATAGAGCGGATCACCTGATGCAGGAATTGAAGCATCGATGAGCAGTTTTCCGTGAACATTTTCCCATGGTGCAGCATGTGCCAATTGGTCTGCAACCATGCCATCAAGAACTACTAAATCATGGGCAGGATCAACATTTCGGTCTAAAACATCGAGTAGTGCATCAAGGTCCTTGACCTTGTGTTCAGCATCACAGGCAACGATTGTTTTGAGGAACATCATTTGGCCCGCACCCAGTAACCCAAGTGCCGTTTTTCGTGCCTGTCTCGGATAGCGTTGCTTCGATGCAACAATTGCGAGATTATGAAATCCAGTTTCCAGTGGCAAGAACAAATCAACAACATCTCGATGTTGGAAATTTAGTACTGGCAAGAAAGCATCACCAATCGCTTCACCAAGATAACCATCTTCCATTGGTGGCAGACCCACGATTGTCGCAGGTAACATTGCATTCTTTCGATGCGTGATAGCAGTAATATGTAGAACAGGAAATTGTCCTTCTAGAGAATAATGTCCGAAGTGGTCTCCGAATGGCCCTTCTTGCCTTGTTTCTCCAGGGATTGTATAACCCTCGATTACGATGTCGGCTTCAGCTGGGACCCAGATATTTTGAGTCAGTGCTTTTGTAATGCGCAACCTTCGTCGAGCAAGAAGGCCAGCAAACATGTATTCTTCGAGATTATCAGGTAGTGGTGATATCGCAGAAAAAATCAGTTCTGGTGGGCCACCAATGCAAATAGCGACTGGCATTTTCCCATCAGAATTTGCCGCATGCTCAGCACCATGTTTGTGGAGTTGCCAATGAAGTCCAATTTCTTTTGGCCCGAACACTTGTCCACGATACATCCCGAGGTTATGTTCTCCATTCTCCGGGTTTTTAGTTACGACTAGGGGAAGTGTGATGAATCGGCCACCGTCTTTAGGCCAAGTTTTTGGAATCGGAAGTTTAGTTGCATCAGGATTTTTCATTCTTACTCGTTGACACGCGCCTTTTCTCACCTTTTTTGGTGCAAGTGAAATCGCATCTTTCAACAGAGGTAAGCCTTTCCAAGGCCTCTTGCTAATCGTAGAGATGTCTGGCTTCATTAGTCGAACGAGGCGCTGACCAATTTCACGAGGAATAGTTACTCCAAGCGCATCTGTGGTACGTTTTGTTGTGCCAAATAGGTTCATCACAAGTGGGATTTCAGCAATACTTCCATCAGGTAATTTTGGATTTTCAAAAATCACAGCAGGTCCACCACACTTGACCAAGCGGTCGGCAATGTAGCCTGCTTCTAATTCAACATTGATTGGCTTTTTGATTCGCAGCAATTCACCAGATTTCTCTAGATTATTGAGCCACTGGCTCAGGTTCTTCGCCGCCACGACCGCTGCTCATGTGCCGAGAATATCAACTCGATGCAAGGAAAACATCTCTAAATTGGGTTGGGTTCATGAGCCAAAGGCCTCCACCTTTGGATAGAGGTCCTACGATGTCAAGCACTTGTGACGTACTAGTAATTGGCGCCGGACCAGGTGGGGGTTCTGCTGCTTTGCATTCAGCAAGGCTGGGATTAAGCGTCATTATTGCCGAAGATCACGCTGAAATTGGCACCCCTGTTCATTGTGGAGAATGCCTTTCCAGCCTTGCAGTTGAGAACTTAAAACTTGATTTGCCTGAACAAGTGATAGCCCTTCGTTGTAAAGGGATTAGAGTGATTTTCCCTGATTCAGGTTCAAGACTTTTGACAGAGCCAGGATATGTGTTGGAAAAGCACCTCTTTGAGAGATGGTTGGTCACCCAAGCAGTTGATGCAGGAGCCGAAATAAGACTATCACATAAGGTAAATTCCATTCAAAAACAATTCAATAGTGAAAATAAGTTTTCTAATTGGAAAATTGACGGAATAGGTGAGGCCTTTCCAATCGAAGCCAAGGTAATATTAGACGCATCAGGAGTGCATGCACTTTGCGCTAAACTTCTCAAAATGGAGGATGAAGTGGAAGTCATCTCAGGTTTCCAATATGAGATGCATGAAGTAGAGAATGATGGCTACCTCGATTTCTATCTTTGGCCAAAGTATTCTCCTCATGGATATGTTTGGATGATTCCAAAGAAAGAAGGGAGAGCAAATGTTGGCTTGGTAACCACCGATAAAAAAGGAGCAATTCGCTATCTTGATGCATTTGTCGAAGATTCTTATCTCAAAGCAAACCCCAAAGCAAACCCTCCATGGCGTAACCAATCAGTTAAAATCAAACCATTCGGCGGCACTATTCCCATCAGTGGCCCGAGACAGGAAACCTACGATGATGGATTAATGTTAATCGGTGATGCCGCAGGATTTACCTCTCCTCTTTTCGAAGGAGGCTCTCATCTTGCCTTGAAGTCTGGAATGTTTGCCGCTCAAGTTTCAGCCAAGGCAATCTCTGAAGGGGATACTAGCAAAGCAAAATTGAAAACTTACCAAGATATTTGGGAAAAGGAATTTCCGCCCTATGATAAAATCCTCAAAGGCAAGACTGCACTCTATGAATTAAGCGAAGAAGAGTTGTCTTTCGTGGGCCGTTGTCTTCCCAAGGAGATGTCATCTATGGGGCCCCTAACAAAACTTGGAGTGGGATTGAAAATACTCTTTAGAAAACCACTTCTTTATTCAAGGAAAGTAATTTCCGTGTTGTTATCGTTTGGTTATAGTCGTGCCAAACACCATGGCTGGTGATGAGTATGTTCTCAAACCAACAGCGATACGCATCTAATCGAGGGTTCTGAGGTGTGGGGTGCCAGTTTACCAATCGCCTGCCTCGCAGCATTGGCATTAGCCTTTGATTTACCTAAGAGGATTGAAGAAAAGCGTTTGACTGCGCCACTACATTTTTTGCTTGCCCTTCCTTTTTTGGTTATGGCAGGCTTATTCCTCGTAGATGCCAGCAATTATCGTTTAGTTTGGGAGCATGGGGGTTCAGATTTACCATTGCGATATCGCCTTGCTGCATTGTGGGAAGGTAGAGAAGGGCCACTACTGATGTGGGCGGCTAGCATGGCCTTAGTTGGTTGGTTTACTCGTGGTAGAATGGGCAGTGAAACCGAATCTACTCGTCGATTTAGAATGTCATTTTTCCATGGGTTTTCTGTATTCTTACTCTTTCTTGCTTGGAGTATGGGTACTTTTGATGCAGCCATCAATCCTGATGCACCAAGGTCCCAGTTGAACGAATTATTGCAGACTAATTTAATGGTCATCCACCCTCCAATCATATTTCTATACTATTCCTTTTGCATAGCATTGACCAGTATTGTTTTGGCTAATATTTTCGACCCTAATTCCAAATTGGATTCTTTGAAAGACAGCCTGATACATCTTGCAAGACCTGCACTGTTTGTTGGCACACTTGGCATCGGCCTCGGCGGATTATGGGCCTATACAGTACTGGATTGGGGTGGTTATTGGGCTTGGGATCCTGTGGAAACTGCCAGTTTATTGCCTTGGTTGGCTCTTTTGGTTCTCCTCCATATGCCTCAAAGACCGGGTAAAACCGATGTGCGATGGTGGGCTTTAGCGGGATTGATGCCCGGGATTTTTGCATTAATGTCCACCTTGGTAACTAGAGCAAATGGCGTATGGGTCAGTCGTCATGCTTTCGTTGGTGATGGCAGTGGCGCGATTCCTTCAGATGTGTGGGGGCGACTGATGTTACTGAAGGGAGATATTGGAGTTGGAATTGAAGTAATGGGTTATTTGATGTTGGTTATACTCTGTGCATCAACTTGGATGGCTTGGTATTTGAGGCAGGAATTGAAAGAAACAACCGATTCTCCTTCGCTCCCTGTAAATTTTATTACAGGATGGATTGTAATTCCACTTTCTGCAATCATTGTCTTATTGAGTCCATTCAATGAATCAGATACCGCATCGATGCTTTGGGGTTCCATTTCGGGTATTTTCCTTTGCATTGTTGGATTTTCTCCGCTGTTTTCATTGTTTGAGCAACGTGAAGCATTATTATTACGCCTCAAAAGACCAACCAATCTCCTGGTTTTATTTGGCTCTATTGCCGCTGCAATAATGAGTGGAGATTTGATTTTAGGAGCTTTGGCAATGCTTGCAGTCATGCCTTTAATTGCACAAGACCGGCCACAAGATAATGGCGTCCTCCTTGGAGTGCCAATCTTATTCTGGATTTTCGCGGCATGGGCTCAAGTCGTTGAGGTGCAGGCTGCAGCGATTGGCATGGGAGTAATACTGATTCCATGGTTATTGGTCAATGAAGATGACACTAAGAGAATGGATGTTAACCCATTGAAATGGGCTTTGATGGCTCCTACTACTGTTGGAGCAGCATTCATTCTCTTGACATGGTTGTTGATGTTTGCTAGTATAGATGCACCCCGTTTGGAGAGCCATGAATTGCTGGGGGCTTTGCTAATTGTCCCTATTATTATGGCTTTGACAATCTATGGCTGGCGTAAGAACATGCAGCAAAATAAGCAGGTTTTGATTATCATGATGGTTCTCCTATTGGCATTTTTAGCTGCCGCTATGTTCGCTGAATCATTACCTGGTGATTCTTCTGAAGTATTGTCTGGTTCATTCGTTCGTGGTCAAGTCGCGTGGTTGTTATTACTTCCATTACTCATGGCAATCCCTTCTATTGCCAGAGAATTAGCACTTTCCATTTCATCACTGAAGAAGAAAATTGCTAAGCGAGGGAGAAAGGGTTCGTCGAATAAATGGCGCACTACCGGAGCCCATATGGTGCATCTTGGTTTGTTGCTCCTCTTACTTGGGCATGTATTCACGACGACTTTGATAGAAAGAGGAGATGCGAGCCATCGTCAAACCCTTGTCAAGGATGAGGCAAAAATAATTGGTGACGAGGCATTCATTTTTCGAGAAGTGATTATCATATCAGATGAAGACCCTGAATTTGACGAGAAATTCCTCGTCGGCGATGGCTACATCGGAGTAAGAATAGATATCCACGAGGTCGTTGATGGCGAAGTGGGGGACTTGTTGACTACCCTTGAACCAGGAGTATTAAGGTTCGATTCACCAAATGGTAGAACCACCGCACGCAGTGAAGTATCTAGGCATTCACGCTTGCACGGCGACTTGGTTGTTATCTTTGATTCAAGTCAGGCAAGTGGCCTAATGGGGGCCTCTTTCATGTCCCGATTAGACGATGTTGATTCGGTTAGAGTTACAATTCAAGACCTAAATGGAAGTCATTTTGTCTGGCTTGGTTGGAGTATGATGTTACTCGGATTACTGGCAGGTTCAGCAACGTGGCAACAACGGAAGCACGATGAAGAGGAATAAATACAGACTCGATTTGCATTTTTCCATAGTTTCCTCTTTGCCGTTCCACTTATCAATGAAGGTTCGGTCGGCGGCTCGCCCCGATAGGGGAGGATGTGCCTGAAATGGATAATGGAACTATCGTTCACGTAGACTATGAGCTGTATAACGCTGAAAATGGCGATTTGCTTGAGACCACTCTCGAGTCAATTGCCAAAGAACAGGAAATGCACCAAGAAGGTCGAACCTACACGCCTCTAACCACAGTAGTTGGCGCTGGACAACTCATCGAAGGATTCGAAGAAAGCCTAATGGAAGCCAAGGTTGGCAAGGAATACGATATTGTAATCGAACCAACCAAGGCATATGGTGACAAAGACACCAGTCTTATCGAGACTATCAACCAAGACAAATTAATGCGCGCTGTTCAAGATCCAAAAAGCCTCTACATCGGCGCTTCAGTCGAGATTGGTGGCCGCAATGGAACACTAACATTGGCCGCAGCAGGTCGATACCGTGTTGATTTCAACCATCCTTTGGCTGGACGAAGCCTTCGCTACAAGTATACAATCGTCAAGGTTATCGAAGACCGTGCCGAAAAGATTGCAGCTCTCTTAAAGTCCAACACTGGACACGATGATTTCGAAGTAGAGTTTGAGGGCGATGATGTTTCAATCACTGTACCACAGGCCATGCTCTTCGATACCAATGCTGCAATGATGAAGTTCAGAGTAGTTTCAGTTCTTCGTGATGCCACAGATGTGGCAAAGGTTTCCTTCGTAGAAGTTCACGAAGCCCGTGTTGCTGCAGCAGAAGAAGACGAGCACGATTGCGAAGACCCTGATTGCGGTCATGAAAGCCACTCTCACGGCGAAGAAGAGTGATTAAAATCACCTTCATAGGAATCATAATGCCGATAAGGCATATTGCCACCTTCTTCACCTGCCGGAGTGACCGAGATGACTGAAGACGACTTGAGCGAGCCCTCCGAGGAGGAAGCAACAGTCGTCAAGCCCTCTCAAGATTGGCCTACTCCTCTTCCAGATGAGCAGTATAGTACATTCGAATTATGGGCAACGCGCGTTTTATTGGCAGTTCTTGGAATTTTATTCCTAGGGTCAATCCTAATCCCATCTGTATTCTGGGATGGTTTCCTCGCTCCAATGGTTTGGGATCCAGTGATCAAAGATGCCGAACAAGGAGATTCAGGATATAATTCAATCAATACAATGTTGTTTACTGTAGTATTACTGCTATTCGTAGTTGCTCTTTCTGCTCGCTTCCGAAAAATGGGATTACCTGCTGATTCGAGAACAATTTTAGCATTTCTTCCATGGGTTGTCATGGCATCAGTAGTTAGGGTTCTGGAGGATTCAGAATTATTCCCCTCATCCTATCAAACAATTTTTATTTCACCCATCATTCATTTTCATCTCGCTGCATGGGTTGTACTCATTGCTTGCCTTGGTCATTGGGCTGAACGTAAGAAGGGCGAGTATTTTCTTTCTGAAGTAGCCATCAAGGGAAGGTTCCGTATGGTTGCAATAAGCATCCTATTGTTGATGTGGATTGTCATGTACGCAGGTGCTTTCTCAAATAATCCAGGCGTGGGTCCATTGTGGACCATTCCTGGTTTTATGGTATCAATTATCATCGCTTGTTGGTTAGCCGGAGATACCGCTGCTGAGTGGAGTGGAATTGAACGTTCACTCTTCAGTATTGGCTGGGGTGCTGTGGTAATGGGGTTGGCATTTTGGATACAATTCAGCCATTATCCTTGGCATTCAGCCAGCGATAACCCAGTTTGGCCGGTTTTGATAATTCTTGGTATTCCAACTTTGATTTGTTGGCAAATGTACCGATGGGGAAGCCCAGCAAGAATGAAAATGGTCGCCAGCGGATTTGAACCGGGGATACTGCCAGAGGGAATAGGCCTAGATGAATGGGAAAAAGGAGAGCCTGAAATCAAAGAAGAGTACGAGGCTGATGTTCGTTGGGCCTTATTGGCTGACCCCTTGGTATTGGCTTTCACCTTTGGACAATTATGCGACGGCTTAGCAACTTGGGTGGGCATTGATTTCTTTGGCTATTCCGAGAAGCATGTCGTTAGTTCTCAAATCATTGAATGGGGTAAAGAAATCACAGGCAGTATCGGTGCTTGGCTATTTTTCTTGGTAAAGGCAGCATTGACTGGACTGCTGATTTGGGTATTCACCCAAGTTAGAGTTGAACATCGTCAGCGTCATCTTAGAGTGCTCATTGTGTTGGCTCTATTAGTGGTAGGACTGGCTCCTGGATTACGTGACCTTGGACGCTTGATGCTCGGTGTCTGACCATATGCTTGAAGGCCGGCTCACTTCTCGTCACTGTTGGAGGGGGATGATTTGGATAGGATATCAAGCCGCGTTAATCGCTCAGACCCTGATTTTAATGCTCGAAAAGAACACAATCTATCTCTTCTCAAAGAGTTGTCATCAAAGCACGATGAAGCACGTGCAGGTGGAGGTGGCAAGTATGAGGCAAGGCATCGGAGCCGAGGTAAGTTTCTAGCAAGGGAGAGAATTGAGAGAATCATCGACCCAGGGTCTTCTTTCCTTGAGTTATCACCACTTGCTGCCAATGGCATGTACGATGGCCGTGCCCATAGTGCTGGAGTAGTTACTGGGGTTGGTTTGGTACATGGCCGAGAATGCATGTTTGTAGCAAATGATGCAACTATCAAGGGTGGCTCTTACTACCCTATTACAGTCAAGAAGCATATTCGGGCTCAGGAAATAGCCGATGAAAACCACCTCCCATGTCTGTATTTGGTTGATTCAGGAGGGGCTTTCCTGCCATTGCAAGATGAAGTCTTCCCCGACAAGGGACACTTTGGTCGAATCTTCCGAAATCAAGCGATGATGAGTGGCAAGGGCATTCCACAAGTTGCTGCAGTTTTGGGTTCCTGTACCGCAGGAGGGGCTTATGTTCCAGCGATGTCAGATGAATCGATTATTGTCAAGGGCAATGGAACGATATTCTTGGCTGGGCCTCCTTTGGTCAAGGCTGCAACAGGAGAAGTTGTTTCTGCTGAAGATTTAGGTGGGGCAGAAGTACATACCGTTGAGTCAGGAGTTGCCGACCATTATGCAGAGGATGAACCAGAGGCATTACGCATGGTTCGAAATATTGTTGAAAACTTCAATCCTTCAAAGAAAACAGAATTAGACCGAAATGCGCCAGAGGAGCCGGCTCACGATGTCGAGGATTTAATGGGGATTATTCCGCAGGATAATCGCACCCCCTATGATGTAAGAGAGGTTATTGCCCGAGTTGTTGACGGTTCAAGATTCCATGAATTCAAGGCAAGATATGGTACAACCTTAGTTTGTGGTTTTGCCAGAATACATGGCCACCCAGTTGGTATACTTGCTAATAATGGGATATTATTCAGTGAATCCAGCCTCAAGGGGGCACACTTTGTGGAACTCTGCGGCAAGAGAGGAATTCCCTTGGTTTTTCTTCAGAACATAATGGGCTTCATGGTCGGTAGAAAGTACGAGGCTGGCGGCATCGCCAAGGATGGTGCAAAACTGGTCACCGCCGTATCATGTGTTCCGGTCCCAAAATTCACAGTAATCATTGGCGGCAGTCATGGTGCAGGAAATTACGGTATGTGTGGCCGAGCATATGACCCTCGCTTCCTTTTCATGTGGCCAAATTCACGTATTTCTGTTATGGGTGGGCCACAAGCAGCAGATGTTCTGACCACGGTTAAGCAGGACCAGCGAGAACGTGAAGGCAAGGATCCGATGTTTGGTGAGGAACTTGCAACCTTCAGGGCGCCAATTCTCAACAAATACGAAAGTGAGGGCTCGCCCTATCATTCAACTGCTAGATTATGGGATGATGGAATCATCGACCCCAGAGATACTAGAGACATCTTGGGCTTGTGTATTGCCGCCAGCCTAAATGCTCCAATGCCAGAGCAGGATTATGGCATATTCCGAATGTGAGTTAGCAATTGAAAAAATGACAATTCTAATTGAAAGGTGATTTAATGAAGACGGCTCCAGAATACGAACTAATCAGTGTTGAAATAAATGGCCCAGTTTGCAATATCCGCCTCGATAGAGAGCAGAAATATAACGCTATGAATCAGCAAATGATTCAAGAAATCACCGAGGCGTTATCTTGGTCAGCAAAGCATTCAGTTTCACAGCAAGGTGAGTTATTTGATGAGAATAATTCTGAAAACCTTAGAATCATTATTCTTTCAGCCGCTGGCAAACATTTCTGTGCCGGTGCAGACATCAACATGATGCGGGATGCAGGTAGTAAAACTGCAGAAGAAAACCGTGAAGATTCCCGAAGATTAGATGCATTGTTCAATGGACTATGGTCTCATCCGTGTTTCACTATTGGAATAGTACAGGGTCTTGCATTGGGTGGAGGTGCTGGATTAATAGCCTGTTTAGACCATGTCATTACTACAGATAATGTAAAAATTGCATTATCAGAAGGAAAACTAGGAATCCTTCCTGCCGTGATTGGGCCCTATGTTTACCGACGAGTAGGCAGTGCATGTTTTCGCAGATTATCAATGCAAGCCAGCAGAATTGATTCAGAAGAAGCGCTTCGAATTGGCATGATTGAACAAGTCGTTTCTTCAGCCGATGAATTCGATGATAAGGTGCAATCACTAATCGAAGAAGTATTGTCAACCGGACCAATGGCAGTTTCATCAGCGAAGGAGTTGACATTAGGGTTTGACCGTTGGCAAGAAAATGACGAGCAATTGCGAAACTGGACTTTGGATTTCACTAGTAAGATGCGAGGCGGTGCTGAAGGTCAAGAAGGGCTTTCTTCATTCCTTGAAGCTAAGAAACCAAATTGGCACCCTGATTCAAAGTGAGGTGGAGAAATGAGTTTGAGGTGGATGGAAGGTGGTAGCCGCCCATACACCAAGGTGCTAATCGCCAACCGAGGTGAAATCGCCTGTAGGATAATCCGTGCCTGCAGAGAATTAGGTTTGAAGTCGGTAGCAATTCATGCTGCTAATGACCGAGAATCATTATTCGTGGAAATGGCTGACCAAGCAGTAGAACTGAAAGGAGGCAGTCTTGCAGAGACATATCTCAACATCAAACAAATCCTTGAAATTGCCGAAAACACCCAAGCCGGAGCAATCCACCCTGGTTTTGGGTTTCTTTCAGAGCGTTCAGATTTTGCCAATGCGGTACAATCGGCAGGATTGGTTTGGATAGGACCATCTGCCCAAGCCATAGAATCGATGGGGGACAAAATGACTGCTCGGCGATTGATGCGAAAGGCAGGAGTTCCTGTTATCCCCGGTGAGGAAATTGATGAGGTCGAGGAACAAGCAGCATTGGCTGCAATTCATGAAGCATCTCAGCGGGTTGGCTTACCTTTGATGCTCAAAGCAAGTGCTGGTGGCGGCGGCAAGGGTATGCGAATGGTAGATGACTTTTCTGAGGTTAGGGGTGCTGCTATGTCGGCAAGGAGAGAGGCGCTATCGGCATTTGGTGATGGCAGAGTCTATGTTGAACGAATGATTACATCTACTCGACATATAGAAATTCAAATTCTTGCCGATTCATTTGGCGAAGTCATCCACCTTTGTGAGAGAGAATGCAGTGTTCAACGTCGTCATCAAAAAGTCCTCGAAGAGGCTCCTAGTCCAGTAGTTTCAGAAAACTTACGAGCCCAAATGGGGGCAGCAGCAGTCAATGCTGCCAAAGCCGTATCATACGAGGGCGCAGGGACAGTAGAATTCTTGGTTACTCCACATGGTACATTCCATTTCCTTGAGATGAATACCAGAATCCAAGTTGAGCATCCTATCACTGAATGCATAACAGGAATCGACCTTGTCTGTGAGCAATTACGAATCGCTGCTGGCCTGCCATTAGGTAGGGAGCAATCCGATATTAAAGTCAATGGCCATGCAATTGAAGTCCGAATTTATGCTGAGGATGCAAATAACGGATTCCTTCCAGCAACCGGTCCATTAGCGGTCTGGTCTCCCCCTACGGGTCCCGGAATTAGATTGGATTCAGGAGTTAGGCAAGGCGACGAGGTGACTCCATCATATGATCCGATGTTGGCAAAGCTCGTTGTTCATGCGAGTGATAGAAAGGCTGCAATCCGCCGAATGAAGAGCGCCCTCTCTGAATTCATCATCCTCGGAACAACCACCAATATTGATTTCCTTCAAGATTTAATTTCACATCCCGCATATCGGGCCGGCAAAACTACTACAGATTTCATTGAAACAAATTGGCCAAATGGTTGGAGTAACACCCAAACTAGTCTAGAGGTCATTTTTACAGCCGCAATTGCTCAAACCAGTGGCATCCACAGTAAAATATCCATA
>DUDM01000008.1:0-35841 GCA_012959275.1 Candidatus Poseidoniales archaeon
CCAGGCGCGTCCACGTGAACATCAATTATCATCATAAGTGGACGCGCCGAGATTTGAACTCGGGGCCTCTACCATGCCAAGGTAGCGATCTTCCAACTGATCTACGCGCCCAATATGCCCTTACGAGCAGCCCATCCACCAACCATCCCTCCTTGAGGCTTACGTTGTAATAGACAGCCCCCATCGCTTGACCATGCAGCCTCCGGAATTCCCCGATTTGGAAGTCCGACACTTGGAGGAAAATCTGGTTGATGATGATGCAGTATTTCTTCGCTTTCTTAGGGAATCACTGAAGATGGAATGGCTTGATGAGGACGACGATAGACTAGGAGTCACCAGATTCGCAGGAAATCACAACGATGTATTCCGTAAGAAGCGTCTCAAACTACCCCCTGGTAAAATCACCATTCTCTTGCATCCGATGTTAAGTGAGGATGATAGCCTCTACAAACATACTCTGGTTCATGAATTACTACACGCAGCAGGCTTAGCAAAGCATGATGATAATCATCATGAATTAGTCGAGAAAATAGCACCTGCACCAAGTCTTGCTAATTCACCGCTATTGCAGAAATTGAGAGAGAATGTTCTTGGCAAACGTGAACTCGTTGAATGGTTGTGTGATGCTTGTGGTTTTCAGTGGAATAGAAAGACACTTCGTAAACCACATCGATGCCCAAAATGTGCATCGAGCCTCTAGATATTTGACTGGCGACATGCGGCTATGGGAATTGAATCCACAACGTATCCATCACGATACACATCAACACATAACAGAAGGATGGGAGCACAGGGATGCGAGTTCTGGACTGAAATTGAACATCACACATCGAAGGAAGAACGAGCGCCCGTGCGCCCATCACGATTCACATCAACACATAACAGAAGGATGGGAGCACAGGGATGAGAGTTCTGGACTGAAACAGAACATTACACATCGAAGGAAGAACGAGCGCCCGTGCACTCATCACGATTCACATCAACACATAACAGAAGGATGGGAGCACAGGGATTTGAACCCCGACCAGCGGGTATCTTCTGATTTATTCCGCCGTTTTTGGCTTAATTTTCAGGTTTGACATGGGTTGGCGTTCCAGTTGTTCATCAACTTTCAGCAAACCCGTTTTTGTCATTCCCGTGCAATTGGAGCCCACGATACTACCAAGTTATACTATACTCCCAAGTATACACCATCAGAGCTTGGCCTGGCGTCGCGCACGCTTTCGTCGGCGTAGTTTCTTCTTACGCCACTTCCAACGCTGATTACCAGCTTTTTTCCACGCTCGGGAACCTCGCTTCATGGTGAACAAGGCGCCGACTGACCCTCACTATATGAGGACATCGGGATGCCATTGCCGACATTTCAACTGATTCTCCAGCCGCAGTATTCATGGAGGGGAGGCGCCGGCCGTGGTTTGCGGGCGTATGGTGTAGTTGGATATCATGTCGGATTTCTAATCCGACGACACGGGTTCGAATCCTGTTATGCCCACTTTGTATGGTATTGTTTTTAGGCGTGGCTGTAACAGAATTCTCACTTGAAACTTAATCATTACTTATTGTGATATAAGTTTCAAGTCATCGCGTGAACGGCGGTGATGCTGAGTAATGTTCAGTCCACGCTCGCGCTCAAACAACACGTTGAGTAATGTCCAGTTTGAGCATCGAATCCTGTTATGCCCACTTTACTTGGTATTGCTTTTAGGCGTGGCCGTAACATTCAACATGTTTTTTACTAACTCGGCATATTGTAGTCCGAGTTGCGCCATTGCTCAGAATTAAGCAGATGGATTTCCTTTGAGTTTAGTAAGGACTCCAGCGGCTATTCCTGACACTGCACCAGTGATAGTTAACCAGACATTCATTCCAGCACTCATGTCGCCTTCGGATGGTAGCATCAGATACCAGATTAGGACTGCAATTCCTGCAAGGGCGCCGGCTGCAACCCCCGCGATGAAGCCGAATTTCTGGGTGTCGACTGGTAGGGCTCCGATGCCGAAGATGTTGAAGGCGATTAGCACAACACCTGCAAGGGCTGCAATTGTTGCTCCCCAAAGGATGTATCCACCTGTGCTTCCTGCTGAAGCTGTATCATAGCAAGTCTGGAATTTTTCCTTGTCATCATCATCAATAGTTCCTCCAAAGCCTTCAATGAATGCAGTCGCGAATGTTTCAGTGTTTGAGCAGAAATCATCTATTGAACCGGAATTACGGGTGGGGATTTTGTCTAATTCCTCTGCAGTTTCCATGTCCTCTTGAAGGAGTAAGTAACCGAAGGTTGCACAACCTTCCTTGCTAGTCTCATTTAATTCATCACAATCTATGGTCATGCTTGTCAGCCCCATTGACATATCTCCCATTTCATCATCGCTTTCGACAAGCCACGAATCCATGAATAATCCCATAACTGAGAATACTAATGTAAGGACAATACATGCAACTGCAACAAATCCTAGAGGACCTCCTCCACTTGCTGCGGCTGCGGGTGCTGGCATCATTCCGCCCATTGGTGCAGGCATTCCCATTGCTGGGGCGCCTGCCATCATTGGAGCAGCCATACCAGGTGGTGCAGCCATACCAGGTGGTGCATCCATTGGAGCTGGAGCGGTTGGTGCAACTGTGCTGGTCATTTGCATTGCAGTTGTTTCTAATTCGCTTTGTTGTAGAATTCCATCGGCGTTGGCGTCGAAGTGGCGGGCTGTGTCTACGAGTTGGGTTGGATTAACCCCATGTTCTTGAGAAACTTCTGCTACATGCGTTTGCTCAAATTGGAAGTCTGCAACAGGTGCTACCTGTGCCACTGCGGGCTCAAAACCAGCGTAGTATTGTTGTGTGTATTGTGTTGCTTGTTCAGGTGTATAGCCCTGTCCAATCAGTCCATCATAGTATGCTTGTCCGTCCGACATGACCCATACGACGCGAGGTATCCGCTTTGATATTTAGGGATGGGTTGAAGAATCGCGCAGGGCCGCCAATTATTGGGAATAGCCATGCGCTCTACTTTTGCATTCATCATCGTCGCCCTTTTTGCAGCGCCCCTTGCTGGCGCAATCGGCTTGGGAATTGATACCCCTCAGGGGTATTCACGGCTCGACGATTCACAGTTACTTCCCTCAGGTTATTCAAACGACATTCCATTGCGAACACCTTCCCCGTTCACCTTTATTGTCGAGCAACCTTGGTGGAAAACAACTTCTTCTGACCTAGACCGAAATGGAATATTTGACAGTTTACAGACTGTTTCTGGAGAGGTTAATGTGGGGCTTTCTTATGACCATAGGCCGGCTGAATCTGATATTGCTACTTTGAATTCTCTGGGTTATGAGGTACAATTGGAATTGCTTTCAGTTGATGCTTTGTTACTTGGGGGGGTTGATGCTTCGCAAGTTTTTGCCTTGGCTGAATTAGATGGTGTTGTCATGGTAGAACGCTATGGTTCGGTTGTGTTCTTTGGCGATGTGCAGACAACTTCGATAAAATCTCGAAATTCAACAGAGTACCCTGTTGGTGCTTGGGACTTAGGAGTGAGTGGTAAAGGAGTGAACATTGCCATGACTGATACCGGTGTTGACAATGAACATCCTGGATTAGTTGGCAAGTTCAAGGCTGGTTTTGATGCCGTTTGTTATCTTCATTCTGATGTACCCCGTTGCATCGCTGCTGGACTTGGTGCTAGAGAGGATGATGGCAGTTTTGACCCTGATGATGGTAACCAGCATGGAACTGCCTGTATTGGGATGGCTAGTGCTACTGGTCTTGAGGCCGATGGTACACAATCCAATTTCACTGGCTCAGCCCCTGATGCTGGATTAGTCGATGTGAGAATTGGGACCGATGTTGGAGCAGGACCATTTGAAAATTATTTGGCTGAACAAGAAGCCTATGAATCTGCGATGAACGGAATCCAGTGGATTATAGATAATGCAAATACCGAGTGGGCAGGTGTTGAGGCTGAGGACTACGGAATCGATATTTTGTCATTATCTTGGGGAATAACAAGCCATGAGAGTGGTGGCTCTGATGGCGATGAAATGCATAGTCGCTTGTTGGATGAGGCGATGGAGGCGGGAGTAATCGTTAGCGTTGCTGCAGGTAACGATGGTCCAAGCAATGATGGCCTTTCAGGAATGGGCTCCTCTTCTCTATCCGTAACCGTTGGAGCGACTGATGATAAAAACACTATCAATCGCAGTGATGATACAATTGCAGATTATTCTTCACGTGGACCTCGGAAAAATAATAGTGATGGCAATCCAATCGATGAACTAAAGCCAGATGTGTCTGCACCAGGTACTAACATCATTCAGTCTGAAGCCTGTGTAACTAGTGGTTTTTGCAATAATAATGTGCCAGGTCAAGATGCATCGGATAATTCCTACACAGGACGTGGTTCTGGGACATCCTATGCTACTCCAGCAGTTAGTGGAGTGATGGCTTTGATGATCGAGGCCAATCCTGAGTTGGAACCTTTACAGATTAAGGAAATCCTCCGAGTAACTGCTGAGCCTCGAGGCGGTGCAACTTATCCTGAAATCGACCCGATTTGGAATCGAGATTTTGGTTGGGGAATGGTCGATGCGCTTGCTGCTGTTGAGATGGCCATTCAATTGAACATGTCAGAGGTTGATTTAGACAACTTGGACCTTGACATGCAATTAAGAGGTACATTTGATGAGGTGAATGGCTCGGTGTACCGCATCGATGGTATCGCTTGGGCTAGGACAAATTCAGTTTCAGTAGTGCAATACCGAATTGATGGCGATGATTGGATTGAGGCAAGTTATGAAATTGGAGAAGGGGGTTCAACTGCTCTTGTGCCATTCAACTGGTCAGTCGCTCTCGATGTTGATAAGTTGAGTAAGGGGAATCATAGTATCGAGGTTCGGGCTGTAGGGCCAGAAGGTGAATCTTTACCGCTGACATATACAGTTATAGGAACAGGAATGAGTACGAGTGATTCAAGTTCATCATTTGGTCGAATCCTTTTCCTCGTCGGATTATCCGTATTAGTTTTGGCTGCAGGAGCAATGGCGAGCCTTAAGCAAATCAAGGAAAATGCTGAGTCATCTAGTTCTACAATAACGGGGGAAATCGGCCAACAGGCTCAGGAAGAGCCTACATTAGATGCAGAACTAGTGTCTGAAGAATCCACCTCTGGTTGACCTTTACCTTCGCGCTCCTTTGATATGTTGGAACGAATTGCCTTGGCTCATGCGCGGCTTTTCGGATAGGGCGATGGCCATACAACCGACTGGCGTTCGCAGAATGTTTGACATGGCTGGAGATGATATAATTTCCTTTGGCTTAGGAGAGCCGGACTTCCAACCTCCTCAGGCCGCCATCGATGCAATGAGCAAGGCAATGCAAGATGGGCATAACAAGTATACAACTACAGCAGGGCTTCCTGCATTGAGAAAGAAAATAGCAGAATCATGGTCCTCTTATCAGGCAGGAATGGATGAGGATAATGTCTGTATGACGATGAGTGGAACAAATGCCTTACTCAATTGTTTCATGACCTTAGTTAATGATGGTGATAACGTATTACTTCCTGAACCGTATTTTCCACTTTATGGCCCCGATGTAACTCTATGTAGTGGTGAACCGCGATACTATGAGTGCCTATTCGAACACGAATTCATTCCACAAATCGAAGAACTAGAATCACTGGTCGATGAAAATACCAAAGCAATTCTTTACAATTTCCCTTCCAATCCAACCGGTGCTACCTTGAATATTCAACAACGAGATGCATTACTTGAATTTGCAAAGAAGCATGACCTTTGGCTGATTACGGACGAAGTCTACGATCAAATGGTCTACGATGGAGAGCACGTTTCTTTCATGGGCTGTGATTACGATAATATCTTACTCATCAATTCATTTTCCAAGACATTTGCCATGACTGGCTGGAGAATAGGATACATCATGTCTAACAATCTTGAGGCGATGAAACAAATTATCAAATTACAATATTACATTACCGCCTGTTCTAATGATGCAATGCAATATGCAGTTTTAACCGCCTTTGATGAAGCAGCAGATTATCCGGCTCAAATGACCAAGGAATTCAAGGCTAGGCGGGATTTAATTTGTCAAAGATTGAATGCAATGCCAGGAGTTTCTTGCCACCTTCCCAATGGCGCTTTCTACGTCTTTCCTAAGGTCGAAGTACTAGGGCTCAGTTCTGAAGATTTAGCAATTGAATTACTAAAGGGTGGAGTATTATGTTCTCCAGGTACCGCCTTTGGGAAATCTGGAGAAGGTCATCTTCGGTTCGCTTATACTGTCAGCAGAGAAGATATTTCCCGAGGTATGGATAAGGTTGAATCTGTATTAGTTGGGCTTCAGGAAGCAGCATCAACGGTTATTTGAGGTGGAAATTAGATGGCAACATCGGACTTATTGGCGCCGATTTTATGGTTGCTATCAGGAATCATCCTTGGTCACTTGATTCCACGCCTTCCGACTATTATCATGTCGAGATTTTCATTTTTCAATCCCCAACTACCTCCTCATCCAGCACCTGTGCCAGTTGACGGATATTTATTGGCAAGAGTTTTGTTGATGAGAAACCTCCGTTCATTAGGATTATTTTTTGCTTTGATTCCGTTAATTTTGGGTTGGTTAGCCATTATTGGGGCTGATTCCCCATTTGGAGTTGGATTGGTATTAGGTGCAGTTTGGACTTTACTTTCGTGGTCCATACCAGAAAAGTTGGGCTCGCCTTCTTGGCCTTGGAGCCGTTCATTGGCTGAGGATTTACAGCGATTTAGAAACCAATCAAGGGATGAGAATAGCCGATGTTGTGATTCCCCAGAGTTGTTTTGGGAAGTTGCATGCATCAGATGTGCTGCCTGTCTCAAAGTCATAGATAACCGACCTCGTCCAGACCTTGGAAGAAAGCGCAGTGATGGATGGTTTATGGGGGCACTCCGAGTTTGGATGCTTGATGGAAAGTCGCCTTTGGGCTATGTGGAATTAAACAGTAATCCTTCAAACGAAGAAGAATAAATCATAATTTATCGAAGATGCCCATCGGGCTATCCTCTTCTTCAACGCCATCGATTGAATCACTAAGCGTAATGCCTCCCACCATTGGCATTATTGCTGCTGCACCTACCGGTATGACATCTTCTAGTAAGCCGCTGATTATTCCTTTGCCGTCATCTTCAGTTAGAGGTTTTTCGACAACCGGTTCCACCTCTTCAATGACTTCTTCTTCGCCCTCTGGATTTTCCCAATCATCATGCTTGTCTAGTTTCATCCACTGAGGCAAGGAGCCAGAGCCTCCAGCCAAAACGCCAAATGTCGTGAATGCAGCCAATGGCATGACTGCAAGCGCAGTTAACAAGTCAAGGAATGAATTTTCTGGAATCGAGCCAATTCCCAACCAGTCCTCGAATATTGCTTTTTCAGCGGCGATGCTGACTGCTAGGTCAGGTCCAATCCATGTAACTACTACAATGCTGGCCAAGCGGCCGAGTAACCAAAGAACCAGAATTGGCGCCATCCATGAAAGCCGAGTCATCGAAATCAGCCAGCGTCGGGTGAAGGCAGCAATGGCGACGAAGCGCCGTGCATAGGCAGGAAAAACGCGCATTGCGATGGTAAGAACAAGAAGATAACAGACCAATGCCCATTCAAGTAAGCGATTATTATACATCCATTCAGTTGGCAAGATAAGCATCATCAGGAGTGGAACGACTACAAGGGTGAGTTGGAATGGAATTGCCAGCAAAACTAATCCTCCATGGATGGCGAGTAGACCATGCCCCTCTTCATAGCGGTCATGTACTAAGCGCATCATTTTGCCATGTGGAGATTTTCGATGTCTAATTCTAGTTTGTTCGGTCAATAGCGAAGAGCGCCCACCTCGAACTAACCCGAGTCCCCGAAGCCAGCCTCCGCGGTTGACTATCCACAGTGGACTAAACCCTCCAACAACTAAAGCCAAGGCCAATGCGATCATTCCATAAGCAATAGAGGCAGAAAGAATCCAAGGAATCATTTGAGATTCAAACTTTATTGAAAAGCCATCAGGACCCGATTGAAATGAGAAGAGATAGGTTATCGAAAAAGCTGCGATAGGCGTTATGATGACTTGACCAATTGCTACACCAGTTAGCCAAAGACGAGCGATTATCGGACTTCGGGCCTCACTCATGAAAGCCGCTTGGTAAGTCCACCAACCAAATGACTTGCCCTTGGAATACCTTTGGCGAGGAGCATTCACGATGCTTTTCCTAATGCCGATTGAGGTTTATTTCCACCATACATTGACCGC
Organism: Candidatus Poseidoniales archaeon; assembly: GCA_012959275.1. GTDB lineage: Archaea > Thermoplasmatota > Poseidoniia > Poseidoniales > Poseidoniaceae > UBA226. The sequence continues at coordinate 8,288 of DUDM01000008.1, forward strand.
GTATGCTTAAGGGGAGTTCTTGAGTGGGAGGGTTGATTGCGATGCGTCAGCGTAACTATCCCGTCTTTTTCATCCTCACTGCAATGATGTTGCAGTTTTTCCTGCCCATCATGACAATCGATGTAGATGCCTCCGATTCAGCAAGAGGTGGGACGAATGATGATTTCCACATCAAGTCGATAACTATCGGAAATCTTGGCTATTCTCCTGAAATGTGGGTACAGTCAGACGGTAGCGTTGTTGAGTACGTGATGAAGGGGGATCTTGTGCCAATCGGAGTCACCGTCATGCGAAATGGTGGTGCTCTAAGTGGTGCATCTGCGGATGTCTTACTTGAGGCAGTCCACCCAATTGGCTTCGTCGCTTGGTCAAGTAATTGGTCAACTGGAGATGTTTACGGTGGTGGCGAAGATAGTCACGAAGCAGTGTGGACTGCAGATACTGCCCATAGCATTCTCAATGGAAGCGAATTGCTGGGTGGCTATATCCTAAGGGCAACAGTCAATTATTTCGCAGATACCAAGAATGAAAATGATGTATTGAACCAAACTATTCCAGTTGCCTTTTCTTCTGATATCATGGACGGCTCCTTACTTTCAGGACAAAGGCATACAATGGTGCCATTCCGCTATGAGCAAGGTGGAGCAGGGGATGCTGTTGCAGTTGGTTCATGGCAAGATGATGACACAAGCGCATATGTTGGTTCAGCCCATTGGAGACACTCAAATCCTGGCTCAAATTATGGAGGAAATGCTTGGGACCGCCTAGTCTGGGGATATGCTCCTGCATCCAACGACTGTGGCAGTGCAATCCATGAAGGTGGCGCTGGTGCCATCTATGGGATGTTCTATTGTAGGTTATTGATTCCTAGCCTTGACTTAGTTTCGGTGCAAATGCACGCAACGGCTTGGGGAGTTATTGGCAATGGAGATGATGTAGCACTTGAGTTATGGAGAAGCGGAGGAGTCTCTCTACGCCACAATTTATCAACAGCCTTGCCAATGGTGGCATCTGGCCAAGGCCAATGGACCAATCTATCATGGGACCCAACAGACCTATTAGGCGGGCATTCTTGGTTTGCAGGAATGCTTTTTACCAGTGACAACAGTATCGCAGAAGAAGGATATCACGTTGATGACTGGAGAGTTTTTGCAGTAGAAAAGATAGACCAATTCACTTTAGATGTAACTTGCGATAACCCAGTAGCAGGCTATACTGCGGTGCCAAACGAAGTAATTAGTCTATATTGTGAAGTGACCAATAATGGCTACAAGCCGGCGATAATTAGAGTCAAGAGCAATATTTCAAACGAGACTTGGATGGAGCCAACTAATCCTAAAATCAGAATTGATTCTTCTCACCCTACTCAACACGGAGTAGAAGTGCAATTACCAGCAACTGCAGCAGGTGCAACTACTGAAATGTGGATAAACTTGTCAATTCCTGCCGGTGCAGATATTCAACAACAGACATGGAATGTTACGTGGTCGGATGGCAGTTCACAAGGCTTAGGAGTCTTGGCAAGCCTTCAAGCGACTGTTGGAGTAACCGAGCAATACAGCGTTGTATTATCCTCTTCAACACCATTACTTGCTGGCAACCTCGGCCCTGGAGAGACGGAAATTATTCCGATGCGCCTTCAAAATACCGGAAACCGTTTGGCGACATTCAACATGTTCGCATCTTTCAGTGTAGAAGGATGGACATCCGCATTCACAGATATTGATGGAGACTTCTTCTTGCCAGTCACCTTAGATAGAGGGCAAATATTTGATTTCAATATCTCTATCACTTCTGCGGCTGATGCAGCACCAGATAACTATTCATTCTCAGTTAGAGCATTATGCACCACCTGCGGAGGGGTCGCTGTTTCAGGAAATGATGTTCTGATTAGAACCCTCGAAGTTCTACCATTCAGAGAAGTTGAATTAATCGCAGAAAGTTTGGAAATTTCTGCCCCAGCAAATGGCATCCTACAAAGAATCGCCTTAGAAATTAATAATCTTGGAAATGATGATGAGGTCTATGATTTGGTTTTGACTCAGTCAAATGCTCACCTCCTTGCAGATTTATCTGCTGATTCTACAGGAACTCTTGATGCTTGGGATGGTTTTACTGAAATCCACCTCGACCTGCCGATGCCGCTATACTTAGACTCCGGATTATACAGTGCCACTATTCGTATCGTTAACCAAGCTGATCCCTCAGTTTTTGATAGTGTCACCATATCGGTAACTGTACTCGATACCGCAGCAGTCGGTGTAAGTGCTGATGACCCTGAACAATCATACATTCCAGGCGGTGATTCCGATACAATTCGCTTTGAAATCAGGAATGAGGGAAATGCTCCTGATAGTTTCGACCTCTCGACAGAGGGCGGCACCGGAATGAGCGCTGAGATAGAGGGCCTCTCCACTTTGCGGACCCCAACCATTGCCCCAGGCGCATCTTACAATATAACCGTCAGATTCTCCTTTGATGAGAGTGCGGAAGGGCAAGTCGGATTGGAAGTATCTGCAACAAGTGTTCTAGACTCTGACATATCTACCACAGGAACGATTCTGTTTTCAGTTGGTTCACAAGATTGGTTGAGACTAATCGCTGTAGATGATTTGGTTATCGATGAGGCTGGGACATATGAGGTCGTTCTGACCTTGAGGAACCAATTTACAGGTGAACAAACAGTGTCCATTGATGTGCGCCAAGAATCCTCTTCAAGCATGTGGTATCGTGCAAGTTCAAGCAGTGAGGCTGCACCTTTGCGTATATTGGAACAAAAGGAACGCTTCATCACAGTTGAAATTGTAATCAGTGAGACTTCCTTGCTAAACCTCCAAGAAGATGAAATGCTAACAACCTTTGAAGTTTGGGCGATTTCAAATACCGTTGAAGATGCTACCAATGCAACTATCAGAGTAACCCTGATGAAAATCAATACTAAGGACAGCGACTCTGATACAGATTCTGTTAACAGTGGCTCTAAAGTTGCTGATTATGCTGTCTGGGTAATAGGCCCAATAATCGTGCTGGCTTTGCTTGGAATGTTATTCAAGGTAATTACCGCCACTGATGAAGAAGATGAAACTCCTTGGGCCAATGAAGAATATGAAAGTAGTCTTTCGGCTCAATATGGAGCCGTACCAGCCGCTCCTGATGTTCAACCAGCACCGGACATGAGTCAATTTGCTCCGCCATCTGTAGAAACCGCACCTGTTGTCCAAGCCGCTCCAATCGTAGAAGCGGCTCCAGTTATGGAAGTCTCGGATTCAGGCGTGCCTCCCGTACCAGCAGCAGGATTACCTGAAGGCTGGAGCATGGAACAGTGGACCCATTACGGGGCTGAATGGCTGAAGAAGAATGCATGAATGTGCATTTTGCTCACTCATCTGTCATAATATCTCAACGATGGGTTCAAGTCGGCCGCCATAACCGCTGGGGCGCAGGTAGTCTCAATGTACGCAGGTGGACAACAACCAATCTTCATTCTAAAAGAAGGAACAAGCCAAAGCCGTGGTCGCGGTGCTCAGAGCAATAACATCGCAGCAGCCAAGGCGGTTGCTGATGCTGTTCGCAGTACTTTGGGTCCAAAGGGCATGGACAAGATGTTAGTCGATAGCATGGGTGATGTGGTTATTACCAACGATGGTGCAACTATTCTCAAGGAGATGGATATCGAGCATCCTGCTGCCAAGATGATTATCGAGGTTGCTAAAACTCAAGAGCAACACTGCTTTGATGGCACCACAACAGCGGTTGTCATCGCTGGAGAATTACTCAAGCGCAGTGAAGACCTAATCGAGCAAAACGTCCATCCAACCGTTATCTGCGAAGGATTCAGATTGGCTGCAGAGAAAGCCATCGGCTTATTGGATTCACATGGAATCTCAACCTCTGATGATTTGCAAATGCTACATGAAGTCGCTAAGACCGCTTTGACCGGCAAGAGTGCTGGGGCAGTCAAATCGTTCCTTTCAGAAATATGTGTTAACGCAGTTCAGGCAGTTGGCGTCATTGACGGCGATAAACGCTTAGTCGACCTTGGTGATGTTAAAGTAGAAAAGAAGCAAGGAGGTTCAATCAAGGATAGTAGTTTGGTGGACGGAATCATCCTCGATAAAGAACGAGTTCACTCTGGCATGCCTCGTGGTATGGATAATGCAAAGATAGCACTCATTAACTCCGCAATCGAGGTCAAGAAGACCGAGGTTGACGCCAAGATTCAGATAACTGACCCGAGCCAATTAGCAAGTTTCCTCGAAGAAGAAGAGAATTTCTTGAAGAGCCTAGTCGAGAAAATCCAGGCCGCCGGAGCAAATGTTGTTATCTGCCAAAAGGGAATCGATGACCTCGCTCAACACTACATGGCAAAGGCTGGCTTATTCGCCATCCGTCGAGCCAAAAAGAGCGATATGGAAGCATTAGCAAAAGCCACCGGTGGTAAAATCGTCACCAACCTTGACGACCTATCCAATTCAGACCTCGGAACTGCAAGTAAAGTAGAGGAAAGGAAAATCGGAGATTCCGATATGACCTTCATCACTGGATGCCCTGAGGCCAAGAGTGTCTCAGTCTTATTACGCGGTGGAACCGATCACGTAGTCGATGAAATACGCCGTGCTTTCGATGATGCAATCGGCGTGGTTAGCGTTGCTTGGGAAGATGGAATGGTCCTGACAGGCGGAGGTAGCGTCATGGCTGCCTTATCTCGTGAACTTCGTTCCTATGCAGAGGGTATAGGAGGACGTGAACAAATGGCTATCGAAGCCTTTGCTACTGCCCTCGAAGTAGTTCCAAGAACTTTAGCAGAAAACGCAGGACTAGACCCAGTAAACACCATTATAGAATTGCGCAAAGCCCATGCTGAAGGACACTCTCATGCTGGAATTAACGTCGATGAGGGAGGGGTCAAAAATATGCTCGAAGCAAATGTCTTAGAGCCAGTTCGCGTAGTCGAACAAGCCATCCAAAGCGCCACCGAAACTGCGGTCATGATTTTAAGAATTGACGATGTAATTTCAAGCAAGTCTGTCTCGATGGGTGAGATGGATCATGGGTTTGATATGTGAGCATTAATATTTGTCAAACAGCAATAAAAAATCGGCAAATTTTGATGCGAACACAAGCGTGCGCTGAACACTAGAAAGTAATACGGCCGCGCACGCGAAGTGCGAACATTTGACGAATTAAACCTCAATCTACCGCAAATGTGAAAATCAAACTTTGAATCATGCGCATTTGCACTTGATGTTCTATTATGTTGTCAAACGTTCAGTGATGATATGTTATCAAAAGTTAAAGACTTCATCCATCCCCCACACTTTGTCGATACCGTAGGTATCGTAGGTGTTTCCAATGTCTCAAATCTTATCCGTCTGGATTGAGGAGGGTTGTATCACCTGTGATGCTTGTCAGGAAACTTGTCCTGAAGTGTTCAGTGTCACCGACGATACCTGCTTCATTATCGCAGATGTGCGCACTGACGGAAAGTTTGATCAGAACGAGGGTCAGGCTACTATCAAGGTAGAAATCGGCACTGAATTAGCCGACGATATCGTAGATGCCGCAGAAGGTTGTCCTGTTGAAGTCATCAAATTTACCACTGGAGAATCAACCGATGCTCCAGTTGAAGAAGCAGCCCCCGCAGTGGAAGTTGTCGCAGAAGAAGTCGAAGAAAAAGATGATTCAGCGATTGAAATCCCCGCATCCTTGCTGGAGGGCAACCGCGATTTGATGATTCTATTCGGCTCACAGAGTGGTAATTGTGAAGACTTGGCAGCAACCACTGCCAAGATTGCAGAACAGGTGTCCCTGAATGCAACTGTCGTTGACATGGCGGAAGCTGACCTAGCAACGATTGCTTCCCAAAAGCGTGTAATGATTATTTGTTCAACATGGGGTGAAGGAGAGATGCCCGATAATGCTCAGGCATTATGGGATGCAGCCATTGGAGCAGGGGCGCCCTCTTTTTCAGGAGTCAATTTCAATGTCTGTGCCTTGGGTGATACGTCTTACGACCAATACTGTGAATCCGGAAAAAATTGGGATGATCAATTTGAGGCGATGGGGGCAAGCAGAGTTGCAACACGTGTGGACTGCGATGTCGATTATGAACCGGCTTGGAAACTTTGGCTCCCTGAAGCCCTTGGTGCATTGGCGAGCATAGATTCCTCCGGCACAATGCAGCAGGAATATGTCAGTGCATTCATCGAGATTCTCTCACCAAAGAAGAAGTCAGCCGGTGCTGTCGCAGCCAGTGGTATCGAGCAACCCGATATCGAAGTTAGCCTGAGTATCTTCAGGTATAACCCATTGATGGCAGAAAGTGGCCGTGATACCTATGATGTCACCGTCCCAGGTCATGCTAGTCTGCAAGATGTACTTGTTATGCTCAAGGAAACTCAAGATGGAAGCCTGACCTTCCGCACCAGCAGTGGAGCAGGAAGCAACCCACTGTGCGGATTATCGGTCAACGGAAATCTCGTATTAGCAGATTGTGTTAGAATGATTGACTTGATGGCAGGAGCAGGGGAGCCAGCCAAAATACGTATTGAACCATTGCCAGGTCACCAAATCCTGAAGGATCTCTATGTCAGCACCAAGGCACTAGATGTATCCAGAGAGCGAGCAAAGCCATGGTTGAGAACTATAGATCGGGTTGGAGCAAATACCCCTCAGGGCACCGTTATTGGTGTCATGTCGAGTACCAAGGCAACTGCTTTACACGCCATGAATGACCTTGTTAGCGACCATCTTCTACATTCATTATCTGAGACTGTGCCACACAATCCATCTTACTTAGGGCCAGCAGTTCTGAACAGGCTTTGGGTGAAGGTGAACGACCCTCGTATCTCAAAAGACTGCAAAGAAGAGATGAGAGAAATTTTGCAAGGTACAGATGGAGTATGGGCCGAAAGCGACCTTGGCGTCATGGCAAGATTCGGACGTATGGGTCAGCGAGCCTCTCAGAATTACAATGATTGCCGCAGTGAATTATTGCGAGCCCATCGTTTCGCCGGTAAATCAGGACGCCATGTCAAGTGGTTCTGCAAGACCGTCAAGTCTTCTGGCACCCTCAACGAAACTATTCTTGCAGCTCAAACAATGGGTCCAATTGGAGCCATAGCCAACTTGCCTGCAACTCTCCGCATGGCATTAGGATTCACTCGTACGGGTGGACCAATGGTTCGCGACCTTCAGGGCTGGATAGCACCTGGGAAGATGCCTCCAATAATCAACAAGAGCGTTCATGACCATCATGAAGTCGTAGCCTTGTTCAATGAGTTTGACAAGAGGTTCTGAGGTGAAAAAATGAAGTTCGCATATTTCCCCGGCTGTGTCGCAAAAGGCAGTTCAAGAGAAGTTGAAGATGCCATGCGTTGCGTTGTCAAGGCGGTTGGAATCGACCTTATCGACATGCCTGGAGCGGCATGTTGTGGGGCTGGTGTCATGAAGCAAGGCAATCATCGCTTGCAATTAGCAATCAATGCCCGCACTTTTGCCATGGCAGAAGAACAAGGAATGGACGTCCTAACTCCTTGTGCAACTTGTCAAGGAAATATGTATGAAGACCTAACCTTACTTTTGGAAGATGAACCCCTGCGTTCAGAAATTAATGAAGTCTTAGAGCGAACCTGTGGAATGAGGTTCGAAGGCAACTTGCGAATGCGCCACTTACTCGATGTATTAGTCGAAGATATCGGCCTCGATGTTGTTGCAAGCAAGGTGGTTAACCCAGTGGATTTCCCAATCGCTGGATATTATGGCTCACCGATGCTCCGTGCTTCGGCAAATGGAGATGACGACCCACATAATCCAGTTTATTTTGAAGACCTAATTCGTGCATTGGGAGGAGATGCGGTAGATTATGATGGACGTACTGCAAGCGTTGGATTCCCGGGTTTACTTTCACAAGAAAAAACTGCTATGAAGATGACTGCTTCGGTATTATCAGAAGCCAAGCAAGAAGGGGCTCGAATTATGGCAACTGCCTGTCCTCTGGCTCATTTCAATCTCGATGTCTATCAAGTAAAGGCTGGAAAAACCACAGGAAAAGATACCAGTATGCCAGTAATTCATCTGCCAGAATTGGTCGCTTATGCATTGGGATATAATGTTGACAGATATGCACAACTGCGCACTCGCATCCTTGTTATTGGTGATTGAGCAAAGCCATTTTACCGGCGACTGCAGGCGGTAGGCCAGCATCCACTAAGGTCGATTGATTAGCCTTGATGACTTTGCTTAGACTGCCAAAAGCCGAGAGTAATCTTTTGGCTCGCTTTGGCCCGATATTGGGATAGGACTGAAGAATTGATAATTCAACTTGGGAGATTTTTCTAATTTCCATTTCAACAATGCCTGAAGATTGTGGATTGAAAATAAAATCCTCTACTGCTCTCAAACAATTTTCCTCTTTTTCCCTCAAGTAACTTCCACATCCGGATTTTTGGAATGCAGAGTATCGAGATACATTCCCTGTGCAATATTCCTCTTCCATTTTCCCTAGCCGCTTCTTCAATAATTCATATTGTCGTCTGCTACGATTTTGTTCACGATTGGCAATAATTTCAATCAAAGCAACACTCTCTGCTGCCCCAGAAGTTTGCAAAATCGGAATTCCAAGGTCGATCGCTATCGATGATAATGCACCTAATATTGCATTCCGATGTATTGCATGCATCCCTCCCTCATCCTCTTCAATCAGTAATATTGGGCGAGGAGATGCAGCCCGAAGTCGGTGCATTTGCCTGAACAATCTGCCATCAACTATCGATGAACAGAGGTCTGAATAGCATTTCCTTTCGATTAAAACGGCATCTCCAATCTCAATATCTCCATTTTTCAGATGGATTATTTCTAATTCAAAATCTACCGATTTAAGATGGCGTGAAAGGTGAGTCTGCATCTCACGATGGTCGATTCGGACCACGCCAAGCATTACTCCTCGCCTCTATTTCCATCTAGTATTGGTTGGGACCAATCTCCTTCAAGGGATGTAGTCGGAGTTTGTTCTACAGGTGGGGGCAAGAAGGAATCGATACTGGTTTGAGCACGGGGCCGCAATTGTTGTGGCTTGACATCAACTTTCATCGGCTTCGCTGCTGCCGTTGTTTGATTTGCAGGTGCTTCGATTTCTTCAATTTCCTTTAGTTGGGGTGCTAATCTTTCAACTTCATTCATCATCCAAGTAGCAGCCTTCAAATTATATTCTCCGTTTTCAACAGAAAAATGTTGCAACCTTTCTTCGAGAGTTTCCAAAACATGCTTGCTCCTTAGACTACGGGCTGCTCTCGCCAATGATTTGTGCATCTTTTCTTCCCTCGCTTGAGCAGAATGGCGAACTCCCTCATCCCTCGTACCTTCTGCTACAAGGACCACAACTCTACCTTCACGGTGGCGTGCTGTTCGGCCTCTGCGCTGGATAGTTCTGATTTCACTGGCTACCGGTTCGTGGAAAATAACCAAGTCCGCACTTGGAACATCCAATCCTTCTTCACCAACCGAAGTGGCGATGAGAATATTGAATTCACCATCCCTGAATGATTGCAGTCGAGCAAGTTGCTCTTTTTGACTCATGCCGCTGCCCTTTTTCTTGGCTTGGCCGAAGAATTTAGTTGGCCTTGAGTTTTCAATTTCTAAGAGACCATCATGAATGACTTCCATGGTATCTCTGTAGTTGGTGAAAATAATCAAACGTGCTTGTGGATTAGTTTTGAAGGCCTGACTAACCAATTGTTTCACTTCTTTCAGTTTGGGGTTTGGTAATTGAAGAGTATGTAACTGTGACATTAGGGTTTGAATCAGTGGATTTGCTATTAATCGGGCTTGGGTTCTTGAGCCCTTCCTACTTTCTTCTTCCATTCTTGTCAGTGATTTCATCGCAGTCAATGGGCCTTGGGATAGTAATAGGGAAAGCAAGTTGTGAAGCCTAATCGCATCAGAATTGATTTTGGCAGCATTATAGGCTTGTGGATTACCGCGTTTTATTGCCAAACTAATTCTGTTTTGACTTTCCATCAGTATCCTTATTCCAACTAATCCTTTGACAGGAATGAACCCGAGGCGACCTAGCCTTTCGAGATATTGTAGCAATAATTCCTCAAGTGGTTTTGCCAGTGCTCTAGTCTCATCAGGCACCTCGATTCTAAACTCTGTTATTTCCAATCCTTGCACATAGGGCAGAAGTAGAGGGTCATTTGAGCGAAGATTGTGGATTCTTTCAATCCCCAATCTTTTGATTACTTCATCAATTGCTTGTATTCTCCAGCCAGGGCTTGCAGTACAGGCAAGAATTCTCGTTGGCCCTGTTGAATCTAAGAATAAGTCTCCCACTTGAGCCATTGCCTGATTCCCCGTCGCATGGTGGGCCTCGTCAAATACGATTAGCGCATAATCATCTAAGGATAGGCTGCCTCTTTGGGCATCATTACGGATGACTTGAGGGGTTGCCACGACCACTCTTGCATCTTGCATCATCCCTTCTCTTTTCTGCCAATTTTGGTTGCCGCTAACTTTGATTATTTCTGATTCGTCAATCGAAAGTACTTCCTTTAGGTCTTGAAAATGTTGTTCTATCAGCGGGTTAGTAGGTGCTACCATGATTGCTTTTCCACCTTCATGGAGAGTTTGGGCTATCGCCATCCATGCTATCGCGGTTTTCCCTTGGCCGGTAGGCAGGACCACAAGCGTAGGTTGTGCCAAGCATTTACGCAGTGCATCCAATTGATGACCTCTGGCTTCTACTGTGCCAGCGATTAAACATGGGTGCCCGATTCTCGCTGTCATTCTGTCCCCCACTGACCTGATGCGTTCATTCAAGGTATGTCAATGATGAGCCTATGATAATTCTGATAAAGGGGAAGTAAATTGGCAATACTACCATGCTATGAGCCGTTTTCGGGCTAGGTCCAAACCAAAGTGCTCATAAAGGGAATAAAAGTCGGCAGGTCGCTCAAAGGGTGAGCAGCCAGTCGCAGCGGGCAATCCAATGGACCCCGAAACCCGACTCCCATTCGTGGGGTTGGGCCGGCGACACGGCTGTTCCTTCGCTCTTTTAGCCGGTCTGAGCCCTGTTTTTACAGGCATTCGGACTGTAAAACTGGAGGCAGAAAAAAATGGCCAAGAGACACCATCCACGGCGTGGAAGCATGGCATTCAGCCCTCGCAAGAGGGCACAGCGTCACTTTGGACGCGTGAAGTCATGGCCACAGGTTGACAGTAAAGAGATTAGAGTGCAAGGATTCGCCGGCTGGAAGGCAGGTATGACTCACGTTATGATGAGAGATATGAATCCACGTTCCACTAGCGCTGGACAAGAAATCCGTGTGCCGGTAACCGTAGTAGAAGTTCCAGAGATGATTGTGCTTGGAGTTCGTGGCTACAAAATGACTCCTTACGGAAAGCAAACCGCTGGTGAAGCATGGCTAGAAAGCGGCGAGTTAGTTGAAGCATTCCCTGAAATCGGACGTAGACTCCCAGAGCCAAAGGCTCACGAATCAGAAAAGCACTTTGAAGCCCTCAAGGAAGAGGACCTATGTGAAGTTCGACTAATCGTTGCAACACAACCTGGGAAAGTTTCAGGCTCACCTTCTAAGACTCCAGAAGTTATGGAACTTGGATTGTGCGGAGGCACTCCAGAAGAGCAGTTGAATTGGTCCAGTGAACAACTAGGCCAACAAATTTCAATTGATTCAGTCTTTGACGAAGGCGTATACATCGATGTTGTGGGTATCACAAAGGGATCCGGTTTCCAAGGTGTTATCCGCAGATTTGGTGGAAAACTACTTTCTCACAAGAACTCCAAGCGTCGCCGACAACACGGAAACCTTGGAGATAAGGGTACAGGATACGTGAGGAAGACTCTGCGCCAAGCCGGACAGAAAGGTTACCACCAGCGTACTGAATTCAACAAGAACGTCTTGAGAATCTCCAACCCTGAAGAGCACGAGATAACACCAGCTGGTGGTTTCCTCAACTATGGCGAAATTTCGAACCATTACATGCTCATCAAGGGCAGCCTACCAGGTCCAGCAAAGCGTCTAGTCTGTTTACGAGATGCAACCCGTGCTGGTGCAAAGGCAGACTATCCAATCGACATCACATATGTGAGTACAGCATCCAAGCAGGGGGTCTGAAGATGAAGGCAAGTGTATTCCACATCACCAACGATATCACTCAGGATCAGGTCGAAGCAGGCCGTCTTCAGGAAGTCTACGACATCAGTGTCGAATCTGGAAAGAATATCAACTTACCAAGTGCTTTCGAAACCGATGTTCGCACAGACGTAGTTCGCAAGGCAGTACGAGTTTCTCGTGCTAACCGCCGCCAAGCCTATGGTTCCAAGCAGCAAAAGGGCAAGAAGCGACCAATGCCCGGTATGCGCCACTCTGTTGAATGGTGGGGTAAGGGCCGTGGTGTGTCTAGAATTATGAGAAAAACCGGTGCTAAGACTGGTGCAGAAAACCCACACACTCGTGGTGGACGTAGAGCTCATGGACCAAAGGTCGAGAAAGACTGGAGTATGGCAATGAACACTACTGAACGCCGCTTGGCAAGAGATTCTGCTTTGGCTGCAACCGCAGACAAAGACATAGTATCCACACGTGGCCACAGATTCCACGATGAAATCGACACTTTACCATTAATCATCGGCGACTACAAAGAAGTTCGTGATGAAGGTGAAGAAAGCATGGACATAGAGTCCTTCAGCCTTGAGCACCCAACCCGCAAGTTGATTGCAATTCTTGAGAGCCTTGGTCTAGGAGATGACTTACAGCGTGCAAGAGATGGACGCAAAGTTAGAGCAGGAAAGGGAACCATGCGTGGCCGTCGCCACCGCACCCCAAAGAGTGTCTTGATGGTAGTTTCACAAAAGTCCGGCCTTGCAATGGCTGGACGCAACATCCCAGGTGTGGATGTCGTCTCGGTTAGGGACCTCGCAGCAGAGGACCTTGCACCCGGTGGCGATGTTGGACGCTTGACAGTCTTCACAAAGAAGGCAGTAGAGGAACTCGCTTGAGGTGATATCATGGATCCATACAAGGTAATCATAGCACCGTGGCTGACTGAGAAGTCATTAGCGGCCCGTATCAACACAGAGGACGACAACCGTAACAGGTTGGAATTCATTATCAACCGTAAGGCAACCAAGGCTGATGTCGCAAGTGCCGTAGAGAGGCTCTTCGACGTTAAGGTCGCTAAGGTCAATACTCGTATCACAAAATACGGAAAGCATGCAAGTGTCAAACTCGCTGAGGGTTATGATGCTGAGGAAGCAGCACTGAAACTAGGAGCACTCTGAGGTGGTTTGAATGGGTAAGCGAATTCGTGCACAGAGAAAGGGCAGTAGCCCAAAATATCAGGTTAGTTCCCACCGTTTCCCCGGTAAGAACCGAATGCCAAACATCAAGGATGAGGTTGCAGAGGTTGCTGAACTAATTCATAGTCCAGTACACACAGCACCACTGGCCCGTGTTAAGCACGGCTATGATGAGTTCATGGTAGTTGCAACAGAAGGCCTTGCAGTTGGTCAAACAATTGCATTTGGAGATAATGTCTCCTTACGACCCGGCAATGTCACCTCACTTGGACAGATTCCAGAAGGTACCCCGATTAACAATCTAGAACTTCGCCCTGGAGACGGTGGTAAAATCGCTCGCTCTGGTGGCTCTTCGTGTATTGTCGAGAGCCAGTTGGACAGCGGTAGAGTTCGAGTCCGCTTACCAAGTGGAAAAACTCGAGACCTACCTCAAAAGTGCCGTGCTACAATCGGTATTCTGGCTGGCCATGGCCGCTCAGAGATGCCACTGATGAAGGCTGGTACAGCCCACTACAAGGCAAAGGCCCGTGGAAAGGCATACCCAACTGTTAGCGGTGTTGCAATGAACCCTGTTGACCACCCACACGGTGGAGGAAATCACCAAGCAGTTCACGGTCCAAACAGTGTCGCTCGCGGCACACCACCCGGCGCTAAGGTCGGACATATCGCACCAAGCCGCACAGGTCGTGGCCGAGGCAAGAAGAAATGAGGTGATTTGAGATGGCAAAGAGAAAGCGTCGCTACATGACCCCTAAGGCAGCCCGTCGTCGAGTCCGCAAACTACGCGGAAGAGTCAGCGAGCGCCGCAAGAAAGAATTCCTCTACCGTGGTTACACGGTTGAACAGTTGCAGGCTCTACCTCTTTATCCAACTGAAGATGATGCAGATGTAATTTCAGTGGTCGGTCTATTATCAGCCCGCGCTCGCCGTTCATTCTCACGAGGAATCTCTGGAGAAAACGAGCACTTCCGCCTTCGAGTCAAGCATGCAGATGGCAAGGTAATCCGCACTCACCGCAGAGATATGGTAATTCTGCCAGAATTCGTAGGACAAACAATCGGAGTCCACAATGGACGTGGCTTCTCTGACATTGAAATCAGGCCTGAAATGATCGGGCATTATCTGGGTGAGTTCGGCCTCACTCGCCGCAACGTTGCCCACAGTGGCCCCGGTGTCGGTGCGACCAAGTCGTCGAAGCACGTAGCACTGAAGTGAGGTGAAAATGATGAGTAGAGACCGTTCAAAACCTCAAAAAGGATACACCCAACTTATGCAAGGCACCCGCCTTTCCACTGCTCGCTCAGTGAATGTTGACTGTCACGTAAAACACTGTTACGAAATCGCTCGTGCAGTTCGAAACAAGACTGCATCAGCAGCCATAACAATTCTTGAATCAGTTATCAAAATAGATTCAGACCGCCCGGATATTCGCCGCAAGGCCCGTGCAATACCATTCGTTCGTGGAAATAACATGCGCCACCGAAACCGCGCAGGTCCACGTTCACTTGGACACCGAAAAGGAAAGATCGGCCCAGGCCGGTTCCCAGCCAAGGCCAGCCGTGAATTCATCAAACTCATCAACAGTGCCATGGATAATGCTCGCCATGAGCATGACGATATCGAACCAGAAGACATGGTAATTACTCACGTCGCCGCTCACCGCGGCCAAATCAAGAAGGGATGGATTCCACGTGCCCGTGGACGTGCAACCCCTAGCAATCACTACCAGACCAATCTGGAATTATTTTTGGAAGACCTCTCCAGCGAAATAGAGGACGAGGACGAATTCTGAGGTGTTGAAAGATGGTAAGACAAAATAACGTTATTCGACGCATCATCGACCGCAATGTCGAGCGCCACTTAGTCAAGGAATTCTTGATGAACAACACAAAGAGAGCTGGTTTTGGTGGACTTGTCATTCGTAGAACTCCTCAAGGAACAGAAGTCACCCTAAAGGCAGAGCGCCCCGGAATGGTCATCGGCCGCAAGGGACGCATCATTAACGAACTACAGCGCAGACTCGAAGTCGAGTTCAAACTTCAGAACCCTCGTTTGAAGGTAGATGAAGTAGAGAAGCCCGCTCTTAACGCCCAAATCATGGCAGAAAAGTTAGCAAGTGCTTTGGAGCGCGGCTGGTACTTCCGCCGTGCAGGACACTCAACTGCGCTCAACATCATGGAAGCAGGCGCAAAGGGTGTTATCGTTATTCTAAACGGAAAGATTACCGGTGCTCGACACCGCACTCAGAAGTTCATCGCTGGCCACGTCAAGTACTGTGGTGAAACCGCTCTAATTCACATGGACCGGGGATTCTCCACTGCCATCAAGAAGTTGGGAACCATCGGATGTACCGTAGCAATTATGCGCCCAGGAACTAAACTCCCTCACGAGATCACCGTTTATGGAAAGGACCAAGTTTCGGTCAATGATGAAGGCGAAATCGAAGTTATTCACATGGCGGTGGACGCATGAGTCACCTACCAAACCGAGAAATCGATAACATGGGCCAGGATGCTCGTAAGTCGCGATTAAAGGAACTAAGAGAAGAGATGCTTCAACTTAATTCTGAGAAGAGCATGGGTGGAACTGCCTCAAACATGGGTGCTTACCGAGCAACCCGCCGCAGTATTGCACGCTTGTTAACAAAGATGCACCAGGACAGGAAGGAGTGAAACAAAGTGGCTGCAATTTGCAATGTCTGTGGACTACCTGATGAACTCTGTATATGTCAAGAAATAGCAAAGGAACAGCAAAAAGCAATAATTTCAATCGTTAGAAGGAGGTATGGAAAACTGGTAACAATCGTCGAAGGAATCACTGATTCAGCAATCGACATCGACCAGTTAGCAAAGACACTCAAAGCACGCTGCGCAGCCGGTGGCACCGTCAAAGGACGAGTCATCGAACTACAAGGCGAGCACAAGAAGAAGGCTGCAGAAGTACTGAAGAAAAATGGATATCAAGTGGAGGTGAGATGAATGGATGCAAGAAATATGCCTTGGATAGGACGCACTGTGAGCATTTGCTCCTCAACTGATTCCACACTGGTCGGCCGCACCGGTCTTATCATCGATGAGACAAAGCGAACCATCAAGGTCTTGGAAGGTGAGTCAGAACTCACTTTTGCCAAAGACGTAATCAAATTCACATTAGATGATGCCGAGCAAATTATCGACGGCAGCATAGTAGGACAACGGCTCGGTGACCGAATTCATCGAAGGTACAGGAAGTGAAACCAATGCGTGACATCGGAGTTGACGTGAGCAGACCCAGTAGTGAGTGGGACGGCGATGAGAATTGCCCGTTCTATGGCACCTTAAGGCTAAGAGGACAAATCCATGAAGGTACAGTTGCCCGCATTGGAATGACAAAAACAATTATTCTTGAGCGCCACAATGTTCGCAAAATGGCAAAATACCAAAGATATGAGAAGCGCACCAGTAGAATGGCTGCCCATTTACCAGCTTGTATCGGAGAACCTGAAATTGGCGCCCGCGTCAAGGTTATGGAGTGTAAGCCACTTTCCAAGACAGTTTCATACTGCGTTATCGAGATGGACAAGGAGGGATCTGCATGAAGGGAATTGCAGGTAAGCAAACCCGTGGTCTTCCAACCGCTGCTCGAATGCAGTGCGCAGATAACACAGGTGCTAAAATCGTACAATTGATTTCAGTTTACAAAATTGGTTCAACCATGCGCAGATACCCAGCAGCCGGAGTCGGCGACATGATCAAGGTCAGTGTCAAGAAGGGTACTCCAGAAACTCGCAGACAAATGTTCCGCGCAGTAGTCATCCGCCAGCGCCGTCCATTCCGCAGAGTCGACGGAACTTGGGTTCAATTCGAGGACAATGCCGTAGTCATTACCAATGAGCGTGGAGAAGTCCAAGGTTCCGATATCAAGGGACCTGTATCAAGGGAGAGCGCAGAGCGCTGGCCCAGAATTGCGGCAACTGCCAAGCAGATAATCTGAGGTGCTGAATATGGTCAAGAGTAGCAAGCCAAACAAGCAAAGGAAGAGCATGTACAATGCTCCAACCCACAGCCAGCGAAAGCGAGTGAAAGCCCGCCTTCAAACTACAGACTCCCGCTTGGCGGGAATCCGCTCAGTCACCGTTCGTGTTGGTGATGAAGTCAAAGTTCTTCGTGGAGATTTTGGTAACCCAAGCAAGGGTAAGCGCCATGGAGGCCCTCGTGGAGTTAGCGGCGTTGAAGGCAAAGTCATCTCAATCAATGCAGCCAAGTCGCAATTGATGATTGAGGGAGCAACCCATTCCAAGGCCGACAATAAGGAGGAAGGTGTACCAATCCATTCCTCTAACGTGGTCATAACAAAGTTGGATGAAACCGACCCGATGCGAATGAAGAGCATCACCGATAGGAGCTGAATCAGATGGGATCAAGCCACCACCTAAAGAGACTCAATATGCCCCGTTCATGGGCTCTACCTCGAAAGACTAGCGTCTGGGTAACTCGCCCAACTCCTGGTTCTCACAGCCTGGAAATGTGCATGCCATTGGTGATGATTGTCCGTGATGTTCTCGGCCTTGCTAAGAGCGTTCGTGAAGTCCGCACTATACTACACAACAAACTTGCCCGAATCGATGGTCGCATCGTCAAAGACCCACGAATTGGCGTAGGATTGATGGATGTCCTCACTCTTGGGGAGCAACACTTCCGCTGCGTCCTTGACCAGAATGGAAAACTCCGCTACCGCCAAATCGCAGAAAGCGATGCAGGTTGGAAGGTTTGCCGTATCGAAGGCAAGACAACTATCAAAGGTGGAAAGACCCAGTTGAACTTGCACGATGGACGCTGTATTATCGTCGATGATGCTAACGCTTACAACAGCGGTGATTCCTTGAAGATTTCACTACCAGAGCAGGAGATTATTGAGCACTTATCATTCACAGATGGCTGTGCATCATACCTAATCGGTGGATCACACGTAGGCAATATCGCTCATGTAAAGGAATACCTCGTCAAGCGTTCAAGTATGTCAAACGAAGTCAATTTCGAAAATTTTGGAACCATTGCTCGCCACGTATTCGTGGTCAGTGACGCAACACCACTACCCGGCGTGGAGGTGAAGGTATGAGTGAAACAGCAAATCCAATGCTAACTCCGAGAATTACCAAAGTCACCATCAATATCGGTGTTGGTGAAGGTGGAGAGCGCCTTCAAACAGCTGAAAAAGTTCTAGAATTACTAACTGGCCTTTCTCCTCTACGTACAATGGGCCGCATCCAAAACCGCGACCTGAAAGTCCGCAAAGGTTTCCCAATCGGCTGCAAAGTCACCATGAGAGACAGCGAGAAAGTTGAGAAATTCTTGACCGATGCATTTTGGGTTCGTGAAAACAGCATTCCGTCATGGAATTTTGATGCACAAGGCAACTTAACTTTCGGAATCAGCGATTATACTGAATTCCCAGACCAGAAGTACGACCCAGACATTGGGATTTATGGAATGGATATCAGCGTAGTTCTTGAGAGACCAGGACACCGTGTCAAGCGCCGACGACGACGTAGTCGCAAGGTTGGCCGGAGCCACTCGGTTTCCCCAGATGAATCACGAACATGGTTTACCGAGAAATTCGGTATAACAATTCAGGAGGAGTGAAGCATGGCAAGAGATCATGGAGAAGCAATTGGAAGAACAATCGGTTGCCGCCGTTGTGGCCGCAAGCGTGGAATGATTCGCAGACACGGGCTAAGATTATGCCGTCAGTGTTTTAGAGATATAGGCCCAGAAATTGGGTTCAAAAAGTATAGTTGAGGTGGTGATGAGATGCAATTCGATCCTTTGAATGATGCCCTTGGCAAGATTTTCAACGCAGAGCAAGCAGGTAAGTACAACGTTGATGTTAGACCAGCAAGCAAGTTGCTTGCTTCGGTTCTTGATATCATGCAACAAGCCGGCTACATCGGCGCCTTTGAGCGTGATGAAGATGGACGCGGCGGTTCATACCGTGTCGAACTTCGTGGCGCTATCAACCAATGTGGAGTAGTAAAGCCACGCCATTCCGTAGGTAGACAAGAGTTCGAGCAGTGGGAGTCCAGATACCTCCCTGCTCAGGATTTCGGTTTACTGATTTTGACCACCAACCAGGGAGTCATGCACCATTATGACGCTAAGTCGTCAAGAATTGGTGGTCGCTTACTGGCCTATGTATTCTGAGGTGATTTTGATGGCATTATTAGATAGAATAGACCACACAATAAAAATCCCAGAGGGCGTTACTGCCACTCTTAATGATGGCATGGCCACGGTAAGTGGACCAAATGGCTCAATCAGCAGAGAATTCATCAGCGGTAGAGTGTCTCTCTTCCGTGAAGGAGATGCACTCATCGTAAGAGTCGATATTCCTCGCCGAAAGGAGAAAGCCTTGGCAGGAGCATGGGCAGCCCACTTGCGCAACATGGTAGTAGGAGTGACAGATGGTTTCACTTACCACCTAAAGGCACTTTACAGCCACTTTCCAATGACTCTCGCAGTCAAGGGTAATGTCTTCGTAGTCAACAATTACTTCGGAGAGAAAGTTCCAAGAAACGCTGCCTTACCTTGGGCTAGTGAAGTCAAAGTAGAAGTCAAGAACAAAGTAGAGATTACAGTTTCAGGCGCCGATAAGGAGAAAGTCGGTCAGACTGCTGCCAATATCGAGCGCTGTACTACGGTCAAAAAGCGTGACCGCCGTGTCTTCCAGGACGGAATATACCTGGTCAATAAGGAGTGATTCAAATGTCTGAAGAATACCAAGACATGACTGTTGCAGAATTAAAGGTTCTACTGAAGGAATCTGGTCTACCAGTATCTGGAAATAAGTCTGTGTTAGTTGCCCGCCTATCTGATAATGCTGAAGATGATTCGGTTGAAGAGACTGTGGTTGAAGAGACTGTGGTTGAAGAGACTGTGGTTGAAGAGGCCGCAGAAGAAAGCCAAGATTCTGAAGATTCTGAAGAAGATTCCGAAGAAGCCGAAGAAGCCGAAGAAGATTCCGAAGATGACCTCGAGGACTTTGATGATGATGATGAGGACTGGGATGACGAAGAATCGGAATTACACGTTGCAAAACAAAAGCCAGTACTTGATGATGCCACAAAGGCTGCTTTGCTCCTACGCGCAGAACAAAAGAAACTGACACCAAACTTCCTTAGAACCGAATGGTTCCGCTACAAGCGCCTATCACGCAGTGGTTGGAGAAGACCCAAGGGAATGGATAACAAACAACGCCGCAATTACAAATATCGCGGTGCAATGGTCCGTGTTGGCCATGGAAAGGTAGCCGCAGCCCGCGGTCTTCACTCAAGTGGATTCCGCGAAGTTATGGTGCAGAATCCGAACGATCTCGAGGCTATCGACCCAGAGACAGAAGCAGCCCGTGTTGGCCGCACTGTTGGTGGTCGTAAGCGAGAGCGCATCCACGACCGTGCTGATGAATTAGGGATACGTATTTTAAACCGCAGGAGGGGACTCTGATGCAGATTACTAATCAAAAGAAGATGGCAGCTCAACTGTTAAAGTGCGGTGTTAACAGAATCTGGGTTCACCCAGCATTTGTTGACCAAATTTGCACTGCTGTCCAAAAGGACGACATCCGCGAGTTCATTGAAGAAGGCTGGATTAAAGCCAAGCCAATCAAGGGAACAAGCCGTGTTCGTGCCCGCCACATCGCATTACAGAAAGCAAAGGGTCGCCGTAAGGGCCATGGAAAGCGTAAGGGTAGTGCAAATAGCCGAACCCCCCGCAAACAATCTTGGATGAGAACCATCCGTAGTCAACGCGGTACTCTTGCAGAGATGCGTGAAGATGGAACTTTGGAATCTAGCCAATACAGGTATTACTACCGTAAGGCAAAGGGTGGTTCATACCGCTCTCTCGCCCACATGCGCCAGCAAATGGCCGTGGACGGGGTTTCATTTGGAGGTGATGAATGATGGCTAAAGGTGCAAGAAAAAGACTCCCGTACAGGCGCCGACGCAGTGGCGAAACGGATTACCGGCGTCGCAGCAAGTTGCTTAGAGCACGCAAGCCACGAGCAGTAGTTAGAATCTCCAACACTCAGATTACTTGCCAATTGGTCAATTACATAGCCACTGGCGACGAAGTGGTCATTAACGTCAACGGTTCAAGCCTAGTTTCCAAGTATGGATGGCCAGAATCCAATTCACGCAAATCTTTACCGGCATCTTACTTGGTAGGATTGGCAATGGGTAAAGCGGCAGTAGCTGCAGGACATGAGGAAGCAATCCTTGATATCGGCCTTGCAGCATCCAGAGGTTCACGAGTTTATGCAGCCCTCAAAGGTATGTTAGATGCAGGACTTGATTTACCACATGGTGAATCCGCAATCCCAGATGATGAGCGCCTAGGTGGGGCTCATATCAACGAAGAACTCGCATCACAAGTTGAAACAACTCGTGGCAACATAGAGGGGGCATTCTGATGAGTGACGAAGCACCAGTAGAAGAAGAAAATACAGTTCCAGAGATGCCAGTAGAGGTACAGCCCTCCGCACCAGCCAAGATCGAAAATATGGCACCAGGTATCGCCCTTGCTTTCAATCCACCAGAGGTTAGTGAAGATGCACCACGGCGCCGTCGTGGAGTTGGAGTTGACCCAATGGAAGCATTGCGAAACTGGCAACCTCTAACTCGCTTAGGAAGAGCAGTTCATTCTGGCGAAATATTCTCTATGGAACAAGCCCTTCGCAGTGGTATGCCCATACGTGAAGTTCAGGTCGTCAATGCTCTACTTCCAAACCTCGAAGAAGAAATCATCAAGGTAAACATGGTTCAGAGAATGACTGATAGTGGACGCCGTGTAAGATTCAATGTCATGGCTTGTGTTGGAAACCGCGATGGATATGTCGGTTTGGCAATCGCCAAGGGAAAGGAAGTAGCAGGAACAATCAGCAAGGCAATCGATGCCGCAAAACTCAATGTAATCTCAGTACAGCGCGGAAACGGCTCTTGGGAGTCTAGCGCTGGGCCAGGAACAAGTGTTCCATTCAAGGTCACTGGTCGTGCCGGTTCTACTCGTGTCACACTAATGCCGGCTCCAGCAGGAAAGGGATTGGTTGTTGGTGGTACAGGAAAGAAGGTCTTGGAATTAGCAGGCGTAACCGATGTTCTAAGCCGCTCCAAAGGGCAAACTCGTACTACCATCAATTATGCACTAGCAACATATAATGCTCTAATCGAAATGAACAAGACAAAGGTCAGTGCTGACCAACGTCAAAGATTGTTCATGGTTCAGGGGAGGTTGTTAGAATGACTTGGTTAGTTGTTAGAGTAAGATCCGATGTTGGTGTCGAGCGCACTATCAAGGAAACAATGCACATGTTGAATCTGACTCGTGTTAATCACGCAGTCCTAGTTCCAGAGAATGACCAATACAAGGGAATGCTACAGAAAGCCAAGGATTACATCACTTGGGGAGAAATCTCAGAAGCAACCATCAACAATCTAATTTCAGAGCGTGGACGCCTAGCAGGAGACAAGCGTGTCGACGATGAAGTGGTCAAAGATAATAGCGATTTCAAGAACATTGCAGGACTATCAAAGGCTATTGCAGCCGGAGATGCTACTGTCAAGGATGTTGCAGGAATGAAGCGAGTCTTCCGCCTTCACCCACCTCGTGGGGCAAAAGGCTGGGGAGGCATCAAGCGTTCCTTCCGTGTTGGCGGTGCTTTAGGAGCACGAGGCGATGAAATCGAGGCCCTAGTGGTCAGAATGATGTGAGGATGATTTGAGATGGTAAGCAGAACCAATAAATTCCGTGGACGTTGCAGAACTCATGGCCGTGGTCACAAGGCTGGCCGTGGTGCAGGAAAGCGCGGTGGCCGTGGAAACGCAGGACTAAACAAGCACAAGGTAATGACTCGAATTAAGTACATGCCCAACCACTGGGGAATGCACGGATTCAACCGCAAGCCAAGCCTGCGTACTGTCAACGTCTGTTGCAACGTCAGCGACCTTGAAAAGATGGAAGCAGATGGAGGCTCAATCAATTTGACCGAAATGGGAATCGATAAACTACTCGGCAGTGGACAAATCAAAACTGCTCTCAACATCACTGTTGGAGCAGCCAGTCCAAGAGCAGTCCAGAAAATCGAAGCCGCAGGTGGAAGTGTTTCACTTGATGACGTTGAGGAAGACAGCAAGTGATTGCTGTTAACACTGAAGGAATAAACCCAAACTACTTGACAGCAACAAAGTGGCAAGAGAAAAGGAGGAGAGAAGATGGTTAACCGCAGAAGAGTTACTTGGGCGATTGGACTAATCGCTGCAATGTACTACGGTACGCTATTTTACTGGCAAAAAGAGAACCTATTAGGAGACTCAGTTGACCAAGTATTACGCGATAGAGCAATCCTTGGAATCGTCCTCGCCATCCTCTATGTGGGATACCTAATGTGGTGTTTCATGAACGATTTACCAGAAAAAATCAAGGACATACCCTTTATTGGAAAATTCCTAAAGTTGGGAATTTGGTTAGGATTTGTTGGATTTGTTTCCTATTATTCTTGGTTTGTCGACAAAGAAGCCGTTGGTTTCCTGTTTGTTGGTGTACTGTTGATGGGATTCGGTGCTGCTGCTTCTTTGACATGTCTTTTCTATACAGGAACCGAGTCAAGCCGTCTCTATGCATTACGTAGATTCGTCGATGTCTATCCAACTATTACTAAGCCTGATGGCCACGTTCGTTTCATGTCCAAACTATGGACTACAACCTTCGTTCTGATTCTTTACTTCGGTATGACTAATGTCATGATATGGGGATTATCTGGAACTGCATTAGATATTTTCTCTGGATTCCGTGCCATCATGGCTGGTGCCAGCGGTACCATCATGCACTTGGGAATTGGTCCAATTGTCACTGGTTCAATTATAATGCAGCTATTCGCTGGTGCTAAGATTATCAAATTGGATCTACAAGATACAGATGATAAGGCACTTTACCAAGGTGTTCAGAAGTTATTGGTTCTAATCATGATCCCAGTAGAATCGATTCCACAAACTTATGGTTTCTTAGATCCTAACCCAGATTTGATCATCAACCTTGGTTCTGGTTGGGCTAACATGATTATCGTGGCTCAACTATTCATTGGTTCATATTTGGTATTCCTTCTCGATGAATTAGTTTCTAAGTGGGGAATTGGCTCCGGTATCTCTCTATTCATTGCAGCAGGAGTTGCCCAGTCCACTTTCGTTGGAACCCTATCTCCTCTGCCGATCACTAAGGGTGTTGAATACAGTGTTCAGAATCCACCTGCGGGTGTACTGCCGATGATATTTTACATGTTTAGAACTGCATCCAATTCACAATTAGTATCACAAAATGGATTCGAATCAATGTTGCTGACGCACGTCAATCCAATCATTGCATTAGCATCATCTATCATCGTGTTCATGGTGGTAGCATTCGCAGAATCCAGCAAATTAGAATTACCACTAACCCATGGAAAAGTTCGTGGACACAAGGGTAAGTACCCAATACGCTTGGTATATGCAAGTAATATTCCGGTCATTCTAATGGCGGCACTGCTCGCTAACATCAACATGTTCACGTTGCTCTTCTGGAGTCATCCGACCTTATCTACGGTTCCGATACTGGGGCGTGAAGGGTGGTGGTCTCAAGCCGAATTGTTCGGGGCTTACGAGCCCGGTCAAAGCACTGCTTCGGACGGGTTTGCATGGTATGCTTCGATGGTTAATGGAGTCGGTGATTGGCTACTGCCATTACTCGACCAACGAGGCGATGTATTCGGTCACTCACTTGGTGAGATGATGCTACACGTAGTAGTCTATGTCGGTGTCATGACCTTGGGTTCAATGGTCTTCGCTAAGTTTTGGATCGAGACCACAAATATGGGCGCAAAGGATGTGGCTAAACAAATTGAACGGACGGGGATGCAAATCCCTGGATTCCGTAAGAATCCAGCCGTGCTTGAGAAAATCTTGCAGAGGTACATCCCACCAGTCACGCTGTTCTCCGGCGCTTTCGTCGGATTGCTAGCATCTGGAGCGGATTTACTCGGTACCATCGGTAACGCCAGTGGAACGGGTTTGTTGCTGGCGGTAGGAATTATTCTGAGAACATATGAGCAAATCCAGAAGGAACAGGCGATGGAAATGCATCCGATGCTGAGACAGTTCTTCGGTGCTGAATGATTTCACTAAGCAATTTTTGCGCAACAGCGCTCCTGTAAGAACATCCTCCAACCCCGCTTTAGCCCTGAAAATGAGAATTTTAGGGCTAGATACATGTTGCATAAAAGCCCATTGGAGTATGAAATACTCATATTCAACCTCAAATCGGAGGATAAAAATTATAGTTTTTGGGGCGGAAAGGAGTTTTCTACAAGTATCAAGACCTCTGATTTTGCTATGTACCAGGTAGAGAAAACGGTTGAATTTAAGGTAGAGAATACGATTGATTTTATTGATATTATTGTTGAGAAATTAGGTTGGTAAACTCCTACATAGGGTGACTTCAAGTGGAACTTCGTATTTGGCTTAGCAGTGGTCCGGTTTTGTGGTTCAGCCCCTCCCATCACCTTCATATAGGGTAGGTAGGTCGCAAGGTTGCTTGCGTCTGTCAAGGCGTTGCCGATGGAGTCTCTTCGGAGATGATGAAAACCGGCATCTGACGGGCGTGATGCCGAAGCAATGCGGTTCCGAGAAACCGATCTCCATTAGGGGACGCCAGCTCGGGGCTGAGAAGGTGATCAGGTTACACAGAAATGTGTGTAAGATAAAGAGCAACTCTAGAAAAAGAGTGTTCCAACCAAAAATTAACCAATAAGTGACAACTTGTGATGTCGTCTTCAAGGATCAGTGCAGAGAAGAATTTATTCTTCGAACAAATCTGGTTGATCCTGCCAGAGGCGACCGCTATTGGAGTTCGATTAAGCCATGCGAGTCGAGAGTCTTAGGGACTCGGCATACTGCTCAGTAACACGTGGATAACCTGCCCTGTACTGGAGAATAACCTCGGGAAACTGAGAATAATACTCCATAGACCACAATGCCTGGAACGGTTTGTGGTTCAAAGCTCCGGCGGTACAGGATGGGTCTGCGGCGTATCAGGTTGTAGGGGGTGTAAAGGACCTCCTAGCCATTGACGCGTACGGGTTGTGGGAGCAATAGCCCGGAGATGGATTCTGAGACACGAATCCAGACCCTACGGGGTGCAGCAGGCGCGAAAACTTCACACTGCGGGAAACCGTGATGAGGGAACTCCAAGTGTTAGCACAATGTGCTATCTTTTCTTGACTTTTAATAGGTCTTGGAATAAGGGGCGGGAAAGACCGGTGCCAGCCGCCGCGGTAATACCGGCGCCTCAAGTGGTCGTCGCTTTTATTGGGCCTAAAACGTCCGTAGCCTGTTTGGTAAACCCGTGGGTAAATCAACGAGCTTAACTCATTGACTTCTGCGGAGACTGCCAGACTAGGGACCGGGAGAGGTGTAGGGTACTCATGGGGTAGGGGTAAAATCCTGTCATCCCATGAGGACCACCTGTTGCGAAGGCGCTACACTGGAACGGATCCGACGGTCAGGGACGAAGCCTAGGGGCACGAACCGGATTAGATACCCGGGTAGTCCTAGGTGTAAACGCTGTGGACTTGGTGTTGGGGATCCGACAGGGGTTCCCAGTGCCGGAGCGAAGGTGTTAAGTCCACTGCCTGGGGAGTACGGTCGCAAGGCTGAAACTTAAAGGAATTGGCGGGGGAGCACTGCAACGGGAGGAGCGTGCGGTTTAATTGGATTCAACGCCGGAAAACTCACCAGGGCCGACTGTCAGATGAAGACCAGCGTGATGAGCTTGTCGGATTGTCAGAGAGGTGGTGCATGGCCGTCGTCAGTTCGTACCGTAAGGCGTTCTGTTAAGTCAGATAACGAACGAGACCCTCATCCTTATTTGCCACCCGTATAGCAATATGCGGCGCACTATAGGGAGACCGCTGGTGTGAAACCAGAGGAAGGCGAGGGCAACGGTAGGTCAGTATGCCCCGAATGTCCTGGGCTACACGCGCGCTACAAAGGATCGGACAATGGGAAGCCACGCCGAGAGGCGGAGCCACCCCGAAACCGGTTCATAGTTCGGATCGAGGGCTGTAACTCGCCCTCGTGAAGCTGGATTCCGTAGTAATCGCGTCTCAAAATGGCGCGGTGAATATGCCCCTGCTCCTTGCACACACCGCCCGTCAAACCATCTTAGTTGGGGGTGGG
>DUDM01000008.1:35865-38229 GCA_012959275.1 Candidatus Poseidoniales archaeon
ATTCGAGCCTGTCTTCGACAAGGAGGGTTAAGTCGTAACAAGGTATCTGTAGGGGAACCTGCAGATGGATCACCTCCTATGAAAAACCCGGGGGGCAGGAGCCAGTAATGGCTCCTGTCTCCCACTTTTTTATTTTTATTTTTCAGTTTGAAATAATTAGGTATTCAATAGTTAATATTTCAGCCTTGAAATACCCTCAATGTTCCATCTCATTTTGTATGGCAGAAGATATTGATGATGAGATGAAGAAACTACTCAAGAAATTCCTCAAAGAAGGAACCTCATACTTCCTCGCTGAAAAGAAAGCCCGTAGGGTGATGAACAATATGATGAACAATATCTTCACAGATGAATTACCACCCTTTGGACATGGCTCATCACCTTTTAGCAGAGGCATTGGAATGTTCGACAAGGATGAGATGAAACGCTGGAAAAGTGATAACCGTTAACCCAACTGTCGATTGAATGTCAACAAACTCAAGGTGGGCCCATCAAGTGCAACCTTGATGCTTGCCCCCCTGTTGAAATGATATTCATCCCAACCATCAGGAACAGCATAACCTCGATGCATATCACTAGTGATAATGGTAGCCTCATTTGTCCATGCCATGGCGCATTGTCCACTTGCTAATTCTCTGGAGACACAGAAATAATGGCTATCTGCATCACGCTTATCGGCCTTTAATGAAGATAATTCCGCAACATAAGATATCCATGCACCTTGACCTAACCAAGTTGAGAATAGCAGTCCGGAAGATTGTTGTTTCTCATCAACTCCTCCACATTGGAGGCGATATTTGGAAGGTGCATATTGGTGGGTATTAGCAACCAATAGGTCGTTTAATGCAGGGTCGGTCTTGATGACATTACCACTCGTTGAGGTTATTGTAGCTTGCAATCTCGGTAAGGTATTGATAATGGCCTTACCTTCTAATGTGCATTGCAAATCTTGAGCAAAGGAATCAACAGTCGAGTCCATGAAGAAACCCAGTGACCCTTCAGGGTCATCCCTGCGCGGATGGGAGTTAACTCCCATCACTGGCGTCTCAGCATCTACATTATGACAAATCGAGGTTAAGGTGCCATCTCCTCCTACTACGATAACAAGGTCTCGTCCGATGAAGTCTGCGCGAGAAACTGCTTCTCTTGCTCGCATGCTAAATGAAACCTCATCTGCTTCTGCTAGAACTTGTTGCACCTTCGAGATGCTTTGGTCATGCACCTTCTCGTGATTCTTCTTGTAGACCACGAGAATATTGGTCGACATGAATTGGGCGAAGGGATGCCTCCTTATGATGCGCACCCCGTCGAATCAATATGGCCGAAGATACTCGACCACGACTACCTGCTGGTCAATTCCTGACTGAACGCTTTCCAGTTCTAACTCATGGAGATACCCAAATCGTCCCAACAGATGATTGGCAATTTAGAGTCTGGGGGTATGGCTTAGAGGATGAAATCGTATTCTCTTGGGATGAATTCATTGCCTTAGGTGGAATGGAAATCGAGAAAGACTTCCATTGTGTAACTACTTGGTCAAGGTATGATAATCGTTGGAAAGGTGTGCCAGTTTCTGCACTTTGGTCCAGAATTGAAACAGAACTTTCAGAAAACCCCAGGGCCCTAATGTTTCATTGTCATGGTGGTTATACTACCAATCTACGACTTAAGGAGGCCTTGGTTGATGGTAACTTGTTTGCAACACATCATGATGGTGAGGAATTATCCAATGAGCATGGTGGACCGATGCGTTTTGTTTGTCATCATCTCTATGCTTGGAAATCTCCGAAATGGGTGTGTGGGATTGAATTGCTGGAAAATGACAAGCGGGGCTTTTGGGAAAAGCACGGTTATCATAACAGTGCAGACCCTTGGGCTGAGGAGAGATATTCCTACCAAGAAGGCAAGGCTGATAAGGCGATTAAGTAAGCCTCAAGCCAAAACCAATAGCAAATAATAACAGGCCAACTCCACAGGTCCTCATCACTATTAGATAACCACGAGATTGAAGAAATTCCCTTGACCTGTGAACTGTTACTGCAATGAATACTTTAGCGATGATGAAAACAGAAAAGAAACCACAAATAAACAATGCCGGAGCCCATGGATTCAAGGCCCATGCTGCTACTAAAAACGGTGCACCGACTAATCCCCAAAAGCGATAGGGATTTGGATTGACCAGATTTGTCATGACTCCATTTCTTAATGAATGCTCCACTTCTTGTGTTTCGGAAATCATAGGGGCTTTGGTGTTGAATGCTTTCCATGATAACCAAAGTAGCAGTATTGCTGCAGCAGCAGATAACCAATTTTCATATGCTTTCAAAGAATTCCAAGCCAATGCCATCAATAGAATAATTGGGC
>DUDM01000009.1 GCA_012959275.1 Candidatus Poseidoniales archaeon
GGAGTGCCCGTTTCGTTGGAGACATGGCATACATTGTCACTTTCCGTCAAATGGACCCATTGTGGGTCATCGATCTATCAAATGCAAGCAACCCAACTATCCTTGGTGAATTAGAGGTGCCAGGGGTATCAACCTATATCCATCCACTTGGAGATGGCCAATTATTGACAATTGGCATTGGTGCTGCTAATGAAGATGGGACTGGATTAGATTGGTCAAATACCCAACTATCCCTATTCAATGCTTCAAATGCTACTGACCCAACTCTTGTTGATGTTCTTGGATTAAGTCCTGTTTCAGATTCAACAGATGGTTGGTCATGGGGATATTCAGAAGCAACCTATGAACACAAAGCCTTCCAATATTGGGGGCCAAAGGAATTACTGGCTGTACCAATGACCACTTACCGCTACAAGTATTGGTATGATAGCAACGGTGACTATCAATGGAAATATCATTGGGTTTCTAAGTTGGTTATCGTCAACGTTTCAGCTGGAAACAATCTAACAATTCATGGAGAGGTTGACCATTCAGATTTCTACACAAGCGGCCATTATTGGTGGAGCAGCACTGGGATTAGCCGTTCAATATTCATGGGTGATTATATCTATGCAATTTCGCATGCAGGAATAACTGTGACCAACCTATCGACTATGAATATGACAGATTCTCTCGTGCTTAATGAAGAGGTTGAAGATGACTACTATGGGTATGCTGAAGAAAGTTCAACATCTTCAAGCGATGCGGAAAAAGAAGACTAACCGAACTCTGAATAACAACTTAGAACAGTGAGAGCCTAGTCTCCACTCTTGATGTTGACTCGCCTATTGCTTGTCATTGGATGCGTTATAGCCGCGGAGATATTAGTTATCCTACTGCGCTATGCATGGCTTTGGTGGACCAGAGTCAGGCCGCGAAAACCCACCCTTGATAGAAAGTGGTGGAGCGATTGCGCCGAACATGCATCGGTCAATATGGATGGAGATAATTTTACTATTCAAAACGTTAGAGATTTTACTTGGAGAAGCAGTAGGGACCATGATATTTCTTGGATTGAAAAGAAAGTCAACACAAATGAAATCAAAGACGTTTGGTTCATTATTGATCACTTCCACAAAATAAGAGGCCTAGCCCATACGATGTTGAGTTTTGAATTCAACGATGGCCAAGTTCTAACCTTTTCTTTCGAAACCCGAAGAGAGATTGGCGACAAATATCACCCATGGGATGGAATGTGGCGAGCCTTTGAATTGTATCTATTAGTTGCAACAGAAAGAGATGCCCTACACCTTAGGACAAATGTTCGTTCTCACAAAGTGCACATGTACCGAGTCAACGCACCAGAAGGCAAACCCAAAGCTTTGTTTGAACAATTATGCAACAGGATTAATCAGTTGTTAGAGAGGCCAGAATGGTATCATACCCTTTCAGCATCTTGTAGTACTACAATCATCTCTCAAGTCAACACAATTACTCCAGGAAGAATCCCAAAAACATGGCGGGCCCTTTTACCAGGTCATGCAGCCCGTGCAGCATTCAAATATGGTTTAATTGAAGACTGGGGAGGCTATGAAAAAACCCTCAAAATAAGTAGAATAGATGAATATGCGCGTTCTTGGAATGGAGACGGTGACTTCAGCGAGCACATTAGAGAACCCCTACCTCCTACCCCCTAAGGGCGAAAGGTGCTTGAATAGAAAGCGAGCAGAGGGGGTTGAGCGACATGTCTAGAAGACCTTTGGCCGGCAGCAATGAGAACCTCATTAAGAAGTGGGTAATGCGTCAATATTGGCGAGTCCAACAATCTCAAGCCTTTATTTCTGTAGGCTTTTGGGCAACTACTCTAACCCTTTTAATTTGGCCATATGTAAGATGGCGACCCGTTTTCGCTGCAAATGAGTCTACTTTGGGAATTCCAAACACCTATTGGGGATTATTCAGCATTTTTGCAGGTGTAATGTTTACCGTACTCTTTGTTGGTTGGGTATACGATAGAGTGCTTGGCTTGTGGATTGAATGGCGAAGTGTAGATACTGAACGTAATCCATTCATGACATATGCTCTTTCTCCAAATTGGATGATGACGGTAGCAATGCAAGCTGAGATTTTGAAGCGGGTTGCATCAGATGACGAAAAAATAGTAGCAGATGCTGAATGGATACATGAATGGTGTCAAACTCAAGCAGGAGAGGAAATATTCGCTCGCACAGTTCAGAAATGGGATGAATTTATGCCACGTTCAACACCTGATTTTTGGTTCCTTGAAGAGGGTACAGTTGAGGCGGCACGCAAGATTCAATTTGAAGATGAGGTCTGATTCATAGCAAGCCATGATTCCGTCGCGGTTATGTGCAAGACTCCTTTGAGATGACATGAGGGAAGAAAATGCGTACTGCAATTCTGTTAATCGGATTCAAGCGGGTTCACTATTTTCAACAGACTTTAGAGAGCCTTGAAAGGTGTCCTGAAAGCCAAACTTTAGACTTTCATTTTTACTTAGATGGCGGAAGGGAAGCCAATCAAGAGGCACTAATAGAAATGATTGAAAACTCATCAATAAAATCTAAGCACATTGTTTGTAGGGATTCAAATTACGGCATAGGACGTCACTTAATTGGGGCACGCAGAGAAATTTTTGATGGCCTTGGTTATGACCGCCTAATCCTTTTTGAAGATGACATGATACTCTCCCCAACTTACATTACAACAGTTTTGAAATTAAGTGACTGGGCACACCAATACGATAACGTTGGTACAGTGATGGGGTACAACCTGAACAAACATGATGAGGATACTCAGAAAGAAGACCTCGACAAAGTAATTGCAACAAACCGTCATTTTTGGGGATATTGTCTCACCAGAAAAGTTTGGGATAATATCAAACATGTTGTTTATGCTTACGAAGAGGAATATCTTGATGGCGTCCCATACAAGAAAAGGAATCACAAGAAGATACGCAAGAAGTTCATGCCATTTTGGATGAACCAACCGAAAAGGAAGTATGAAGGAGATTTATTGGATATTCCTGAAGAGGCAATAGTCCCTCCTTTTGCAGACCAAAAACAAGGAAAGAATACCCCCACAAGTCAGGATGCAATGACGGCACTTGGATTGTGGAATGGTGGCTATGCACGCCTCACAACTCTAGTTCCACGTGCTAGATATATTGGAATACAAGGCCTATCATTCACACCGAAGGTTTATCGAAAACAAGGTTTTGATACTCAACAGACCTTTGAATTCGTGGATGAGGATAACGCCCTTGAAGAATTCACTCTTCATGTAAAAGATGAAGATGGAAATTGGATTAGACCTACAATGTACGAGTGAGGCAATATTAATGCCGATAGATGTCTTAGTTGTAGGCATTGGAAGATGGGGAAGTAACCATTTACAAAACCTATCCAAACTTCAAAAAAATGGCGTAATTGGACAATTATTTGCTTGGGATATTTCACAAAAAAATAAGGATTATGCCGAACACCTTGGAGCAATATGGCAATTCAAAAAGAAGGTAGGGATGGCCGCAATTATTGCCACACCAACCTCTACACATTTTGAAATCGCCAGTAAACTAATCGATTCAGGTATGCACGTTTTGATTGAGAAACCTATGACAGAAACAGAGGAAGAGGCACGAATATTGATGGACAAATCTTTGACAGGAGGAACAGTTATCGAAACGGGCCTCCTCCTTCGTCATCATTCTGCTGTCAAACAAAGTAGAAAAATAATCGCTAAAGGATTAATTGGTAAAGTAGAAAGAATCCATTGCATCCGCCATTCAACCCGTTCTGTTAGAGGGGATGAATCAATAATTGATGTGCTGGCAATTCATTATCTTGACTTGTGTTGTCATTTATTGCATGAAGCCGAACCAGTTAGAACAAGAGGCCAAATCGACACCACAAAGTCCAGTCTTTTATGTCGGATTTCATTAGAATTTGAACCAGGTATTGAAGGCCTTTGTGAAGTATCATGGGGCGCAGAAGAAGAAGTAAGGGAAATGAAAATCAGTGGTACCGAGGGGGAAATAAAATTGGATTTTTCAAACCACCAATTCCTAACCCTGAATAACGCCATTTTCCAATTAGAAGAACAAACATCTCCTCTTGAAGCAGAATTAACTGCGTTTATGGTGAGAATTATCAACCATAATTCAGCACCAAACACATCTGGCCGACCAGCTTTACGCAGCGTTGGGTGGAAGAGCCGCCTTGAAATCCACGAAATCAAACACGAAGATATACAACAGCATTGAAATGTCCGCCTCCCTCGCCGAGAACATGCGTTGTACCTCTTGCGGCTGGTTACTTGGCAGTAGTCTCGTTATTGCTATCGTTGTCGGGATTCTTCATGGAATGATGAACGGATTCTGGACTGGCTTGGGATTATCTCTTGCTTTAACTTTCGTTTGGGCAGCAATGAATTTAGAGACAGTGAAAGATTCTCTCGGAGCTAGCCCCCAGAAAATCACTTCTTGGCTAATGTTTGTTTTATTGACAATTCTATTTTACGTAATCTTTACCGTAACATTCCAATTTCCTTCTGCAGGCTCTCTAATACTTGCAACCATCACAGCCGGTTTCGGCTGGTGGAGTTATTACACCCTTGAACCGGCTAAAGCGTGAATAATATGGCAATCCACAACGACCACCCTGAACTACCAGATGGCTTAGAGATTCTATTGACTGAAGGTGTTAGTACTGTTTTCATCAAAGCCGATTGCCCAGTTAGGGTAAAACAAGGCCATATTTCTGCTATTACCTTAGATGAAATAGAAGGGGAGCAATGGGACACCTTGGCCTTACAGGCTTTGGGTGAAGCACTGGACGTTATCGTAGAAAACAATACCCACCGTTCAGATTGTTTTTTGGAGATAGATCGCAAAGGTTGCAAAGTTTTGCAAATTGGAGATTTGCGAATAACGTGTGCTTGGCCACCTTTTTCAGATGCATGGGAAGTCACTATTGTACGGCCAGTGGCAAAACTTTCTCTCGATGAATATGAGTTACCAGAAGCCCTTCTGAAGCGTTTGGCTGACCATCATAGGGGAGTATTCATTTCTGGAAGGCCCGGTTCAGGAAAAACCACTTTGGCTCAAGCAATTGCTGAGCATTTGGATGAGGAAATTGGAGCGATGGTCAAGACCATGGAGGCCCCTAGGGATTTGCAGTTACGGCCACGAATCACCCAATATGCCCCATTGGAAGGAGACCTCGAAAAAACAGCAGAAATAATATTTCTTGTGAGGCCCGACTTCGTTATTTTCGATGAAGTAAGAAGGACAAGAGATTTCGAGATATTTGCCGATGTTCGACTTGCTGGAGTAGGATTGCTAGGAGTAACTCACGCCAATTCCGCTTTAGAAGCCATTCAGAGGTTAATCGGGAAGGTAGAACTTGGATTAGTTCCACAAGTTCTTGACACTGTATTACATATTGAAAAAGGAAAAATCGCAGAAGTACTAGAATTGAGAATGACTGTTAAAGCGCCAACAGGAATGCAAGAGGAATTATCTAGGCCCGTTGTAGAAATAGTTCGTTTCCCAGAGGGAAGAGTTTGCTATGAAATGTTTGCATTTGGTTCTGAAATAGCAGTAGTTCCAGTTGGAGATAAAAAGTCTGCAAGCCCACTTTTAGAGATGGCAAGAGGGGAGTTAACCAAAGATCTGAGAAATTATTTAGGAATTACAAATCTTGAAATAGAAATAGTTAGCGAAAGAAATGCCACAATTTATGTCCCTGATAGCATGATTGGGGCGGTCGTTGGCCAAGGAGGGTCAACAATTCGAGAAATTGAGGATTCATTCAACTTAAAATTCCAAGTAAAGGGCATTAAATCAATGCCTCGTAGGTTGGAAAGAATCCCTGAAGAGCCAACAGTTTCTGGTTGGGATTTACAGAACCAACGTTCGACGAGTGGACGGCAGTGGGAAAATCAGCAACATTCACAAAAATCCAGCCGCAGAAAAAAAAGAAAGGGCCGTTGATTCACCCGAAGTTATGAATCGACGCTTTGATATCATAATCCCCACCATGGAGCGATGTGCCCAACGACCTGACCTTGTTTTTGACCGCTTCAATAATTAGCGTATTGAGTAATTGGGCAGCCTGGAATTTCGTATGGAAAAACGAATCAGAAAGCAGCAATGAAGAAGGAAAAAGCATTTTAGACAAGGCCTTTTGGTTTGGATTTTCTTACCTACTCCCTTTCCTACCAACACTCTTTGTATTGTTTGGCGATGATGGCTCAAAAGCTATTGGCCCATCATTGACCAATTGGTCTCTTAGTATTCTCTCT